>JBIKSY010000442.1:0-30419 GCA_044348365.1 Chthoniobacteraceae bacterium
TCCACCCGGACTCGTGATTCTGGGAGCCAGCAGTGTCTCCAACACCTACGTGGGAGACACAAACGTCTCGAGCGGCGTGCTCCAGTTAAACACTCCCCAGGGCTCCTACCTCGGAGGCAGCACGCCGCTGGGCGCCGGCACAAACGCTCTGGTGTTTTCTGGCGCCGGCTATTTCCAAACCCTCAACAGCCTCACCCTTGCCCAGTCGCTCCGTCTCGCGGCCGCCGGAGCCCCTGCTGTGTTTCAAGGTGGCAGTGACATCACCTTTGTGGGGACGGGCTCCAATAATAACAACAACGGTAACGCCGTCCTAAACAACGGAACCGGCCTCCTGACCCTCGCTGGCGATTTTGCCCTGCAGGACGGCACCAACGCCCGGACCGTCACCTTCGGCGGTTCGGGTAACCTGCGCATTTCCGGTGTAGTCAAAAACGGCGGCACCAGCGCCGGTTCCCTGATCAAGACCGGCCTCGGCACGCTTACACTCGCCGGCACCAACACCTTTACCGGAGGACTCACCGTCAACGGCGGCACCCTCGCCGCAGCCTTCAACTCCGCTGCAAACAACCAGTTGGGAGCAGGAGTCCTCACCCTCGGCGGCGGCTCGCTTATCGCCACCAAGAGCGACGCCACCACAGGCACCCAAACCTACGCCAGCACCACCTTCACCGCGGCAACCGCGTCCGCACTCACGCTCGCCACCCTCGGCGGCGGCTCGCTCACCCTGTTCACCGGTCCCATTACACGGAACACTGGCGCGACTGTCGTCGTCACACCGCCCTCCTTGGGGGCGATCAACGTCGGCACCAGCAACATCGGCAACTGGGCCGTGTTCGATTCGGCCGGCGTCCTTTCCTTCGCGACCAAGGACGGCGCCAACAACCTCGCACCGGCATCCACCACGGCACGCGATGCCGCAGGCTCCTTCATCCCCGCCGATAATGTGACCGACGCCGCCGGCTTCAACGGCGTCGCAACCACCGGTACGATTCAGTCCCTGCGCTTCAACGCAACCAACTCCTCCACTCTGACCGTGGCCAACGGCGCCACCCTCACCCTCGCAGGCGGCGGCATCCTCGTCACCCCGAGTGTCGGCGCCTTCGATTCCACCATTTCCGGCGGGGTGCTTGCCTCTGCGGCCGGCGAATTCTTCATCTTCCAGCAAAACCCGCAGCCCGGCAACACCCTGACGCTCACCTCGCTCCTCCAAAGCGGCACACTCACCAAGGCGGGGCCCGGCACGCTCGTCCTTGCCTCGTCCAACAACACCTACACAGGGGCTACCAATCTCAATGCCGGCACGCTCCGGGTCAGCGGAGGCAACGCCATCGGAGACCGTTCCACCCTCAACATCGCTAACAGTTCCACTACGGTATTCGACCTCCACAACGGCTCCGAAACCATCGGCAGTCTCTCCGGAGGCGGCCTTCTACGCAGTACCATCACCTCGGGTATTGTGACGGGCACCGTGGCTGTCGGCGGGGAGGTCCGCATTGGAACCGGCACGCTCACCGTGACGCAGACAGCCAGCACCACCTATTCGGGCGCGCTTTCCGGCACGGGTGCGCTGGTCGTGCTAGGCACAGCAGCCGCCAACACGCTGACCCTGAACACGGCGAGCAACCTGTTTAGCGGCAGCCTGCAGGTAAATGGCGCGCAACTGGTGCTCGCCAACGGGCTGCTCACGAGTGGTCTAGCGTCCGCGAACCTCGCCGCTGTCAGTGCGGTCTCCATTCTCAACGGTGGCGGACTCAGCATCGACACCACGGGCGCCCTGCAGGCCAACCGGCTTTCGGACACGGCGCCCATTCTGCTCCAAAATACCGGTCCCGTGAGCACGATCAACACAGTCGGGCTCGGTTTCACCAGCGACCAGGCCAGCACACTGGCGCCCCGTGTGGAAACGCTCGGTGCCGTCACTCTCGGCGGCGGCGCCAACACCATCCGCGTCAACGCCAACGCCGCATTTGTCGTGGCCCAGCTCTCCCTCGATTCGCTTATCCGGACCAACAACGCCACCGCGGTCCTGCTCGGCTCTTTTATGGAAGACCCGGTTTCCCCACGCCGCGGTGACATCGTGGTGCGCAACGGCGCGGACCTCCAGAGCGCCTTGGTCGGCGGTGGTGGCAACGCCGGTTCGGCGAACAGCAGCATCCTGCCCTGGGCGGTGGGCACCAATGCAGGTGCCGCCGTGACGGGAGCGGTTTATGGCAACACGTTCGTCACCTACTCCGGCGTATTCAAAACCTTCCGCGCCCTTGCGGCTTCGGAATACGAAATGCTCACCGCCGGAGGCGGGACCTCCGCGTTCAACAATGTGCGCTATTCCGGTTCCTCGGACCTCACCCTCGCCGGTGCGGCGCACTCGATGAACGCGCTGCTGGTGGAAAACACCTCCACCACCGCGCCCCTGACCCTCTCGGGTGCGGGTGCCGGCGACTCCCTCAGTCTCAACAGCGGCGCCCTTCTTTTCACCGGGTCCGGCACGCTCCAGGGAATCACCCTCACGGGTTTCGGCGGCGGCATCACCAATCCCTTGGGCGAATACGTGATCACCCAGAACAACATGGCAGCGGCTGGCGTGGTGTTCGGAAGCGCCCTTTCCAGTCCGGGAAGCCTTGTTAAGGCTGGGCCGGGCACGCTCAAGCTCACCGGCGCAAGCAGCGGCCTGACCGGAAGTGTGTACATCAACCAAGGGGTGCTCGCTCTCAACTCCCTAAGCCCCACCAACTCCCGGCCTTTCTTCTTCGGGGGAGGAACTCTCGCCCTCTCTCTGGATGGTACCCCCGGGACGGGAACGGAAACCCTGTCCATGGGCACCGTCCCCTTGGCGGGAGACATCTCCATCGCGCTGGACCGGGCCGGCGCAGGCACTTCCGTGGGGGCCGCTTTGTTCCAGCAGTCGGTGAACAAAACCGTGAGGTTCGACGGCGCGCTGACCGACCTCGCGGGCCGTCTCCTTAACGTGGCCAGTGCAAACGGCTACGGGCTCGAGTTGGGCGCCTCGGTGGCCCTGCCCGTGGGCAGCTCCCCCACCTTCGTCGTAAACACCGCCTCGGATTCCACCCGAGTTCAGGGATTGACCCTGAGCGGTGTGCTTTCGGGCGGCACTGCGGGAGCGAACGTTCTTACCAAGTCGGGCCTCGGAACGCTGGCGCTCTCCAATTCGGCCAACAGTTTTTCGGGGACGCTTGAAATCCAAAACGGGGTTCTCTCCGCAGCAAGCGCTGGCGCACTCGGCGCTGCCAACAACACGGTCCTTCTCAACCCGGCGCAAGGCCTCACCGCCACGCTTCGCGTGACGGCGGACACCACCCTGGACGCCACGACTGCCGGCCTCCGCTTCGGTGGCTTGAGCGGTGCTGACATTCGCAGAATCGAGGTTGCAGCGGGCAGGACGCTCACCCTGGGTGCCGCAGTGGACGTTACCGCCGCTCCTTCCGCTCCCCTGACAAAGGCCGAGGCCGGGACCCTGGTGCTCACCCAACCTTGGTCCGACTACAACGGCGTTATCACGGTGAGCCAGGGAGTGTTGCGGATCCGAAACGCCTTGGCGTTGGGTTCCACCGCCGGCAACACGGTGGTCACAGGCGCGGTTGGTGCGGCGCTCCAGCTCGACGGCTCCGCCGGCGGGTTCACACTGGGCGAGGCAATATCAATCGGCAGCTCCGGCATGGATGGAGCGGGCGCGCTCGAAAACAAAGCGGGCAACAACACCCTGACCGGAACGCTTACGCTGACTGCCGCCGCCACCATCGGCGCCACAGCCGGGCAACTCACAATCGCCGGACCCCTTTCTGCCACGAGCATCCTGACTCTCAATGGCGCAGGGGACCTGCTCTTTTCGGGCGGCTCCCTCGGAAGTATTACCGGGCTGGTCAAAACCGGGTCTGGAAAGGCAACCCTCCACACCTTGATCCCCTCCTTGAGCTCCGGCCTGTTTGTTTACGGCGGAACGCTCCAGATCGGCGGCGCAGGTGCTTGGGCCGCTGCCGGATTGGGGGCAACCCTGAGGGTCGGTGCGACGCTCGTGGTGGATGACAGCGCGGTAGCAGCCGGCACCAGCCGGCTGGGCGCACGTCCGCTCACAGTCGGCGGCGCGGAGTTGCGGTTGCTCGGGAATGCATTGGGCACCACGGAGGCGACGGGTGCGCTCACTTCGGGAAGGGGGCAGAGCATTTTCACGGTGCTGCCGGATGCCACCGCAGGCGCCACCCTGCAGTTCGGGTCGGTGTCCCGTACCGCGGGCGCAACCGCCCTCTTCCGGGGCACGGGTCTGGGACAGGCTGCCGGGCCCGGCGTGGCAACCATCCTTTCCCCTGGCAGTTTCGCTTTCGTCGGGACGGGCACCGCCGACACCACCAACAAGGGACTCCTTCCCTGGGCGCTCGTCGACCCTACCGAGACTGGTCGGGGCATTTCGTTTGCCACGGCGGACACCGCCTCCAGCAGTCTTCGGGCCCTGCGTCCCTCGGAGTACACGACCACGTTGTCCGCGGGCCAGAATGTGAATCTCGCCGGAGTGGAGACCACCGCTATCAGCCTCGCCGTCAACTCGCTGACTTTGAGCAGTGGCGGCGGCGTAGACATCGGGAGTCCCACTGCGATCTTCTCCATCGGGTCTTCCACTGTTGCCGGCGGTATTCTGGCGTTGCCGGGAAACCTCGGTATTTCCGGCGGTCTGCTCAGTGGCGGGTCCACGGGGGACCTGGTGTTCCACACTCTGGGTGATCTGAATGTGTCCAGCTCGATTGTGGGGTCCTCCTCCAGTTCCAACGCCTATGTGACCAAGACCGGGCCGGCGACCCTGTCCCTGATGGGGATCGGTTATTTCTCGGGCCAGACCGTCGTGAATCAGGGAACGCTCACGCTTGCGGCTGGAAACAACACCCTGGGAGGCGTTTATAACGGCAACAATTTCCTGGCAGTCACTGGTGGCCGGTTAGATCTGGGAGGCTACTCCCAGTACGTGTCCGCCCTCTTCAGCGACAATCCGGTCGCCAACGGTGGCGGAGTCGTGACCGGCTCCTTGGGCAGCACCCTCGTGATGAACCACGACAACAGTACGCGCAACTGGTCGGGCCTCCTCTCCGGCGACCTCGGCCTCCAGCGCGGCGGCTCTGGCACGAGCCTTTTCTTCAGCGACAACGACTACACCGGACCCACCCTCATTTCCGGCGGGCAGATTACCCTGCAGGACGGCGGCCGCCTCTCCCGGACCAGCGCGATCGCGATCAACTATGCCAATCTGAGCATCACCGACCAGGGTGCCGCCGCACTTCCGGATCGCGTCAACAACGCCGCCGGCATCAGCCTCAACGGCGGGCGGCTCTATTACCTTGGCCGCGCCCAGACAGCTTCCACCGAAACGCTTGGGACCGTATCTCTGGAATCCGGGTTGAGTTGGATTGATATCCGGACCGGCGGCACGGGGGTGAATTCGGCGGAACTGACCCTCGCGAGTCTCACACGCCCTGCTGGCTCGAGCGCCACGGCCGTGCTGTGGGACGGCGTCGGAAGCACGCTTGGCCTGCTCGGCTCGAACCCACGCATCCTTTCCAGCATCCCCCCGACGCTTACCAACAACCTGGTGGCCCCGTGGCTGGTGTTTAACAACGACCTGGTCACCTACATCACCGGTCAGGGTTACGCCGCCCTGAATCAGGCGGGTGCAGCCGGCTACGACTCCGCCACCTTGCCCGCCGGTGCGCAGCCTACTTGGAACGTACGCCTAGCCGCCAACGCGGTGGTGCCCGTTGGCGGCTCGACCGTCAACGCCCTCACCTACGCCAACGGCAACTATTCCACCGTGTTCACCGACCCGGCCGAAGTGCTCAACCTCACCTCGGGCGCCTTGGTCGGGCCCAACCAAAACACCACCTTCGGCGGCACCGCCAACGCAGGACGCCTGACGGCCGGCGGCACGCTCTCCAACGGCACCTCCGATCTTTACATCTACAACAGGGCCAACACCTGGACGCTCAACAGCCAGATCATCGACAACCCGAACGGCGCCAAAGTGCGCGCGGTCTTTTCGCTTGGCGCTCCCAGCGGAAACATCGCCCTCGCAGGCACCAACTCGTACTCCGGCGGCACGGTGGTGAACGCCGGAGCCGCAGGCTACGGTACGCTCAACCTCGCCGGAGCGGCGGGAAGCGTCGTGATTCCCGCAGGTGGCCTGACCCTCAACGGCGCGAATGTGACCATGCTTGCCAACGAGGGGCAGATCCACCCGTCTAACTTCGTTAACGTGGCGGGCTTCTCAACCCTTACCCTTGTAGGAAACAACACGCTGGCTGGAATCCGGTTTTCCAACAACGGTGGGAGCACCGTAAACCCCACCGTGGCCGTCGGGACCGGCACCCTCACCCTGACCGGTTCGCTCAGCAGCACCGCGATGAGCCCAACCTCGGTTCCGACGGTTGCCGGCGGCACCCTTTCCCTCAGCAACAACCCGGCCTTCCCGATGGCTGTCGACGCCGCCACCTTCAATGGCAGGCTGCTGACCCCAAGTGCCGCAGCCCTCAGCATCACCTCGCTCATTCGCGATGGCGGAATCACCAAATCCGGCAGTGGCGTGCTTCAACTCAACGCCCAAAACACCTTTGCCAACGGCCTTTCCGTGACCGGCGGAGGCCTGCTCCTG
Source organism: Chthoniobacteraceae bacterium (assembly GCA_044348365.1). Lineage (GTDB taxonomy): Bacteria > Verrucomicrobiota > Verrucomicrobiia > Chthoniobacterales > Chthoniobacteraceae > Chth-196. The sequence continues at coordinate 6,647 of JBIKSY010000442.1, forward strand.
GCAGCCAGCAGTACGGTAGGCGCGGCTGTCACCGCAGGGCCCGTCGGCACGGGCACCCTCACCATGGGGGCCGGTACCACGCTGCTCAACGACGGCACCTCGCGCACCCTCTGGAACCCGGTCGTCTTTCAGGGCAACCCCCTCTTTGATGCGAGCACGAACACCGCCGTCACCCTCACCCTCAACGGACCACTCACTGTCCCCTCCGGGGACCTCGTGTTCAACGCGCCCAACCCCAATCTCACGGTGGCCCTCAACGGAGCCATCGCCGGCACCACCTCCCGCGTGGTCCAGTTTGAAGGCGAAGACATCACCGTTTACACGCTCCCTGTCAGCTCCCTCACCACCACCGGCTTGGGCCGCATCAGCCTCAACTTTCCGGGCGCCAACAGCATTCCAATCACCATCACCAGCGGCCCGGTTTCCCTGCTCAATGACGGCGACGGCACCTCCAATCCGAGACCCCTGATCAGCTACGGCGCGATCACCATGGGCGCCGACCTTCCCTCCGTCACCATCGGGCGCGTCGGCAACACAACCCTCTTCAACCAGGCAGTCAACAAGACCCTTGCGCCCGCGGAGTTTCACTCTTTCGCCAACGGCCTCACCCTGACCAACAACAACGGCTACGGCCTGCTCCTCAACGACGACACCGTACTCAGTGCCAATCCCATTTTCACGGTCGCGACCGCCTCCGCCTCCAATGCCGTCCAAGGCCTCACACTCGCCGGAAACCTTTCCGGCGGCACCTCCGGCGCAGGCCTTGTAACGATGAGAAAAGCGGGCCTTGGGACTCTCGCACTTTCCGGCACCAACACATTCGGCGGCGCCGGTTCCATCATTGATGTAACGGGTGGGATGCTCCAGATTGCCAGCACAGCCGCTCTCGGCAACCCCCTCAATGTCCTCCGCCTCAGCGCCAACAGCGCGACACAAGGCCTCCGGGCCAGCGCTTCCTTTTCGCTCGCTCACAACATTCTCCTCAATGGCGGGTCCAGCGCCATCGACGTGTCCGCAGGACACGTGCTCACGCTCACCGGTTCGCTCGCGGTGTCATCCGGCACGGCCGTGCTCGTTAAAAACGACAGCGGCACCCTCGTCCTGACCAGAACCGCCCCTGCTGACTGGACAGGCGGCATCGTGGTCAACGGCGGGATCCTCCGTTTGACGACCAATGGCGCCGCGGGAGCTCCCACCGCGCCGGTCATCCAGCAGACTTCCGCCAACGGTTCCGCCATCCAGTTGAGCGGTGGTGTCACCATCCCCAACCCGCTAGCCTTGCAGAACATCGACGCGACGGGGGGCGGCAACGGCGGTTTTGGCGGCGGCCTCAATACAGGGGGTGCGTTACAAAGCGTGTCTGGCAACAACACCTGGTCCGGGCCCATCACGGTGCGCGACGCTGTGATCGGCGCCAATGCCGGGGCAACCCTCAACCTGACAGGGGGGTTCGTAACGCCCACCGCCAGGATCGTCACGATAGGCGGCGAGGGTACCGTGAATCTGGCAGTGACTCCGCTTGTGAGTGCGGGCGTTGCCAGCGGCTTGGCGGGCTTTGCCAAGTACGGCTCCGGCACGACCAATGTCTCGGTGCCGTTGGGTAGTCTCTCCGGGACCAACAGTTTTTGGGTGCAAGCCGGAACGCTCGCCTTCTCGGGCGCGGGGGAATACTTCACCGGCGGCGGTGCGAATCCCCCGGTTGTGGCGGCAGGTGCGACCCTCCTTTTTGACGACAGCGGTTTCGCCAAGATGGACCGGTTTGGCAACCTGTCACGCGGCGTGACGCTCAACGGGGGAAACCTGACGCTGCTCACCAGCTCCGACGGCTCGGTTCAAAGCTTCGCGACGCTGACACTAGGGGCGGGCGCAGCGACGATCACCAACAATCCCGCTGAGGTTGCAGCCCAGAGCAACCTCACGTTTTTGAACATGGTTGCCGCGCCCGGCAGTACCGTCAACCTAGTCGGAGCGCTTCCCGGAGGGGCCACGTCCACGCTTACCATCGGAGGCATCGCGGCCGGAGTCTCCGGGCGCTTCACTGTGGGGGGAACCGCCTTCGCCACGTACGATGCCTCGTTCGGCTTCAGACCGCTCACGGTCTTCTCCAGTGCAGGCACACTCGACGCGGCCGCCACAAACGACGCCTTCAGACTCACCGGTTCCGCCTCCCTTGGCTCGGTGAAAACCGTCGGAGCTCTCGTGTTGCAGGGCAACGGAATCGTCCTGTCGGGCGCAGCGCGCAACACAGCATTGACCCTTTCCTCGTTGGGGATGCTCGTCACGGGCGGCAGCAGCACGCTCGCGCCCTCCCTCACCCTTGCGCAGGGCGGTCTCGAGGCAATCTTCCAGGTGGCGGCCGGCGGCACGCTCAACCTTGCGACAACAGTGGCGACGAGCGTCGGCGTCACCAAGGCCCTCGGCGGCGTTCTCAACATCACCGTCCCTCAGACCTATACCGGCACCACCACCGTCAACGGCGGAATCCTGCGCGTGCAGGCCAACAACGCGCTCCCGGTCGGCACCACGCTTGCCGTGACGCTTGGCGGCACGCTCGATTTGGGGGCCACTACGCAGTTCGTCTCGGACTTCCTGCTCCCCGGCGCCCGCAGCGGAGTGTTGGAGTCCGCCGGTGGAGTCGTTACCGGCGGCACCGGCAGCCTCCTAGCCTTCGTGCAAAGCAACACCGCCCGCGGGTTCGGCGGTTCACTCACCGGCGGCATGAGTCTCCTGCGCACTGGTTTCAATATCTTCGGCCTGAACGCGCCCAACGATTACACGGGCACCACCACCCTTCTGAGCGGCATTACCGCAGTCCGCGACTTTGGGACGCTTTCCAGGACTTCCGCGATCACCGTCAACTATGCCGGGCTGACGGTCGACAATACCCAGTATACCAACCTCCCCAACCGCCTGAACAAGGACGCCCCCGTGTTTCTCAACGGCGGCGCACTTACCCTCCTGGGCCGGCCGCAGGCGCAGTCCGCCGAAACGCTGGGCGCGGTCACTTTGCAGGAGAGCATGAGCTCCATTACCTCCACCCTTGGCGGGACCGGGGCCAATTCGGCGGTGCTGACGCTGGCGGATCTGGGCAGGGCGGCGACCCCAAAGGGCGTGGCTGCGACGGTGATCTTTGGCGGCACAAACCTTGGACAGGTGGGAAGCGCCTCGCGTATTCTGGTGTCCAGCTACGAAGCGGGCAACGCCCTCACCAACAACCTCATCGGCGGCTGGGCTACGGTGTGGAACGGCGCAACCGTCGAGTTCGCCAGTTACATTCCGAAGATGGGCGTCGCCTCCCTCAACGCCCCGGGCTTCGCAGGGTACGACGCCACCGCCATCGCCATGCCGGCTTCGGACCCCGAGCAGTACGCCACGCAGAATATCCGCCTCGGCGGAGCGACAACCCTCGCCTCGCTGACCGCGTTGGGTGGCACGATGACGCTGAATGCCCTGAATGCTCAAAACACGTTTGGGTTCACCAATGCCACGGACACGCTGAATCTCGCCAGTGGCGGCTTCATCGCAGTTTCGACGGTCGGATCGGTCGCCCTTCCCGGGCGCCTCACCGCCGGCGGCTCCGCCGTTTCCTCCGGCGCCAACCTCTACCTGAGCCGTACTGCAGGAAGTTTTGGTGTCGTCCATTCCAACATCGTGGACAATCCGAACGGGACACCCGTGCGCGCCGTCTACAACGTTCTCAACATGGGCGGCGGCTGGGACGTGTTCAGCACCGCCAACAGCTACACTGGCGGCACCATTCTCAACGGTTTCGCGCTGCGGCTCAACGGCGGCACAATTGTCATTCCCGCCGCCACCGATCCGACGCTCGGGCTCGTCATAACCGGCAACCAGACGGGCAACGCCCAGGGCGTGGTGCTCACCAACCATGGACAGATTGCGCCCTCCAACCAGGTGTCCATTTCCGGCAACGGCATGCTTAACGTCGGCAGCTATACCCAGACGCTTGCCGCCCTGAGCCTCTACAACAACGGCGGTTACACCTCGCCCACCGTGAGCGGCACGGGCGGTACGCTGACGCTTGCCGCCACCGGCAGTCTTAACGCCCGCTCCATCAACCCCGGCACGGTCCCGCTTGTTTCCGTGAGCACCCTCGATCTCAGCGGCAACAACGCCTTCCCCGTCTACGTCGAACCCGCCCTCGCGAACGGCGTGAACCTCGCCCCCTTGCAGGCCGGGCTCTCTCTCACCAGCAGCGTTCTGAACGGCGGGCTCCTCAAGACGGGAAACGGCCTGCTGTCGCTCGGCGGCAGCAGCACTTTCAGCGGTGGCGTCGAGCTGCAGGGCGGCGGGCTTCTCTTCGCAGCCTCGTCCACAGCCGCGCCCGTCACCGCAGGCCCCCTCGGCACGGGCGCCCTCACCCTCTCCTCCAACAGCCTGCTGCTCAGCGCAGACGCCACGGCTCGCACACTCGCAAATCCCGTCGTCTTCGGCGGATCCGCCGCCGGCATCACGCTGGGCAACGCCAACTCCGGCTCGCTGAACCTTTTGGGGCCGCTGGTCTGGGGCGGTTCTTCGGGCACCGCCCGTACCCTGACCGTAAACAGCACCAATGGCGTGTACCTGTTCGGGACGATCACCGGTGCGGCTGCGGGGGACGCACTGGTCAAAGAGGGGCCGGGGCTGCTCGTGCTCTCAGGGTCCGGCAACGCAACCACGTGGGGCACGGGCGGCGTCCAGGCCTTTGTGGTCAACAACGGCTCCCTCGAGGTGCAGGGCACAGGCTCCGCTTTCGAACCGTTGGGCATCAGCCCGCTCGCGCTGACCGCCAACAACATCGTACTCAATGGCGGTGTGCTGAGCCTCAACGCCTCGGGCACGCTCGACGCCCGGCGCGGCATCGCCATCGGGCCCGACTCCGGCAGCGGCTCGGGCGTGCTTTCCGTGGCCGCCGGCAGAACCGTCACCTACGCCGGCACCATCGGCAACAACGGCGCGGGCGCGGGCTCCTTGATCAAGATGGGCCCGGGCACCCTCACGCTCTCCGGAGCGCAGGCGTACTCCGGCGCCACGATTGTCAGCGGCGGCCAGCTCAACCTTCTTGCCGCAGGCAGCGCAGCGCTCGCAGGAATTCTACCGGGGAACTCCTCGTTGCAGCTCAACGGCGGAATGCTCGGCCTGTCCGTCGACGGAGACGGCTCCATGCGTCCTGAGACGCTTTCAGTTGCCGAGAATCTGACCGTCAATGCCTTCGGCACCGTCGTCCTCAACCGGGCCGGCGGGCTTGCGGTTCCTCAGCTCACGCAGGCGGCCAACAAGGTGCTCCAGATGGGTTCGCTGACGCTCAACAGCGGTGCCTTTGCCGTGACACCCGGCGCTGGCTTCGCGCTCGAGTTTGCGGGCGCGACGACCGTCACCGGCGGCAGCGCGACCTTCTCCGTGGGCGGCGCGCAGACCTCGGACCTGCCGCCGGCGTTGAGGCTGTCCGGACGCCTGAGCGCAGCCCAGGGCTTCACCAAGTCCGGCACTGGTACGCTCCTGCTGGCTGGTGCGAACGCCAACCTGGTCAACGGGACGCTTCAGGGTATTTTGCAGGGCACCCTCAACATCACCGCCGGGGTACTCGCGGTAAACGCCGATTCCGGACTGGGAGACAGCCTAAACCAGATCGTGCTCAATGGAGGCGGCTTTGCGGCCTTCGATTCTTTTGCGACCAAGCGGCAGTTCGTCTTCGCCGGCGCCCCCGCCAGCAACCAGATTCAGGTCGCCCGCGGCAAAACGCTGGAACTCTCCGCGAACATCGAGAGCAACATTGGCTTCCGGAAGGCGGACAACGGAACCCTTATTTTGTCCGGGGACAACAGTCAGTTTATCTCGCCGCTCGACATCGCTGCCGGGGCGGTGCGCGTGACCACGAGCACGGCTTTGGGAAGCCCCTTTTATTTGACGTCAGTGCTCACGACCGGAGCCGCCCTTCAACTCGACGGAGCCCTGGGCGTGCTGGATCTGCCCGAGTGGCTTTCCCTTGTCGGCACCGGTCTCAACGGAGCGGGTGCGCTGGAAAACATCCGGGGTAACAACACCGCCTCCGGCGCCATCACCCTCGGCGGGGCCGCCACCATTGCAGCGGGTGCGGGCACGCGCCTCACCCTCACCGGCGGCGTCTCAGGCAATCAGGCGCTTACCTTGGGCGGCGCCGGGATGCTCGAAGTGAGCACCACCCCGGTGGGTGCCGTCAACACGCTCACCAAAACCGGCGCCGGTTCGGCCACGCTCTCCGTCGCCTCCACCTCCTTTGTCGGGGCTCTCAACGTGCAAGGTGGGACGTTCACCCTTTCGGCCGACGGCCAGATCGGCGCGGCGAGTTCCGCCGCCGTTTTCCTCGGAGCCACCCTGCGCCTTGACGACACGCTCGGTCCGGTTGCCGGCAGGCTGGGCGGCGGTTCGCGCTCGCTGGCCGTGACCGATGGAACCTTCGAGTATCTCGTCAATCCAGCCGCGGGCTCCTCGGATTCCTTTGGTGTGTTGTCTTCCAACTTTGGCGCCAACCGGATCCGCGTACAGACCAACGGCAAGCCTTCCACGCTCACGTTTGCCAGCTTCGTCAACAACGGTGGCTCGCATCTGGTCTTTGAAGCGAGTGGCGTGCAGTACGCGTTTGGTTCGACGGCCAACACGCTTCTTTTCAGCACTGCGCCCACGCTCACCAACGGTCTGCTGCCCAGGGTTGTAGTCGTAGACGCCCGGGGAATCAACTTTGCGACTTATTCCGCCGCCGGGATTTCCGCGCTGCTTCCTTCCAACACGGACAACTCCCTCGTAACTCCAGCCAACACCGACGCGCCCAGAATCACCCAGAGTGTCCCCGTCCTCTCGCGGACTCTCAACGCTCTCTCGACGTTGGGAACCGGCGTCACGCTATCCGCCGCCGGCGGCCTCCAGGCGCTGACGCTCACCACAGGAAACCTGCTTGTAGCCGGAGGCACCACGACCATCGCTTCAAACGTGAACATGGTCGGCGGTGCCGAGTTCGGCGTCTCCGTGGCGCCTGCCGCGACCCTCAACGTCGACGGTTTGCTGAGCGTCACAAACAACACGGTATTCGGTTTGGGCGGCACGGTGAACTTCCGGACCCCGCAGTATTTCAACAACGGCGCCAACTGGACAGCCCTTCTGGGCGGCACGGTCCGCTTGGCGGCGGGCCTCAACACGCTGTACCCAAACCAGAATCTTTCCGTGGGCTCCGGCGGCGTACTGGATCTGAATGGAAACACCCAATGGTTTGGCCAGCTTTCAAATCCAAACTATGGCGCCGGTCTCCAGCCCGGGGGTGTGATTCTCAATTCCGCCACCCAACAGGCCACACTGCTCACCAACGTCTCAGGCACCGGACGCAACTTTGGCGGTCAGTTCGCAGGCAACCTCTCCTACATCAAGTCCGGCAACCAGTTGCTCAACCTTTACGGCGTCCACTCCTACACAGGCCCCACCCTCGTCAACGGCGGGCAGGTTTCCCTGTTGGACGACGCGCGAATCTCCGGCTCTACGCAGATCAACGTCAATTACGCCCAGCTCACCCTCAACAATACGAGCACCACCGATGTTCCCGACCGGCTGCGCCCCGACGCGACCCTCACCCTCCGCGGCGGCATCCTTTGGCTCACCGGTCGCACGGACTCCGACTCCAGCCAGACGCTCAACGTCCTGCGGCTCGATGAGGGGCTTAACAACGTGGCGCTGACCATTGGTGCGGTCGGGGGCAGTTCCCTCCGCTCCGTGTTGCTGGCGGTTGGCACGCTGCAGGCCAACCCCGACGCCACTGGCCTGTTTTGGGGGACCACTACCGGCCAGCTGGGTTCTGCGCCGCGCATCACCTTCGGTAGCGGCGTCCAACTGGTGCACAACGTCCTGCCTTGGGTGACCAACGGCTCCGACTTTTATTCCGACGCTCCAGCCTCCACTGGCGGGATCTCGGGCGGGTTGGGGCTGATGGGCTCCACAGGCTACGCCGCGTATGACGCCGGCACGCTCGGTCCGGCTGGCCAGTCCAATTCCGCTCAAAACATCAAGCTCGCCTCCACCTCTGCGGTAGTCCCCGACATGGGCGGCGGCACCTACGCCCTGAATTCTCTGGCCGCCAACTGGAAGTTTACCAGCCCCAGCCTCACTTTTGCCAACGGTAGTGACACTCTGAACCTGACTTCCGGCGGCCTGCTAGCCGACACCTTCAACACGTTTACCGGTACCATCGGCACCACCCTTGCGCCCGGCAGACTGACCGCCGGCGGCACCCTCAGTTCCGGCACCGCACGCCTTTACATCCACATCAACGCCGGCGCGCTCAATGTGAATTCCGCGATTGTGGACAACGGTTACGGCGCAGCAACGCGCCTCGTGCTTGCTCTCGCCAATTCGGGCTCCGTCACGCTCGCGGGCGTCAACAGCTACACGGGCGGAACCGTACTCAACGGCGGCGCGTACACGGGCACCGTCCGGCTCTCAGGCGCGCTGCCCGCCGGCGGCCTCACCGTCAACAACGCCACCTTCCTCCAAGTGGCCGGCGGCACTATCGACCCAACCACCGCAGTCACCTTGAACGGTAGTGGCACGGTCAATTTGCTTGGCTCCAACACGCTCGACTCCATTGTCTTCAACAACTCCGGCGGAAACGCCGCACCCACTTTTAATGCCGGTGTGCTGACGCTCACAAACTCACTCACCGCCTCCAGCCAGAATGTTTCCAACACGTCCGTCTTGGGCGGTACCCTTGATTTTGGCGGCACGTCTCGCACCCTCACCATCAATCCCGTCCAAGCCGATGGAGCGCTTCTCTCCACGTGGGCTCCCACCCTCAACATCACCGCAAGGATTCAGAACGCCGGCCTCCTTTCCATCACCGGTGGTGGTGTCCTGCAACTCTCAGGAGCCAGCGATTTTGCCGGCGGCGTCTTTGTGAGCGGGACCAGCAGCCTACTCCTTGGCGCTTCCTCGACCGGTACGCCCGTGACCTCCGGCCCCGTCGGCACCGGAACCCTCACTCTGGGTGCCGGTGCCGCCCTGCTCGCGGATGTCGCACGCACTCTTGCAAATCCGCTGGTGCTCCAGGGAAGTCTCTCCATCACAGGCGTCCAAAGCCTGTCGCTCACCGGTCCGGCGACCCTCCCCTCCGGCACCTTGAGCCTTGCCGTCACGGGTCCCATGGTGACCGCCACCCTCGGCGGTACGCTTTCCGCCCCCGGCTCGGTGTCCCTGCTCAAGACCGGGTACGGCACGCTGGTGCTTTCCGGTACTGGCAACGCGGCTTCTTGGAATACCGGGGGCTCCCGCGCCTTGGTCGTGCAGAACGGACTCCTTGAAATACAGGGAGCTTCCGGCACCGCCTTTGAAGCGCTCGGCACCAGCCCCGTCACGACGGTCGCGGACAACATTGTGCTGGATGGGGGCGGACTCAGTCTGAACCTCACCTCCGCCACCGGTACTCTGGATGCCCGCCGTGGCATTCTCGTGGGCGGCACCAGCGGCACCGCAGGCGGACTCATCAGCGTGGCCAATGCCAAGACCGTCACCTACGGCGGCACTATTTCCAACAACGGCAGCAGCACGGGCGGGCTGGTGAAGTCCGGGCCGGGCACCCTGATTCTCACCGGCGCAAACACCTTCGCAGGTCCTGCTTATGTCACGGCGGGCGTGTTGACGGTCTCAGGTTCCTCGGCTGCCGCTGCGAGCGCGGTGTTGCCCGGTTCCAGTTCCGTCCGTTTGAACGGGGGCGGTTTTGGAGTGGCGCTGGACGGCGACGGCACCGGCCGTCTGGAAACCCTCGCCGTGGCTGAAACGGTGGTCTTGGAGCAGGCCGGCGCGCTCACCGTTGGGAGGGCCGGATCTTTCGCAGGCGTGTTCAATCAGGCGGCCAACAAGACCGTCCAACTGTCTGGACTGTCTCTCGGCAACAACGTGGCCACCGTCACCGCGAACAACGGATTCGGCCTCGAGATCACCGGCGCCACAACCCTCTCCGGCACACTCGCGGGATTCAACGTGGCCTTGACGCAGCCGGCCGACACGCTTCCGGCACTCAAGCTCTCGGGAGCGGTCCAAAGCGCCTTCGGATTCAACAAGTCAGGAACCGGTACCGTCGTCCTTGCAGGCGACAATCGCGCGACCCTCTCCGGCACGCTCCAAGTCACGGCCGGCGTCCTGGGCGCCACCTCCGACGCTGCGCTTGGAAACCTTTCGAACGTAGTCAACCTCAACGGAGCCGGCACAACCGCCGCATTCGCGGCCTTCGACACCTTTGCCACGGCCCGCACCATCCTGCTGTCCAACAACACTCACACCAACAACCAGTTCCTGGTGGCGCCCGGCGCCACGCTTACGCTCAATGGCATCCTTGCCGGCACGAGCGGTTTCCAGCGGGGGGGTGACCAGGGGACGCTGGTGCTGACCGCGGCCAATGTGTTTTCGGGTTCGGTCAATTTGACCGGCGGTATCACCCGGATCACCAACTCCTCCGCCCTCGGAGGCGCGTCCGCCGGGACCAACATTGTGTCCGGAGCGTCCCTCCAACTCGACGGCTCTGCCGGCGGCCTGACGGTGGCGGAGCCTTTCACGATCAACGGCACCGGAGTGAACGGCGCGGGCAACCTTGAGAACGTGGCCGGAAACAACCTGCTTACGGGCTCCGTCACGTTGATCAGCGGCCAGAGTACGATCGGTTCCTCCGCCGGCACCCTCACCTTAGGCGCTGGAATTAGCGTGTCCGGCAGCCTGGGCCTGACCCTCACGGGCGCCGGTGATTTTGTGATCGCCGGGTCGGGTCTCAGCCCCATTGCAGGCCTTACCAAGCTGGGCACCGGCAGGGCCACGCTCACCGCCGCCTCACCAGGCTTCATTTCGACACTTACCGTCACCGGCGGCACGTTCGCCCTTTCCGGCAACGGTTCGCTGGGGAGCGCGGCGGCCACCGTTGCCGTCAATCCCGGCGCGACCCTGCGGCTGGACAATGCGGGTCAGGCTGTAACCAACAGGCTTGGAGGGTCCGGCCGAGGGCTGACCCTCACCAACGGCACGTTTGAATACCTCTCCAACGCGGCGGCTCCGTCCTCCGAAAGCCTCGGAACGCTCACCCACAACTGGGGCCTGAACACCATCCGAATCACCACCACGGGCCAACCGTCCAGTCTGAATTTTCTGAACACCAACTCCTCGAGCACTGGCGCCACCATGCAACTCGAGGCCCTCGGCACCCGGGCCGCCTTCGGCACAACTTCCAACACCATCCTGTTTGGAACCGCGCCGGCGTTGGCAAACGGCCTGCTCCCGCGCTGGATCGTCAACGACGCCACCGGAGTCAACTTCGCCACCTACGTGTCCGCCGGCAGCGTCGGCCTCACCGCCTTCTCCGCATACAACACCACCAACGCCCCCTTCCATCCGCTCACGACGGAAACTCCGCTCTACACCGCCGATGTTTCGTTCGCTTCGCGCACGCTCAATGCGTTCGCCACCAGGGGAGCCGCCCTCACCCTGGGGAGCACCGGCGGCCTGCAGACCCTCACGCTGTCTTCCGGCGGACTGCTCATCGACGGCGGCACCACCACGCTGGCACCCAACCTCGTAGTGGCTGCGGGTGCCGCGGAGTTCGGTCTGAACGTGGCCGCGGGCTCCATTCTCCGCGTGCAAGGCGCCTTGACGGGGAGCGGCTGGGTCAACAAGGGCCTCGGTGGCACGCTCGTTTTCGAGGCGCCCCAGTACCTGACCGGCGGGTTCTTTTCGGTGAATGGTGGCACCGTGAAATTCGCCGGCGGGCTAAACACGCTGCACCCGGTTCAGGGTATCGCCCTCAGCGCAGGGGCCACGCTGGATCTGGCCGGCAACAGCCAGTTCTTTGGAAACCTTTCCTCACCGATGAGTGTCGCCGCGGGGGGCGTCGCCGGCCGGATCGTCAACTCCGGGTCTGCCCTGGCCGTACTTGCTTCCAACCAAAGCGTTGCCGGCTCGGTGTCCTTTGGCGGCCAGATCACCGGGAACGTGGCGTACGCCAAGGCCGGCGCGCAGGCCCAGACCTTCACCGCCGATCAAACGTACACCGGCGCCACCTTTGTCACGGGAGGCGGCCTGACCCTGCAGGACGGTGGACGCCTTTCGGCCACGACGTCCCTGGACGTCAACTACGCCCCGTTCACACTCACCGACACCGCCAGTATGGCCGTCGCCGACCGCGTCAATCCCAACGCTCTCCTCACACTCAGGGGTGCTTACCTCATCTTCAACGGGCGCGAGTACAACGCCTCCTCGCAGCGGTTTAACACCGTCCAGTTGGCCGAGGGGATGTCGCAGGTTTATATGACGACCGCTGCAGGCATCCGTTCGACGGTCCTTTCCATCGGCTCCCTGCTCCGCGCACAGGACGCCACGCTGGCGCTGTACATCCCTCCGACCGGCCAGATGGGCAGCACGGGGCGGGTCACCGTCGACACGCTTCCCGGCGCGCCCATCAACAACGTACTGCCCTGGGCCGTCACCGACGGGGCCAACCTGGTGGGCTATGCCCCAGCATCGGCGGGCAACACCACGGGGGGGATCGGCGTTCTTGGGAGTGTCGGCTACGCCAACTACGATGGAACGGCCTTTGGCCCGTCCAACCCGACGCAGAACCTCAAAATTACCGCCACTCCTTTCAGCGTGCCCGACATGGGCGGCGGCACCTACGCGGCCAATGCCATCGTACACGTGCGCAACGCCGTCGGCCAGGACCTGACTTTCGCCAACCCGGCCGACACACTCAACCTCACCGCTGGAGTTCTGACGCTCGGCGCGAGCAACAATTTTTCGATCAGCCTAGGCGGTACGATTGGCAACGGGTTCCTGACCGCCGGAGGCACCCAGGCTTCGGGGAATGCGCCCCTGTTCCTTTATTCCAACAACGGTCCGGTTACGATCAATTCTGTTATGGCCGACAACGGCTATGGCGCCAAGACCCGCCTTGTCCTGAGCGCGGTGAACTCACCCACCTACAGTCTGACCGCCTCCAACACCTACACCGGGGGCACAGTCGTCAACGGCAACGCGACCTGGGTCCCGACCCTGAACCTGGCCGCAACAGGACGCCTTCCCGCAGGCGGTCTCACCCTCAACGGCGGGCGCTTCACCCAGACGGCGGGCGGTGTGATTGATCCGGCCAACTTCCTCGCGGTGAATGGTAATTCCATCGCCACCCTCGTCGGACCCAACACGCTGGCCTCAGTCGCCTTCGACAACAGCGGGGGCACTGCCTCTCTCGCCACGGGCGGCGTCCTCTCTCTCACCGGGTCGCTCAGCGCCACCAGTCAAAACGTCGGCTCCACACCAATCATCACCGGGACACTCGACTTCGGCGGCACCGACCGTTCGTTGCTCATTGCCCCGATCCAGGTCAGCGGCGTCAACATCGCGCCCAACCAGGCCACGCTCCGCATCGATGCCGTTCTCCAAAACGCAGGGACCCTCACCGTCAGTGGTGGGGGCGTGTTGATGCTCAACAGCGGCCTGAGTACGTTCTCAGGAGGGCTCACGATTGCCGGGGATTCCGGGTTCCACTTTACGCAAAACTCCACCGGTTCCCCGGTCACCTCCGGCCCGGTCGGCACCGGTCTGCTCACCCTTCTGGATGGCGCCCGTGTGTTGAGTAACAGCAATTCCATCGGCAACGCCCTGTTCATTGGGGGCAGTCTCACCTTCCCCGGGGTGAGCAACGTGACGCTTACTGGTGCGGCCACCCTTTCCCCGGGCAGCCACACCTTCACAGTCACCGCTCCGCAGGTCACCGCTATTCTGGGAGGTAGCCTGTCGGGCGCGGGCGTGTCCTTGGTGAAGCAGGGACTCGGCACCCTCCAGTTGGGCGGCAACAGCACCTATGACGGTGGTGTGAAAATAAACGCCGGTGCGCTCAACGTCTCTAGCGACACGGCCCTTGGTGTGGTTCCCCCGGCGTTCACGGCCGACAACATCATCCTCAACGGCGGTGCTCTCGGAGCATCCTCCGCCGTAACGCTCAACGCCAACCGCGGTATCCTGCTCACCGCCGATTCTGCAATCCTGGCCAATGCCAACGTCACCGTTCCCGGCACGATCTCCTCCTCAGGCACGTTCTCTCTGACTATTCTGCCGGCGACCGGTTTTTACGTCCCTGCCTCGCAGTCGACCTACACAGGGCCGACCATCCTAACGACAGGGGCGAACGTCGCAGTCGGAACCAGTTCCACAGGCACGGCCTCCGGCCCGCTGGGCGTGGGAACGCTGGTACTCGCGGGCGGTATACTCCGGGCGTCCAGCATTTCACCCACGAATCCGGCGGTGCTGAACAACTCGGTGCAGGTGGCTGCGGACTCCACCTTCCCCACCGCCGTCGGCGAGCTAAGCCTGATGCTTTCGGGGCCGGTCACGTTGCAGGGCGGTACGCGGACCCTCAACGTCGGGATCGGTCAGACCGTGCCCGCCAGGGCTCTCGTGCTTTCCGGTGTGGTTGGGGAATCCATCGCGGGATCCGGGCTGGTGAAGGCGGGAGCGGGAAACCTGCGCCTAGCCAATACCAACACCTACACCGGGATGACCACACTGACCGGAGGTACTTTGGTGTTGGACAGCCCGACCGGACTGGCTGTTCCAGGGAGTTTCACCTATTCGGGCAATTCAATATCGCTCACTTTCAACCGCGGCGAACAGGCTGGCGGTCCCGCCCAGCTGCCGGCCACCGCTGTTCTCAATGCTCTGGGAACAAACAGCATGTATCTCAACCTGAACAGTAATCAGGTGACGATTGCAGGCTTCAGCTACGGCAACAACGTGAGTGGAGTAGCAATCCAAAACTCTGCGGCCACGGTCGGCGTGGGAACCCTGATCTTTAACACCCCGGCGGGACAGGCCTTCAGCTTCAATGGACAAACCCGCAACACGGGCATGGGCGGCCCGGGCACGCTTGCACTCATCAAGCGCGGTCCCGGAACCCAGAGCCTGAACGGCCCGCTTGGGCATACCGGCGGTCTCACAGTGGAGGCAGGCTTGCTCAGCTTGGGAGCGGCCAACAGTATGACGGGGACGATCATCCAGTTGAGCGGAGGCATCCTGGAACTCGCGAACACCACCGCCACCGGCAGCGCAACGCTCAACCTGCAAGGCGGTTCCCTTTCGTTCTCTGCCGCAGTCGGCTCGAATCAGTTTACTGTCAACGGCTTCAGTGGCAGCGGTACGCTAGCCCTCACCAACACTGCCTCGGCGCCGGTTCTCCTTTCGCTGGGAGGCGGGAATGCCTCCAGCACCTTTACCGGCTCTCTCATCGGCGGTGGCGGGTTCACCAAGACCGGCACCGGCACGGTGTCGCTTTTGGGCACGAACCTCTATTCCGGCACCACCACCATCTCCGCGGGCACCCTGCTGACAGCGTTCAACCCCGGCTTCTCCACGCCCGGCCAGCTCACCGTTGCCAGCGCTGCCAGCATTTACTTCCGCATGGGCGGTGCCCTGGGCTGGACGGACACCGCAATCGGAAGCGCCCTGTCCGCCGGCAGCATCGGTGCCACTGCTGGCTTTGGAATCGACGTGGACTCCGCCAACTCGGCCGCCTACGGAAACCTGATCTCGGGTGCGCGTAATTTCGTGAAGTCCGGTGGTGGCACCCTCGTTCTGGGCGGTTCCAATACCTACTCCGGCATCACAAACGTGACGGGCGGTGTGCTTTCCATCGGAAGCCTAGCCAGTCTGGGCTCCGGTTCCGCCTTGAACCTCGCCGGCACACTTCAACTAACCGAAAGCGGTTCGCAGACTCTGTCGAAAAACGTCGTTCTCACCGGAAGCGGGGCCGCCCTGGATGTCGCCGGCACGGCGTCACTGACAATGAACGGGAACATCAGTGGCGCTTTCGGACTGACCAAGGCGGGTGCCGGCACGCTCGTGCTCCCGGGAACTTACACGTACACCGGTGACACGCTGGTGGCCGCGGGCACCTTGCGGCTCGGACTTTGGAATTCTCTGGCCGCCTCCACCCTCGACGTCAACGGTGCCGGCACCCTTGATTTTGGCAACCTCAACGCCGTGAGCTTCGGCGGCTTGAAGGGCAGCGCGAACATCCTGCTCCAGACCACCGGCGCCTTCGCTGAACCCCTCGCCCTTACCGTGGGCGCCGCAAATACAGCGGGCGTTTACTCCGGCGCGCTTTCCGGTCCGGGCTCGCTCTCGAAAACAGGCGCTGCCGTCCTCGCCCTCACCGGTTCCAGCACTTTTACAGGCCGCACCTTTGTCAGCGCCGGAACCCTCCAGATCGGCACGGGCGGTGCCACGGGCTGGGTGGCAGGGGATATCCTCAATAACGCCACTTTGATGTTTAACCGAAGCGACGATGTCGTGTTTGAAAACCTCATCTTTGGCACAGGCGCACTGGTGAAGGCCGGCACAGGAACGCTCACTTTCAGTGGCGTCCAAAATTATACCGGCACCACCACCGTCACCGAGGGTGCCTTGGTCCTCGGCGTCAAAGACACGCTGCGAATGAGCACGCTGGCGTCATCCGGCTCCGTGGCCTTCTCGGCAACTGCCGGCGGGACCTTCACACTTGGCGGGCTCAACGGCTCTGCTTCGATGGCGTTGCAGGACACCGCCGGCAATCCGATTGAACTGCAGATCGTGGGTGGCGGCACCACTTACACTGGAACCCTGTCCGGCGCTGGCTCCTTGACGAAAATCGGTCCGGTCAATTCCAGCCTGCCGCTCACAGGCACGTCCTTCACATTAGGCGCGGCGCAGTCCTATACCGGCGCCACGACCATCGCCGGAGCCGCCACGCCGTTTGCTGGGGCGGTAGCCAACGCGCTCGTCCTTGATTTCGCAAACGCCGCGGCTCCCGCGTCGGATTTGATCTCCGCTAGTTCCCCGCTGGTTTTCGGAGGCAGTGCCTATTCCAACGGTGGGGCGCTCCGGCTGAACGGGAAAACCGGCGTCGCCAACACGCAGACGTTCAACGGCGTCACCGTGGGGCGAGGCCAGTCGTTTCTCCACCTGAACCAAGGTGGCGCGACTTCGTTGTCGGTAAACCTGGGAGCAATCACCCGTGCTTCCGGTGGGCTCCTCGACTTCACGCTGCCCCTGAGCGCGGGCACCATTTCCACCACCGCCACCAACACCAACGGCATTCTCGGCCCCTGGGCCACGGTGAGTGGAACCGGATCAGTCGGCTCCGCGCTGAACTGGGCGACGGTTTCCGGTGGCACCATTTCCGCTTACACAGGCCACACCAACATCACCACTACCGGTGTCACGCTCACGAGTAACCCCGCGAGCAATGTGCAGATTTCCGCCGGCGGAACGGCCACCACGACGAGTGTCGCAGTCGGTGTGACCGATATCAACTCGCTCATGGTCGCAGCTTCCAACACCGCCGCGGCCACCCTCACCATCCCGACAGGCGGCACCCTCCGCCTCGGCGCGGTGGGCGGGATCCTACTGCCTCTCGGTGCGGGAAACTTCACGATCAGCGGTTCCGGGGCGCTGACGGCGGGAGGCGCCGACAACACGCCCGGCGAACTGGTCCTCATAGACGTAATGACTGGTGCCACTGCATTTAGGCTCACCATCAGCTCCGTAATCAGGGATAACGGTTCTGGCCCGGTCTCGTTCACACTCGGCGGCTGGAGCAGCAAGACCATCAACGGAGTCAACACCTACACCGGGGGCACCGTGATTGAAAATGGCCGCGTGGCTCTCGGCTCCGTCCAGTCGCTCGGGACCGGCCCGATCACGATTAAAACGGGCGGTCAGGTCTTCATTAACGGCGGCACGATCCCAAATAACCTCTTTCTCTCCGGCTCCGGTACCACGGAGTCGGCCGGTTTAGGGGCGATACGCGCGGAAGCGGGGCTAACTTTGAGTGGCACGGTGACCCTGGTCACCGATGCCGGGATCAGCAACAACAGCGGAAGCTCCCCTATTTCAGGGAAGGTGACCGGGCCCGGAGCCTTCCTTAAGCTAGGAGGCGGCACCACGGTGCTCTCCAACACCGCAAATGACTACGCGGGCGGAACCATTGTGACAGGCGGGGTATTGTCGGTTGCCGCCCCTCTCCATCTCGGAACCGGGCCACTTACCATGGGCGGGGGCCAGTTGTTGGTCACCGGCAGCAGCCAGTTTGTGTACGGCAACCGGATCACTTTGAACACCGCCACCTCGTTCTGGAACGTCACAAACACCGCCGGTGCGCAGATCACGGGCACGCTCACCGGTTCCGGCGGCCTCGCCAAGAGCGGTTCCCAGAGCCTCACCCTGTCGGGTCCCATTGCCTACACCGGTGCCACCACGATCGACCAAGGAACCCTTACGTTCGCCAACAGTCCCACCGTCGCGGGCGGGTCGTTTATTTTTGGCAGCGGCACCATGGTCACCACTGCAGGGTCGCTCAACCTGGCCACCGCCAGCGCCACCTTCTCCGGGCTTATCGCCCAGACAAACTCCGCCACGCCCAACGTGATCACGGTGGGTGCCGGCCGGACGCTGAGTATCAATGGAAACGTCAACATCGGCAATCAGGGTGTGAGCGGCGCGGAAACACGGCTGAGCGTCACGGGAGGGGGAACCCTTTCGGTGGTCTCCCCAGGAGGCTCCTTTAATGCGGGAATAGGGCCCTCAGGGCTTAATTCGGCCGTTCGATCCACGACCGACCTGTCTGGGATCGCCAACTTCTCTGCTTACCTGCCCGGGGGCAGTTTCCGGGTACAGGCTGTTGGGGACAACAGTAACACCCGGATCGCCTCCCTCTTTTTGAGTGATGTCTCGAATACAATCACGGCGAACCTGTTGCAGGTCGGGGCAAGCTCCACCGGTGGCACGCATGTTTTGCGTCTGGGAGCAGGAAGCAATTTTCTCAACGTGAATACGTTGGCGCTGGGCAATACCACGGGCGGCAGGGATTCCGGCCAGATAGATTTCGGCGGCGCAACGACGGGAACCGTTGTGTTGAGAGACGCCAGCGGCACCGGACGGGTCGCCGTAAACATTGGCATCGGCAGTCCGACGACAGGGGCGCCCATGGTCAACGTGTTTGACACCACCCAACACGCAGCCGATCTCTTGCTTGGAAATGTCTCGCTGAGCACACAGGCGACCCGGGGTGGCAGCGGCCTGAGCACCTTTTCCTTCGATCAAGGGATATTGGATCTCACAAGCCTCACCATGGCTTCCCGTTCCGTGGCCAGCGCAAACCTCATGGAGGCGGTCTTCAACATAGGCGGCGGAACGGTCGTGATGGGGTCGGCCGCGGGGACCTCCATCAGCATGGCCTCATCCACTGTGGCCGGCGGGACCGCCCGAGCGGTCGTCAACCTCACCGGGGGCGTCACCACCCTCGCGGGCAGCATCCGCATCGCTGGCGGTTCGGGCACCGCCATCGGGATCGTCAATCTCGCCGGAGGCACGCTCGACCTCGGTGGCAACGCCATCTTCGACTCCCTCAATCCGGGCTCCTTCAACACCACCGCGGGCACCCTGCGCAACGTCGGCCTCATCGGCGGCACCGGCGGCGTGACAAAGACCGGTCCGCTCACGCTCACCCTCGCCGGCACCAACACCTTCACCGGCCTCACCTCCGTCACCGGCGGCACGCTTGTCCTTTCCGGCGGTTCGGCCCTTGCCGATTTCAACGAGGTCTCCCTCGCCTCCGGTACCACCCTGCAGATTGACTCTTCCGAAACCCTCGGATCCCTCAACGGCGCGGGCTCGCTCTGGCTCAACTCCGGGACGCTCACCCTTGCGGGCAGCCAGACCTCCGTTCTAAACGGGAATGCTACAGGCTCGGGCGGGCTGGGTCGTGCGGGCGCGGGCACGCTGGGGCTGTCCGGCGACAACACGTTCTCCGGCGGTTTTGTGCTTTCCGGGGGGTTGCTCCAGGTCGGCACCGGCACCGCCCTCGGTTCCGGCCCGCTGACCCTGACTGGTGGTGCTCTCTCCCCCGACGGCACCGCGGCCAGGACGATTTCCAACCCGCTGTTTGCCGCCGGGAACACCACGCTCGGAGACGCCTCCAACAACGGGCTGCTGACCTTCGCAGGCACCGCCACGCTGACCACCTCCGGCACGTGGACTCTCGCCAGCGACGTGCTCGTTTCAGGTGGCGTGGTCTCGCAGGGTTCTGCGGTGCTCACCAAGGCCGGCACCGCCACCCTCACCTATACGGGCACCCTTACCGGCTCCACCCGGGTCGCCGAGGGGAGTCTCGCCCTAACCTCCACGGCGGTCCTTACCGGCGGCACCGTCGAGGTGGGTGCGGGAGCGGTGCTGGATCTGGGCGCCTTTGCCTCCGGCTACAACCTTAACTCCGGCAGCACGCTGGGCGGTGCGGGAACCATTCTGGGCACGCTCTCGACCCAGGCCGGCTCCGTGCTGGCGCCTACAGCGAGCGGCACCTTCGCCACGCTGTCCACCGGGAGCCTCACGCTTGGGGGCGAGCTGCGGTTGCGCCTGGGTTCCTCCGGCACACTCCTTTTCAACGACGTGCTTTCGGTTACCGGCGACCTCACGCTCACGCCAAACACCGTCCTCACCCTTTTGGACGGCGAGAGTAGCGGACTGGGCGCAGTCGCCGAAGGTACCTACGAAATCGCCCGGGCCACCGGACTGCTCCTGGGCGGCACCATTGGCGTGTTTAACAAGGCTGGGCAGGAGACCATCCAGACGCTCCTGTTTGAGAACAGCAGGCTGCTGCTGCGCGCCGTTTACGACGGCATCGTGGCGACCTGGGCCAACAGTCTGGGCGACCGGCTCTGGTCCACCGGCGCCAACTGGAACAGGGCCACCGTTGGCATCAACAACAAGAGCCGCGGCCGAGACAAGGTCACCTTCGGACTGGCGACCGCGCCCGTGACCGTGACCCTCGACAGTCCCGCTCTGATGGATTTCAAAACCCAGCTGCGCAGCCTCGAGCTTTCCGCTATCGACAACACCGGCTACACGCTGGCCCGGAATGACGCCCAGCAAACGCTCTGGTTCCATGCAGCGTTTACCGACCCAACCTTGCTGGTAAACGGCGGTTCGCACGCTATTGCGGTACCCATGGTATTGGAGCGGACGCTCGCGTTGGCACTCAACGGCGGCTCTTCTGCGCTTGCGATCACCAGCCCGATTTCCAGCAACAGTCTGGTGTCTGGAAATACCGACATCGGCCTTTCCAAGACGGGTCCCGGTGCGCTCCTGCTCAGTGGGTCCAACACGTATTCCGGCACCACAAGCATCAGCGGGGGCGTGGTGGTTGCCGCAAGCCCAAGCGCGCTGGGAACCGGGCCGGTGCGCCTCGCAGGCGGACAACTGGTGTCCTCCACCGGAGCGCTTGCCACGGGGAGCCTGCTGATGGAGGGCGGCACGCTCACGCTGAACACGGTAGGTTCACTGTTTGTCAGCGGAGTGGCCACGCTCAACGGGGACTTCCTCGTCTCGGGCACGGTAGAGCCGGCCACCCGCGGCCGTTACACGCTGTTGAACGCCCCTGCCGGCGTATCCGGCACCCTGTCCCCCGGCGCGCTCCCCGACGCCAGCCACTACTATTTCAACCAGACGCCCACCTCGCTCGACCTGCAGCGCCGCGCCACCATGGGCACCCTCACCGCTGCCACGGCCACTCCTTCCATCATCACCGGCGGTTCCGTCGCGGTCTCCGCCTCGCTCTTCAACGTCGCACCGCTGCTCTCCGACGAGCTTTCCCTCGCGCTCGTAGCCCTCGACAACCTCACCGGCGGCACCACCGCTTCGGGCATTGGCGCCACCTTCTCGAGTGCCCCCCTTGGCGGACTCTGGTTCACCGGCACCAACGTCGGCCCGCTCCAGACCGGCTCGCTGCGCGCCCTGGGCGTCAACACCACCAACGGTTCCCTCGACGCCACCGTCGCGGTGAACGTCTTCGGCCACGCCGTCCCGCAGGCTGGCGGCGGCACCCTCACCCTCACCGAGGTGATCGCCGGTTACTCCGGGCTGGTCGCCAGCACCAACTCCCTTTCCCTCGCCAACGCAGGCACCTACGCCGCCAACCTGAAAACCACCGGGACGGTCGTCTCCGGCAGCGTCGCCATCTCCAACCTCTCGGGCCTCGTGGCCGGCGGATCGGCAGGCTTCCTCTCGGCCACCCTCGCACCCGGCCGGGCAGCGGGCGCGTTCACCGAAACTTTCGCCCTCCAATACGCCGATGATTCCGCACTGAGCGGCGCTTCGCTGGATCTCGGCACCTGGAACATTTCGGTCAAGGGAACAGTCTACGACCACGCCAGCCCCGTGTTCGCCGGTGGCAGTCTCACCCTCGCCAACGTGCGTGTCGGCTACTCCTCTCCCTCGCTCAGCTCTGGCAGCTTGGCGGTGGAAAACGCCGCGGCCGTCTCCGTTTCACAGCCGCGTGTGGCCCTCAAGAGCACCGCCACCAGCGCCGGGAGCGTTTCGCTTTCCAACCTGTCGGCGGTGCTCCAGGGTGACCTCGGCTTTACCTACGCCGCGCTGGCTCCCGGTCGCACTGCGGGCGCCATCACCGAGGTTATGACGCTCAGTTTCGCCGACGATTCAACGTTGAGCGGCGCGTCCACCAGCCTGGGCACCGGCACGGTGTCCGTCTTCGGGGGCGTGTACCGTACGGGGGTTGGCGCACTGCAGCAGAACGGCTCCTTGTTCGCCGGTGGAGGTACGCTGGACCTCGGCTCCGTGCGCGTGGGCAGTCTCTTTGCCGCCCAGACACTCGACGTGGCAAACACCGCGCAGAGCGGCGACGCGTTTTCCGAAAAACTCAACGCCTCCCTTGTTTCCTCCGGCTCCGCTTTGACCGGCGGTTCCGTCTCCCTGCTGGCGCCCGGTTCAGTGTCCGCTGCCGCGTTGAGCTTCGGCTTTGGATCCAACGCTTCTATTGAAGCCGGCCTTAAGTCGGGGCTAGCTCTGGTGCACTTCGTCTCGGACGGAGACGGCACCAGTGAGCTCGGCACGCTGGGGGTCGGCTCCCAGACGGTAAACCTCACCGGCAGGGTGTTCCGTACCGCCAGCGGGACGCTTGCCGGCGGTACGGTCCTCACGCTCCCGGCCGTACGCGAGGGCGGCACCTTTGCCACCGGGACGCTGGCTGTGTCGAACCTCGCCGCGGCGGACAGCTTCAGCGAAAAATTGAGCGTCCAGCTGTCTGGTGCCAGCGGCGAAGGCTCCATCGTGGTTGGCACACTCAATCTGCTGGCCCCGGGTAGCAGCAATGCTTCGACACTCCGCGTTACTTTAGGGGGAACCGCGACGGCGACGGCAGGTCTCAAAGCCGCTACTGTCGGTCTTCAGTACCTGTCCGACGGGCTGGGGACCTCCGGCCTCCCGGCGCTTGCGCTGCATGCCGAAACACTCGGCGTGTCCGGCAACGTCTACCGGTTGGCCGCCGGCTCCCTGATCACCGGCACTTTGGATTCGACTCTGAGGCTCGGCAACATCCGCGCCGGAACCTCCTTTTCAGGCAATTCCGTGACCTTTTCCAATACGGCGTTGAGCGATGGGTTTTCCGATCTGCTCAACGTGGTGACAACGGGCACCGGCGTTTTTGGCGCAACCGACGGCGGCACGCTGACGCTCCAGAGCGGAAGTAGTGCGCTGATTGCCATCGGCTACACCGGCTCCAACGTGACACCGGGCCTCCAAAACGGTACGCTAACCTTCGTACAGAGTTCTGTAGGCCAGGCGAATACGGGACTTGCCACAGTCCCGCTCCCGAGTGTCACGCTTGCTGTTACCGCAAACGTCTACCGCGTCGCGGCCGGGGCGCTCTCCCGGGCCGGCACCGTGTTTGCCAACAACGGGA
>JBIKSY010000144.1:0-9854 GCA_044348365.1 Chthoniobacteraceae bacterium
GCCGTGATGGTCTGCATCGCGGTCCAGTGAGCCGGCGGCAGAAGCCACGCGGGCCATTGCGGCGGGCGGGCCGAGGGATCCACCGCATGGCGGAGCGTGTCGATGCTCAGGCCGGTGAGCCCCACCGTGGCGATCCCTGCCGCGAGGAGGGCAAACTGGGTCGAGAGCACCCTCAGGCAGCCCCACCGGTAACGCCAGGTCAGCCCCAGCAATCGGAGGATCAGCTGGGTGTTGGTGAGCTCAGGCGTGAGAGGTGCCGCTGGTTTCAAGCGGGGAACGCTAGCACACAGTCGCCCTCCCTGCCACGCCCGAACGCGGCTTCGCCGACTGCCGCGGCCCGCAGTAGCTCAGGGGCCTTCCGGAGTCCTCGCGTCGCGTATCCGAGCGGGAAAGGATGGCGGTACCGCTCCTCCCTGCCCCCAAGTTTAAAAAGTGCGCGCGAACCAGGCGCTGGTGAACCAGCGGCCGATTGTAAACCTTGCACAAGGCTGCCCCTCCCCCCCAGGGCGTAATTTTTTCTGTCAAGCGGTAATCCTTCCTAACACTCTGCCCTCGAACCACCGCCAAACCATGAACACCCCAAAACTTACCGGTCTCATCGCCGCTCCCTACGTCGCCCTAAACGCGGACCATTCGCTGAACCTCAACGCCATCGAGGCGCAGGCTCGTTCACTCGTGGCCAGCGGCGTGTCGGGCGCGTTCGTGTGTGGGACCACCGGGGAGGGCGTCTCGCTCACCACCGCCGAGAGGATGGCCGTGGCCGCCCAGTGGTGCAAGGTCGCTGGCCCCAACCTGCGGGTCATCGTCCATGTAGGGCACACTGCCCTGGGCGAATGCCAGGCCCTTGCCTCACACGCTCAAGAAATAGGGGCCGCCGGCATCAGCAATCTGGCGCCCTTCTTCTTTAAACCTGCCCAACTCAACGACCTGGTCGACTTTTGCGTCGAAGTGGCGGCAGCCGCCCCCGCCCTGCCCTACTACTACTACCAAATCCCCTCCATGACCGGGGTCAATTTCCCGGCCGCAGATTTCCTGCGGGCGGCGCGCCCGAGGATTCCAAACCTGGCCGGTGTCAAATTCACCTTTGAAAACCTCATGGACCTTGCCGAGTGCGTGCGGCTCGACGCAGGCCATTTTGATGTAGTCTTCGGACGGGATGAGATGTTGGTTTCCGGCCTGGCCGCTGGAGCAAAAGGCGCAATAGGAAGCACCTATAATTTCGCAGCCCCAGTCTATCTTCGCATCTTCAAAGCGTTTGCCAACGGGGACCTCCTCACGGCCCAGGCGGAACAGGCGCGGGCAAACGCGATGATTTCCATCCTTCTGCGTTTCGGTGGCCTGGCTTCGGGAAAGGCGGTCATGCGGCTCATCGGCCTCGACTGCGGCCCCGTGCGACTCCCGGTACGCAGCCTGTCGGAAGCACAAGAAAGCGAGCTGCGGTCTGAATTGGAAAGGGTCGGCTTTTTTGAATTCTGCTCCGTGCTGGAGTGAAGCGGGAAGGGCCGGCAGGGATAGCCTCCGGGTCTCCCAGCGCGCTGTCACGGCAAGGAACTGCGTGCCGCGCTTCCGCAATCCTCCCGGGCCAGGGTCTGTCTACGGCCGGTGGGTTGTTTCGGGTTTGCGCGTCCCTGCGCGGGGGTGCTGACATCCGTCGCAAGCCCCTTTGCAGTTGGCGGGCGGATCGTGTACCCTACGCGCCCCTATGTCCCAACCTGAGCACCACGGATTCCAAGCAGAGATCGCCCAACTTCTCGAGATCGTCATCCACTCTCTTTACACGGATAAAGAGATATTCGTCCGGGAACTGATTTCCAACGCGGCTGACGCCAACGAAAAGCTCCAGTTTCTCAGACAAACCGCCGAGACGCCGGTGCTCGATCCCGAGCGTGCCCTGCAGATCATCGTCACCACCGACGACAAGGCGAACACCGTCACCATCACCGACACTGGGATCGGCATGACCCAGGGCGAGCTGATCGAGAATCTGGGCACCATCGCCCACTCCGGGTCCAAGGCCTTCCTGGAACAGATCCAGAAGCACAAGGGCGACACGCACCTCATCGGCCAGTTCGGGGTGGGTTTTTACTCGGCATTTATGGTGGCCGACACGGTCACCGTCTACACCCGCTCCTACAAACCGGAGGAACAGGGCTGGAAATGGGAAAGCGACGGCAAGACCGGCTACTCCATCGCGCCCGCAGAGGACCTCGAACGCGGCACCAAGATCGTCCTGCAACTGCGGGAAGCCGAGTTCGCCAGCGGGTACCGGATCGAGACGATCATCAAGCACTACTCCAACTTCGTCTCCTTCCCCATCGAACTCAACGGCAAGCCGGTCAACACGATCCAGCCGCTCTGGACGAAAAACCGTTCCGAAATCAGCGAAGAGGACTACACGGAGTTCTACAAATACATCGGGCACGACACAGCCGCCCCCCTGTACCGGCTCCATTTCAATGCGGACGCGCCCCTTTCCATCAAGGCGATCCTGTTTGCGCCCGAGCGTAGCACCGAGCTGCTCTCGATGAGCCGGCAGGAAGGAGAAGTGCACCTTTACTGCAAGCGCGTGCTCATCACGCCCAAGGCGAAGGCGCTGTTTCCAGAATGGCTCCGTTTTCTCAAGGGGGTGGTCGACAGCGAGGATCTCCCCTTGAACATCTCGCGCGAGACCATGCAGGACTCTGCCCTCATGCGGAAGCTCAACGAGGTGCTCACCAAGCGCGTCCTCAAGTGGCTCGACGAAGAGGCCAACGCAGATGCCGACAAGTACGCCAGGTTCTTCGCCCAGCACGGCCATTGTCTCAAGGAGGGCGTGGCCACCGACTGGTCCCACCGCGAGGCGATCGCCAAACTGCTCCGTTTCAAAAGCTCCTACACCGAAGGGGACAAACTCACCTCGCTCGCCGATTACATCGCCCGGATGCCGGAAGGCCAGAAGGAGGTCTACTTTCTGACGGCCCCGACTCGCGAGGCGGCCGAGGCCAGCCCTGACTTTGAAGCCTTCCGCGCTTCGCACTGGGAGGTGCTCTTTCTGGAGGATCCGCGCGATGAAATGGTGCTCGACCATTTGCACACCTTTGACGGAAAGACGCTCGTTGCTGCTTCAAAGGCCGACGTAAAGGTCGACCGCCCGGCAGACCAGAGCCGCAGCCTGACGGAGGCGCAGGCCGCCGGTCTGGCCGCTTTCCTGAAGGAGGCTTTCGGCGACCGGGTCGGCGAGGTGCGTTCCAGCCAGAGACTCGTGGGCAGCCCGGCAGCGGTGCGGGAGGCCGAAGGGGCGCTCAACCCCCAAATGCGCCGGATGATGAAAATGATGGGGCAGGAGGAGGGCCTGGGAGAGGTGCCGAAGCCCGACTTTGAGCTGAACCCGGACCACGCGTTGATTTCCCGGTTGGAGGCGCTGCGTCACTCGGATGCAGCTCTCGCAACGCAGGTGGGCGAACAGTTGCTGGACAGCGCGCTTGCGGCGGCGGGCCTCATGGAAGACCCGCGCGCGATGCTTGGGAGACTAAACGTGCTGCTCGAAAAGCTGTTGCCCAAACCGTAGGCTTGGCAGGGGCGAAACGCCTCAAACAGGGCCGACGCGGAGGCTCGAGCCATCCTGGCCCGGGCTCCGCGGGAGGCCCGGGTCCCCAGAGGTGCTACCCCACAAAAAGGACGGCTTTCAAAACAGTTTCGAGCGACCTTTTCTCTGGCAAACCCGATTTAGACAACGCACGCGGAGCCCGCTGGAGCACGATCCCATTGGATTTTCAACCCTGCAGGGCACGATTTCTGCTAATTATTTGATCTTCTCCCCACTATGAAACCCCTCACCTCCCGCGGGAGCCGGCCCCTCTGGCTTTATGTCTTCGGCCTTCTTTTGGCAGCTCTGGGTGGAATCATTCCGCAGAGCGCCGAGGCCCAAGTGTACCCAAAGGAGTACATCCGCGTGCAACCGCTGTCGATGATCGCGCAGGAGGGAGCGGCGGCCTCGTTCGACTTGGAGTACGCGTTCGGACAGGACGCGCAAGACCAGACCCCTGTCTATTGGTACAAGAATGGGAAGCTCGTGGGCACCAGCATCCCGGTGCTGCAGACCTATGTGACACCCTCCGGAGTTTTTCCCAAACTCTGGGATCCCTACGAGGGCCCACGGGGGAAGGTGTATGATGACGCAGCCTCCGTGGCCACAGCCAACCTGACCTATGCGCGTGCGCGCTGGGTGGCCACTTTCAGCATCGCCGCAGTCTCGGCCAATGAGGCGGGCATGTATTATGCCAAGATAGCTGATGTAAACACTTTCTATAACTGGACTTACAGCAACTTTGCGCAGCTGGCGATGGTGCCGACGGATCCGGCCATGTCCATGGAGATCGTGCGCAACCCGCTCTCCAAATCCCTTTCGGCGCCCAATTCGGACCCTGTTCCAAGTCTCAAAATTTTTGCGGACATGCGCAGCCATGTCTCCCCCCTTCTGCACACCCCGTTTGGAACGGCAACCAACGCCGATGGCTTTACCTTCATCGCGGACACCCTGAATCATTGTATCCGAAAGGTGAGCCCCGGAGGCCACGCCACCACCCTTGCCGGCATGGACGGCCAGCCCTTCAGCTACACGGAGCCGAGCCAGTACGACCCCGCCCGCAGGGACGCCAGGACCCGCAAGGAACGCGATCCGGTTCCCGGCTTCAGGGCGGGGATAACCAACCAGACGCTGCTGCCAGGAGACGCCACGGCCTACCGTTTCCTGTCCACCTTTGATCCCGCCAACCAGACCGAGCCTTTGTTCAGGGGACCCGAGGGAATCACGATCTCCGACCTCGGCATCGTGTATGTCGCGGACACGGGCAACCATGCGATCCGAGGAATCCGCACGGAAGGAAACGTGACCACAGTTTTTGACCTCTACGGCAACCCCGGTTCCAGCAATCTCAAGAGTCCCCGTGGTGTTTTCTTCACAGGCAGTAGCACCGATCCAGTCAACAATCCCCCGGCCCTGTTCGTTCTGGATTCTGCCAATTACATGGTGAAGAAAATCTACCTAAACGAACTCGACGGCACTCTGGACACCTCCAGAGGAGAACCGGCGCTTTTTCCGACTTTTCCCAATGAAAGAACCGGGTGTGAAAACATCGCGGGCTTGGGCACAACGCCGGGCTGGCAGGGGGTGCCGGTGTCCGCGGGAGACGCCAAGTTTTACTCGCCCCGCGGGATTGCTTACACAACCGATCCGGCAACCGGAGCGGAAACGCTCTACATCGCCGACACGGTCAACCACGTCATCCGGCAACTCACCAAGGTCAACAACATCTGGACTGCGCGCACCGTGGTGGGCTTTGTGGGTGCCAAGGGCAACGTCAATGCTGTCGGAACAGCTGCCCGGTTGAACTACCCCGTAGGACTGGCGGTGGACGAGGTAAACCAACTCCTGTATTTCACGGAGTTTGGCAACCACTCGCTCCGGCGGGTCAACCTGCCCTTTAACTCCCGCAATCTCCCCTCCTGGACCGTCGACCCTGTCGCCGGCACGGGTTTCTACGGGCCAACGCGCTTCGGACCCAACGGGCCCCAAGGGACCGGCAACGGCGATGGTCTCGGGACGAACGCAGTCTTCTATTACCCGGCGGGGATCTCCTTTAACAAAACGGACGGCTCCATCCTTCTCGCCGACACAAACAACAATATCTTGCGAAAGGTGTTCATTGCCACCTCCGGCGCAAACGCATGGGTTGGCGACTCCACATCCTTTGCGGGAACCGTCGGAGTTTCGGGAAACCGAGACTTCTCAGACTTGCCCGAGTTTACGTACCGCTGGAAAAAAGACGCCCTGCTGCTGACTGACAACGCCCCGGCCGCCGTGAGCAGCATCAGTGGAAGCTTCACAGACACGCTGTCCGTCACAAACGTGCAGTACGAGGACGCGGGGGTCTATGCCCTTGTGGTTACCAATGCGTTCGAGGAAGTGGTGGAGACCCCCCAGTCTTTCGTGTACATCGCCACAGCTGGCGACCAGCCCAAGTTTCTAAGCCCCGGCTACCGCACGGAATCCCAACAGGCGCCCGGCATGCCCTTGGACGATCCCCAACAGGGTGCGGATATCGCTGTTATCGCAGATATTCTTCCCTCCGACCAGGTTACCTACCAGTGGGAGGTGGCCGAGGACCTGCCCGATGCCAACGGTGAGTACGATTGGATCGCGCTCTCGGACCTCCCCATCGCGCTCCAGACCCTGAACAATCCAAAGGACGTGGACACCGTCAAAAACGCCAAGCGAATCCGCCTGGGCACGCTTCTGGGCACGACGACCACTACGGTCAGCGGCTCGACCACGGCTAGGTTGGAGATTGGAAAATTGCAGGCTTCTTTGACATCCAACGTGCCTCCAAAACTGCGCTTCCGCGTGCAGGCCTTTACCAAGGGGGTGCCTGCACTTCCCCTTGATACAAAGGTGGACACCACCACGCTGGGGGCCACCTGGACTGTCTCTCCCGCGCAGACGCTCACGGTCGATAACGCCGCCGGTCTCCTTGTTGGCATGACCATCAGCGGCACCGGCATCACTCCGGGCACGAAGATCAAGGCCATCAACGGGTCTGTCCTGACCCTTGACACGCCGGCCGTCCAAGACGCAACAAACCTCTTGCTTCCGACCACCGCACTGACCGCCGCCCTCGGTAGCACTCAAATCAGCTTCAACGGAACCTGGGCGGCGGTGCCGGAGCAGACGGTCACCGTGGATACCGCGGACGGCCTTTCAGTAGGCATGTATCTGGTAGGCCCCGGAATCTCGGCCGATTCCAAAATCAAGGCCATTGACACGTCCAATCCCTTAGCCATCCTCCTGACCCTTGACACACCGGTCTCGGCCCCAGGAACCGACGTTCAAATCTCTGGCGCGGTCGATTTTGTCGCCGGAACCGGGCTGTCCATCCGTTACCCGGTCATTCTCACGAATGCCAACCTGTCGAAGCAGCTGAACACAGAACAGGTGGCACCACTCGCAAACCTGGAAACCGTGAACGTTGCGCGCACCAACAGTCTCACCCTCTCCTTGTCCGCCGGAACAAGCGCGGCCCTGGCGAACCCCTCCCCCACGTACCAGTGGTACAAGAAGGATTCCGTTTCAGGCAATCCGGCACCTATCACGGGCGCTACACAGACCTCCTACAGCATTTCTTCCATTCAGGAAAGCGATCGGGGTTACTACTTTGTGACGGTTTCCAACGGGGTGGGTGCCCCGGTAAACAGCAACACGGCATTCGTCGACGTCGCGCGTCCACCCAGCCTGACGATCCTGTCCATGACTCTCGACGGCGGGAGCCTCGCCCAGAACGTGAGCGCGACCCAAGAGAGGGTGGTCGACAAGACAAAGTCCACTGCGCTGAGCCTGTTAGCGAACGTGGACGCGTCCGTTCAGCCCACCTACGTCTGGAGCTTTGTGCCCGATGACGATGTAGCAGCCCAGCCCAAGCCGATCAGCTCGCTCGGGGTTCCGGTTCAGGACGACCAGCGCACTTTTGGACAGCTGTCTTTCGCCAACCTTTCCGACGACGCAGATGGGACCTTCACACTTCAGGTCACGGTCGGCAGCGGGACTGCGGCCATCACCCGGAGCTGCTCGTGGCACGTCGCCGTGAAATACCTGCCCCAGTACGTAACCGGCACCAAAATCTTCCAGGTTGGATCGCTCAACATCACCCAGGATGCCCATACAGTCGATTTGAACGAAAGCAATTCGCTGAACCTGGGCGCCACCTTCAAGTCCCCGCGGACTCTCCCGCTCACCTACCGCTGGCGCCGGGACAAGGTCATCCTCGCTTCTACCACGAACACTTTGAGTTTGGACCGAGTGAGCAAAACGGACATTGGCACTTACAAGCTGGAGGTTACCAATGCGTTGGGCACAAGAGTGTTCGGCCCAACCTCAGGGGCTGAAATTGCCTTCCCTGGAACGCCCCCGCCAGCCGGATGGAAACTCATGGCCAGCGGCAAGCCCTCCGTGGTGATCCAGCCTAACGGAAAAATGTTGGCTTCAACCAATTCTAACACCAGCGCAGCCCTCGCAGGGATGTTGGCCTCCGCCCCGCGCGCATTCGCAGCGCAAGCGGCCGGACTCGCCGTCGAAAGGGTTGCCCTGGGACAGCGAATCGCCCTGCAGGTGGCCGTGGATGCGGATCCCGCGCCCACCTACCAGTGGTACAAGGCGCCTTACGACCAGACGTTCTTTTCGCTCATTCCAAATGCCAAATCCGCGATTTACGTCCTGCCCACCGCCACGGATGCCCCGGGAACCAAATGGAAGTATTATGTAATCGCCAAAAACTCACTGGGCGAGGTAAAGAGTGAAGAGATCGTGGTGCAAGTCGAGGGTCTCCCAGACCCAGCTATCTCTGCCACCGTGATTGCAAACCCGCCCTGGGCGGGGGCTCCCGCTCCTTTTCCCAATGGGAGCGTGGTGATCCTGAGTGCAACGGTATCGGACCCTCTCGCGCAATACACCTACCAGTGGAAGGTCAATGGGAATGTAATCTTTGGAGCCGTTTCAAAGGAACTGACGCTGTCCAATATCGAGGCCGGTCAGGCCGGACTTTACAGCGTGGTTGCCACCGGTGTGGCTGGCTCAAAGGAAAGCGCCGAATACACGGTGGCGGTGACTGCAGCCAGCGCGGTGGCGAAGCATTCCGTCCTGTTTGAGGGGGCGGAAGAGCTCCAGACGCTTTGGGTTTCCCCGACGTTGACCGAGGCAGGCTTTGCTGCGGGGACAAAGGTGACGCTAACAGGGGTGGCCCCGAAAACCAAAATGCTCCAGAGTTGGAAGGTTGCCTACACCGACGCAGCGGGAGGAACCGTCACCGCGCTGCTTCCCCCGCGAGCCGCACAGTTTCTCATGCCGGCGGCAGACGTCACTGTGACACCGATCCTGAGCAGGCCCTACACTGGGAACTACACAGGGTTGCTGTCGCTGGAAGCGCCCTGGCTCACAGGCGACGGCTTGGAGTGGGGAGCCGTCGAGGAGGACGTCTTCCGTCCGACCGGACTAGAGCCCGGGCTGGGGAATATCCGGGGCCTCTTTACTTGCACGGTCAGCACCCTGGGCGCCGTCAGTGGCCAGATCCTCTTGGAAAATAAAACGTACAGTTTCACCTCGGTCTTGGACGCCGAGATGCGGGGCAAATTCCGGATTGCTACAACGCTCAAGGGGGTGGCTTGGAGCATGAACGGGACGCTGGCCTTTAATCCCACTGACGCAAACCGCCAGCAGGACTACGTGGACAACGTGGTCCACGTAGTCCTCAAGGACGCGCTCCTCGCGACTCCCCCGCTGGTGCAGGTGGGCCAGACACTTTACGCTTCGGCAGCCGGTTTTTCAGGAGCCGCAGACGCTTTGCGGACAGACGTCACTGAGGGGATCTTCCAGAGTTTGTTTGGAGGGGCCCCCACGGCTCCGGCCGTTTCGTCGCAAAGCGCGACCAGCCTACCTCCTGGAGCGGCAGCAGCCATTCCCGGTTTGATTCTCAACGTAGATCCGATAATTCAGACCAGAAGTGTTGACGAAACCATCAGGATGACAGCCACAGTGATTAATTACACTGGTACTTTAAACTATAAGTGGTACCGCGGGACTCCTCCATATTCCCCAACCACAAGCATAGACGTTAGCACTTTCCCTCGAGTCTCTGGTGCCACCTCAGCAACTTTGACCATCAGTCCCCCGCACATAGATTCTGATTTCAGCAATTATTTTGTGGAGGTGACCGATCCGTCGTCCGGACAAAAACAAGAAGCTTTAACAACGGTGAACAAAAGGATCGTCACAGGAACCGTCACGGGAGGAACGGGTGGGACGGGTGGGACGGGTGGAACAGGTGGAA
>JBIKSY010000018.1:0-30177 GCA_044348365.1 Chthoniobacteraceae bacterium
CCAGCGGAGGCGCCCCGCACAAACCAACGGCCACGGGGGGCACCCAGAGAAAACAGGAGCGGACCGCCCGCTTTCTGCTCTTCACCATCTCCCGCACCTCTGTCTAAATGCACCAATGTCCACCTCCCGCCGCCAGTTTTTGACCGCCCTTTCGGGGGCTGCCGCCTCGTGCATCGCCCCGAGGTCCGCCTCGGGCGCGCCCGCCGCAACGCAAAAAATCGCCCTTGGAATGGACAACTTTGCCGTGCGCGCCATGGGTTGGAAGGCACCAGAGCTTGTCCAGTACGCCGCCAAACTGAATCTGGACACCCTGTTTCTTTCGGATTTGGACTGCCTCCCCTCCCTCGAGCATCCGGAACTCGCTGACCTCAAGGCGCAGGCTGACGCGGCCGGACTGAAGCTTTATGTGGGATCTTGGAGCATTTGCCCGACCTCCGTCCGGTTTAAGGCCAAATGGGGAACGGCGGAGGAACATCTGCGAACGGGCCTCCGGGTGGCAAAGGCGCTGGGCTCCCCGGTCTTCCGGGTGGTCTTGGGCGGCTCCGAGGACCGCAAAACCCCCGGAGGCATTCAGGCACGCATCGCCGACTGCCTCCAGGTGTTGAAAAGCTGCCGGTCGTTTGCCCTTGAGACTGGGGTCAAAATTGCGGTGGAAAACCACGCGGGCGACATGCACTCCTGGGAACTGCAAAGCCTTGTGGAGAGAGCCGGCACCGATTTTGTGGGGGTCAACATTGACTCTGGAAACGCGGCTTGGACGCTGGAAGACCCGCTGGATCTGCTCGAACGCCTCGGCCCATACACGCTTTGCTCGAGCCTCCGCGACGACATGATCTGGGAAACCCCTGAGGGTGCAGCTATCCAGTGGACCGCCATCGGGGACGGACTCGTCGACTGGCCCCGCTATCTGGAGCGTTGGAAGGTTCTCTGTCCCGAAGTACCCTTTCAGATCGAGACCATTTCTGGTTTTTCGCGGGCCTTTCCCTACAAAACGGACGCCTTTTGGACCAACTACGACCGCCGTCCCGAGGTCCTTGCCAAATTTGAAGCGCTTGCACAAAGAGGCCGCCCCCTTTCCTCTTTCCAAGCCGAACCGGGGGCTGACAAAAAGCTCGCGGAGCAGAACTTCCAGAAATCGGAACTGGAACGCAGTATTAAGCACTGCAAAGAAGTCCTCGGACTGGGGCGCCGGCCTGCGCCCACCGGCGCGTAAAGGGCCTCAGTCTTCAGTCTTCAGCGAACGCGTTGCGTGCAGAACCCGGGGCAATCGCGCGATTGTCACCGTACCACTGCGGCCTTATCCTTGTTGGAAAACCCTCCAGAATGAAAAAAGCCCTCCCCTCCTCTGCCGCCTCCCAGATTGCCGGTTTTACACTGATCGAACTCCTCGTCGTGATTACGATTCTGGGCATCCTCATGTCACTGGGGGTCAGCGGTGCCGGGGCCGTGCGCAACCAGGCGCGGACCGCCCAAGCCCGCAATGACTGTGCGGGGTTGTCAACCGCCATCCGATCATTTTACACGGACTACTCGCGCTATCCGGTTCCCGCTAACAAAAAAGACGACTCCCCCTACGAGGCCCTCGCGGATTCTTCAGGAAACGCCGAGGTCATTGGAGCGCTTCTGGCGACCGACGCCGCAATCAACCCGCGCGGTGTGGTGTACTATGAGAACAAGAGCGCAAAAATAGGCTCCTCTGGAAAAACGACAGGAGGCATGTGGAAGGGTGCGGTGTTCGACCCCTGGGGTTACACCTACGGGATTTGCGTGGATGGAGACTACGATGGGGCGCTGAAATACTCCGGACAGGCGCTGAAGTACTACAGTTCCACCCCCGGGGACACGCCGGAGGATCGCTGGACAGCCATCCCGGGTGGGGCGGGTGTTTTTTCCCTCGGCAGGGACCAGTGCTCTGGCAGCGTCAAACAACCGGCGCCGGGGATCCTTTCCTGGTATTAGGGAGATATCGCTCGTTCCACGTGCGACCGGCGATAAGGCAGTGCATGCGCGGGCAAAAGTCTGGGTGAACGTGGGTCGCCGCCTTCCAGCAGAGCCCGAGTGGACGAAAGCGCCGAGACCGGCGGTCTACCTCAAGCCAGACTTGCTCCCGCTGGCCCTAGATTGATCGGACCCGGGACGTCCCGTGTACTGGCAGATGCTGGCACCCCTGTGCGGTGCGCCCGCAGATGTCCACGGCATCAGGGCTGCCTGACGTGGAACGTACGCGTGGCGGTCGTGACGCCGTTGGAAACCTCCAGCGTCCATTGTCCCTCCCGTAGCGCCCAAAGAATGCGCCCCCCCTCCCCACCAGAAAGTGCTTCGCCGTTCAGTTTCCACCGCACGCCCTCGGGTTGGCTGATCCGGAATTCGACCTGCTGCTGGCTTTCCGGCAGTTGCGGATCCAGCAGATAAACCGCGTCTTTTCGGGGGGTAAGGATTGCTAATGCTTCGGGACGGTTGCGGACGCTGGCCTGCAGGTGGTTTTCACGGGACCGGCACCAGCCCGAAAACGCCTCGGGAAGCAGCGGCCGGCCTGCGGCGTCAAACCAGCTTTCCGCAGTTTTGACCGGTTGCGTTCCGGGCAGAAAGAGCTCGGAAAGTGTGTTGGTGCCGGCGGCCGCTGGCAGCAGTCCGCTCAGGGCGCACACCGTTGTTCTGGGAAGGGTGGACTCGGGCACGCGTGGGTCTGCGGAAAGGCACTCCTCGAGAACGGTGCGCCACAGCGGAGCGGCCGCGAGCACGGAGGCCGCGTGAGACATGGGCGACGCGTTGAAGTTCCCCACCCAGACGCCGAGGGTGTGCCTCGCGGTAAACCCCACCGTCCACGCATCCCGGTAGCCCGCGCTTGTTCCGGTTTTGACGGGCACGCGCCCCGGAACAGCGACCGGCGAATGCAGGCCGAAACTGTAAAAACGCGCCGCATTGTCGCACAGAATGTCGGACAGGATGGACACGGATTCCTCAGAGGCGATTCTGCCCGTGGCAGGCAGGGACTCTTCCAAAAACGTGGGTTTCTGCCTGAGCCCTCCCCGCGCGAGCCCGGCGTAGGCGCCGCACAAATCCAGCAACCGGACGCCCACGTTGCCCAGAATAAACCCGGCGCCTGCCGCCTCAAGTGGCCGGTCGAAGCGCACTCCCCAGGCGCGGATCCGTTGGAACACCGACCTTGCCCCGAGCTGGCCAAGCGCCACCACCGCCGGGACGTTGAGCGAACTTGCCAGCGCCTCCCGCAGTCGCACCGGCCCGAGGTGACGGAGCACAAAATTGTGGGGGTCGTAGTCCGCATAAACCTCCCGGATGGCGTCTGCGGTATCGGGGAAAACGGTGGCGGCCGTGAACCTGCGCTGTTCAATGCCCTCCAGATAGAGGAAGGGCTTGAGCGTGGAACCGCAGTTCCGGTAGTTGGTCGCCGCATTTTCGCCGCCAGGATCCGCCGGCCCCTCCTTGGAGCCTACAAGGGCGACAACGGCACCCGTTTGGTTATCCAGGACCACCACGCCGGCTTGTGAGATGTCCGCGCGGTGGAGTTTCGCAATGTGGGCGCGCGCCAGCGACTGGACCTTTTTTTGCAGATCCAAGTCCAGAGTGCAGCGGTAGACCCCGGGCCGCCACCCCGGTGGGGTGCCCTTCACTCCCAGCTCCTGCTGCAACGCGTCGAGGTACTGGGGGGCCAGGTTGGGGGGGAGATGGCGCTCAACGCCCGGAGCCGGCTGGGGGGCATCCGGAGCGAGTTGCTTCCGGGCCGAGAGCAACCGTACCGTTCGGCGGAATTGAGCCTCCGCAGCGGCAGGCTTGGTCCAGGGGTTCAGCCGGCTGGGCGCCTGCGGCAGGCCCACCAGAAAAAGCGCCTCCGGCTGGTTCAAATTCGCGGCCTTCTTGCCAAAATAGGCCTGTGCGGCGGCTTCGATGCCAGTCAACCGGTTACCGTAGGGCAGTCGGTTGAGGTACTCCTCCAAAATCCGGGACTTGCTCCAGCGCCATTCGAGTTGGAATGCCACCAGGGCCTCCCTGCATTTCGCGCCGTAGCCCTGCCCCCGCCTGCCGGTGGCCATTTTCACAAGCTGCTGCGTGATGGTGGACGCACCGCCCTTACCAAGACAGACGGCCCGGAGGGTGGCCAGCGGATCGACCCCGCGATGGGCGTAAAACCGCTGGTCCTCCACGGCAACGGTGAAGGCGGGAACCCACGGACCCATGGCGTCCAAGGCCACTGGCCGGTGGGAGCGCGCCAGCGGGCTTGAAAGCTCGGCGATGAGCCTGCCCCGTCTGTCCAGAAAGGTGGCACTCAGCGGCTGACCCGGAGCGTTGCGCAGGGCCCGGGGCAAGGGAGCCGCCGCCAGCCAGCCATAGACAGACAAGGCCCCGAGCAGCGTCAGGCCCCAACCCAGACGCCGGTGCCACCACACGCGTTGGCGCCCACTGGCAACCGACTCACTTCTCGACGACATAGCACATGCTGGAGGCCGAGGTTCCGGAGAACCGGCCGTCATACATGGGGGTGATCTGGGTTGCCGGCCAGTGGAAGGTTCCCGCAGAAGTCACGCGCACCGATGTTTGAAAAACCGCCAGACCCGGGGGGAGCTCGTCGAAGTAGAAGCAGGTGGTTTTGTCGCGCAGTTCCACGTTGGAAAGTGTCGGTTCAAAGAAGTCACCCGCGCCGGCCGCCGAGGGCAGCCGAGTGTTGACCGATTCAAAGCAGGCCGGCAGCTCGCCCTCCAGCGCAACGTAGTATTGCATTTGGTCGGAACGGATCCGGAAGCTGACACCCAGCTCGTCCCCCAATTGGTAGGGGTTGTCCCGCGTCCCTCTGCGCGTGGGGTCGGTGCGGTTTACCACGACCCGCTCCACGCGGAAGCCGCGGTCCGTGCGCTGCTCGTCCGAAGCGGACTGCATCCGAAAATCAGCCTCCAGCATGCACGTGAGCCCCGCCAGTGAGGTGCCCGGCAAGGCGGGGGAAAAGGAATGGACCGAGCTGAGGGGTTCCGGAGACCAGCGGGCCGACGCTTTGTTTTTGGACAAGGCCACGGGAGCCGGTTGCGCCTCCGAATAGGCGGGGGCCTCCACCTGCGCGAGCTCCAGCAGCGTCTTGAAGGTCAGCAGCGTCCAGAAGTTCTCCTGGGTGGAAAGGCCACTGCTTCCCTTCAAATGCCTCGCCACCGACTCAAGGGCGCCCCTTGCGGCTGCCCCCTTGAACTTGTCCGGCTCAATGATCGCCTCGGCCCACAGGCGTACGGCGGAAGCCCTCACCGGGGACGAAAACGTCCGCTGGTCAAACCAGTGCTCTGGCAAGGTCCGGTTGATCTCCCGCAGCAACGTTTCCTTTTCCGCAGGCAGGACGTTCCAGCGGTGCATGGCCACCGCAAGAAAGGCGCGCGCCTCGTCCCCGACTGCTTCAAAAAACCACCGGTTTTCCGGCAGCTTCCCACGCCGGAAGTAGAGGTCTTTGATGACCGGTTCAAACCCGCCAATCCGTGCGTCCACTCCGGCGAGAACCATGAGCGCATAACAGCGGACGCTCGGGTCTGCACCGGTCTTCCCCAACGCGATTTCAGCGACCCGCTTTCTGAGCAGTTCAAGTTTGTCTTCGGGCACCGACCACTCCTGAGCCGCCGCTTGAGAGGCCGCCCAATACGCGTGGACAGTGACAAACGGAACCTCGTAACTGCTTCCTCCCCAGTATGGTATTCCTCCGTCCGGCAACTGCCACGCACCCAGTTTTGCCAGGCCATACTCCACGCGTTTGCGGTAGACCTGTTCATGCGCCCCGTCGTCAGGCAGGAAGGCGAGCACGTCCCCCATGAGGGTGTAGGCGAGCACGCGTGTGGAGATTTGTTCCCCGCAGCCGTGTGGATAATCCAAAACCAAGGGAAGAGCGGAGAGCTGGGGCAGCCACTCGGAAGCGGACAGGCTGAGCGTCACGGCTCCGCGCGCCTTGTTCCATTTTTCCGGGATCATCTCCTTCATCCCGTCGCTCACGCTGTTTGTCTGCAGCGTGCCGAAAACCATCTCATGTTGCAGGAGGGTTGGGGGAAACACGGGCAGCTCCATTTCGACGGCGTCTCCGGCGCCGCTCCTGGTGGAGAACCCGATCTTCGCGCTGGTGGCTTCCCCCACCCTCGCCTTGAACACAAACACCGCCGGCGCGTTTTGAGGGAGCGCGCGGGAGATGGAGGGTTTGCCCGTGAGAGTCAGGGACGTTTGGCAGAGAAGTTCCACGTCCAGATTCGCGTCGCTTTTTTGCCGCACAACGGCCCGCAATTCGACCTCGTCACCTTCGCGCAGAAACCTTGGAAGGGCGGGTTCGATCTGGATGGACTTGGCCACCTCCACGGAAGCGAGCCCGACCCCAAACTGGCTCTCGCGGGTTTGCACCAGGGCGACAAGCCGGTAGCGCGTCAGGCTGTCCGGGGCCTTGAATTGGATACGCAACTTGCCGGCGGCGTCCGTCCTCAAACCCGTCTGCCAAGTCGCCAAGGGGAGGAAGTCCTTGCGCACCTTTTTCTTGCCGGCGAGCGCGGCATCGTCGTCCCCGTCCCCGATGATGAACCCTTTCTGGGTGAGAGCATGGGTTGCGATCTGGCCTTCGAGAGCGGACAGGAGGTTGCTGAGGGTGGTTACGTTTCTGGGCCGGCGGTCCGAGCGGGCCGTAAACAGGGTCGGCGGCTTCCAGGCGCCGGCAACCAACAGCGCGTCGTCGACGGCGTACAAGGTGACATCCGCGTCTGCAACCGGTTGCCCCTGCACGCGGACGGAAAGTTCCCCGAGAATGTCGGCACCGGGTTCGACTTCGGCGCTTTTGAGCACGGGGGTCACCTCGAGCTCGAGGTCGGGCCGTTTCACGCTGAGCTCAATGGAGGCCACTTTCTCAGCAGGCACCCCACCCGCTACCGCCGGGCGGAGCAGGTGAACCGACACCCACACGTTAGGGTAAAAATCCTTGGTGACAGGCAGTTCCAGCTTGCCGGAATTGCCCTCGAGCCGGACGGGAAACTGCTTCAGGATGGTGCCCGCGGCTTCGACTGAAACCCAGGCTTGCCCGGCAAAGGGCGCCTGCAGGCTCAGGAGGGCGGTGTCGCCCGGAACGTAAGACTCCTTGTCCTTGCCCATCTTAAAAGCAGCCTCCGTTTCGGGCTTGAACTCTGCGGGCGCATCACTCCCCGAGCCGCTGACATACAGGCTCAATTCCCTTTTTGGAACCGTTGCGTCGCCCACTGCGCTGACGCTGATCCGGTACTTTCCCTGAGCCTTGGCATACACGGTTTGGCGGAAGGGGGTGACGCCCTCGAGCACCGCCTCGCGCTCGAAAACGGTCGTGTTCTCCCTGCGAAAGACGTTTGGCGCGAGCTGAATGCTGGCGGTCTTCACCTTGACCCCCGCCAGCTCCACCCGGATCGCAGTGCCCTCCGCGGGCTGCTGCTGCGGGTTGAGCGCAAAGCAGTGGATTTCGACCGCCTTGTCCTTGCGCTCGGTTGCCTCGGCCCCCAGAAACACAGGCGCCGCAAAAACCGATGCAGTCAAAGGTTCGGTCACGCTCTGGGCGTCAAAGCCCGTGACTTCAACCTCCCAGAACACCTTGAACCAGCCCCGGACGGCTCCGTCCTTAAATGGCGGCAGGGTCGTCAGTTCAACAGTGCCATCGGGGCCCAACTGGGCTTCGCCTTGCACCAGTTCTATTGAGTCAAGCGCACCGCCCTCCAACTCCCGGTCGCTGTTGTAGCCGAGATGCTCCGGGGGAGCCGCCTTCCAACGGGCGGTCCACTTCACCTTTGCGCCGGCGTTGGGCGCGCCGTGAAACAAGGTGGATTTCACCAAAACAGCGGAGGCTTCTCCAGGCAGCTGGAGCTGCTCTAAATCCACCGTAAAACTTGGCGGCCGAAACTCTTCGACGGCGATTGTTTTTCGGGCGTACGGCGTCCCATCGTTGTCCGGAGCCAAAAGAGTGAGGCTGTAGGAGCCCAGAGGGGCACCCGGGGGAACCTTCCATTCACCCTCAAATCCGCCGAACGCATCCGTGGCGACCCCGGTGGTTTGCATGACGGCGGCGTCGTCTCCGATCCACCGGATCTGCACCGTAAGTTTACGGGGCGCAGGCACCACCAGGTTGCTGCCAAGGTCGGCGGTGTCACGCACAAACCCCTTAAACTTGACCGTGTGCTCGGGCCGGTAAAGAGGCCTGTCGGTGACCAGCTCCGCCCGGGTTTGTGGAACAGGCGGAAGGAAGGAATACCCTTGATCCAGATAACTGAACCCTGAGGCGGGGTATGTCACGAGGGCACCTTCTCGGACGAACAGAAAAAAACCGGCCTGCCGCACCTCTTCCTTCGTGAAACGGACCACGCCGTTTTCATCCGTCCGTCCCTCGGCAATCCGGACGTTTTCGTGTGTCGCCGAAACCACCTTCACATTTTGAAGCGGAGAAGCGTCCTCGTAGCGCACGGCGCGCAAAACAACGCCAGCCTCGGTCACCTTTTTCAGCACGGAAAATTCGGTAAACCAGATCAGGGCCCTGTTTCCGACGACCCGGCCCTTCGCGTCCCTTCCCTGGATTTCCAGCAGACAAGGGCCCTCGGGGGCTTGGCTGGACGGGGTCCACGAAGCCACTCGCTGCACCTCGGCATCCTCGGGGGCATCGGTAAAAGCCCCCTCGGCAAGGACCTCCAGGCGGCTGGAGTCCACCAACAACTCCGTG
Source organism: Chthoniobacteraceae bacterium (assembly GCA_044348365.1). GTDB lineage: Bacteria > Verrucomicrobiota > Verrucomicrobiia > Chthoniobacterales > Chthoniobacteraceae > Chth-196. The sequence goes on from JBIKSY010000018.1 coordinate 8,690, forward strand.
GGCAAAAAGAGCGACTCCTCAGTGATCGGATCCACCAACGGGTCGCCCGTGAACAGATCCCTGTCGCTCTGCCTGAATTCGAGTAAGCGGCTTTGGAGCGCCTGGGTTTTTTCCGGCGGAATTTTTGCGAGCCGCCAGCGCACGTTTGTCGCGTTGACCTGAACGAAAGGAAACTGCACGCCGAGGGAGGCGCGCCTCTTGTAGACACTCTCGCCCGCGGGGAAGACAATGGCGCCTCGCTTGGCCTGAAAGCTGGCGCCCCAGCGACTGGTTTCCGGCAGGTGTGAGCCGCCTGCTCCGGTGAGGTCAACCGGGATTTCCACGGCGTAACGGATCCCGTTTTTAAAGGAGCCGGACACCAGAAGCGTCGACTCCTGCGCGGAAAACGTCAGTCCCTCCACCGCCGGATTGAAACGCACCTTGGCTCCCTCAGCTGCGGGGACGTGCTGGTCGAACTCAATCCTGACGGTGGGTTGCTTGAGTGGCAGGTTCGCGCTCGAAACCTTTTTCACCCGGAGCGGCACGGGTTCCTGTGGACGGCTGTCCGGGGGACTTGCCACGGCCACATCCAAAGGGATCACGCTGAAGATGGGCTGGCGGTATCCCGAGCCGGGTTCCTCAATCCCTTCCACGATCAAATCAAAGGTACGTTTGGGTGGAAGCGGATCCCTTGCCATCACCTCCAGGTTCTTGGTGTTCAGTTCCTCTCGCGGAACATGGACTTTGACCGGGTAGCGTCGCCTGTTGTCCCTGTCCTGAAAATAGACCAGTTCGGCGACCTGCGGGGCGCTCACGGCGTAGGAAAAACTAAGGTTCACACGGAGCAGGTTGATGCGCTCCTGTTCTGGGTCACCCTCCGCAAAGGTGAGGCGCGAGGAAAGCCTGAAACGGGGGGAAGTCAGCGCGAGGAGGGTATCGGCGGCCGTCGGCTTCTTGGAGTCCAGATCCAACAGTCCGTCCTTTAGTCGCAGCAAATAATGTGTATCGGGCCTGATGCCCTTTCCCAAGGTGAAGGTGCCCTCCGTCTGACTCTCCCAAACCCAGGCTCCGCCCACGGCCGGGGTCCATTCCACAGGGGAGGCCGCCTGCCCCGCACCGATGGCCTCCTCCGACACCATAGGCGAGGGGAAGCTGAGCCTAACCTGCTTACCCTCTGTCATTTCAGTGGAAGGAAACCTGGCGTCCACCTCCACGCCGCGCTTTGGATCTGCGGCGCGTCCGGGCTGGCCCTGCAGCAAAAGTGCAAAAACAAAGGCAAGGACGCCAGACAGCCAGAGGGTGGGGAATGCTTGTTTCATCACGGAAGAATCCTTCGTTCGCCGACCGCCTTGACCAGGAGCTTTGCGGGCTCGCCGGCACCCTTTTTTTCGGCTTTGGCAGCAGATTCAAGAGCTTCGTCCAGATCACCTTGGGCCAGTTGATATTTCCCGAGGCTGATCCACAGATCCGCTCGGTCGGGTTCTAGCTCCAAAAGGCGCTTGAGCGCTCTTAGAAAACGCAAGTCCGTTGAACGGCCCGCTGATTCGAACATTTTCATTTCGCTCTCGAGAAGCTCCGCAGCTCCCCCCCGCCCTGTCCCCCCGCCCGCCTGCGCGTTTTCGGCGCTTTTGCGTAAGAAGGCGTGGGCAAATTCCCTCTGGCCAAGGTCAAGGAGCCTCTGGAATTTCTGCGGCAGAGAAAGCTCGTCCAGATCCCGGAGGGCCCCTTCGCGCTTGAGCAGCGCCTCTGCGTTTCCCTCGACGACTGGGGAGGCAAGAGTGCGGCCTGTCTGGTTGGCACAGGCTCCCAGCCAAAGCATTGCAGCCAGGGAACTTGGGGCCGCATTGAAGGCCTCCGCCGCATCCTCATAGGCGGCCGAGTATAACCCCAGATTCACAAAGAACCTGGTGCGTTCCAGCAGCGCAACGGACTTGACCTCCGGCCCGCGGGCCTTCCGAACCTGTTCGTCCAGAATTTTTAATGTCGGATACCACGAGTCGAATCCCTCAAAAATAGGATACAGGCGCTTGGTGGCTTCCGAGGTGGCATCGATGGCATTAGCCTTTAAGACGTCCGCGCGGGCGTCCTTCCACTCCCTTTTGAGGATGGAAAGACTTGCCCGGCGACAGTAGTTGGGGGCCGTCGCGCCCAGTTTGACGAGGCGAGTGGCCACCTCCAGGCCCTCGGAGACACTCCCCATCTCTTCATGCGCGACGAGGAGTTTGCCCAGCAGGGAGACGTTTTTTGAATCCCCGGAAAGGCTTCTGTTCCAGGCTTGGACCGCCTCCCTTTGTCTCCCTTCAACCCAGTCTACATCCCCCTGCAACTGATCCAATTCTGGAGATGTCGCGCGCCACTTCACCAGACCCTGCCGCCAGAGTCCGAGCGCCGTCCCCGCCCTCTCCAGATCCCGAACCCTAATGCACCCTTCCACCAAGACACGCCATACGTCGCTGAATTGCTTTGCGGAAAGCACCTTGGTTGCGGCCGCGGAAGCTTCCACCGCTTCACTCAGTCTCGGCGTTTTAAAGAACAGCTCGGTCCAGATCTGAAGGTTTCCCGGCTCGTTCTGCAAAAACCTCAACCGCGCGTTGATGGCCGCAGGGTTGTTCCCCTGCGCATCCTCTAAAGTCGCCTCCAACAGGTCGATCTTAGCGACTTTGAACCCCTTCTTCGCCATGTTACGCCGCCAAATTTGGAGCGCTTCCCGAGCCCGGACATAGTCTTTGAGGGCGGTGCGGGAGCTCACGAGTGCTTCCCAGGCTTCGCTGTCGAAGGCATCCACCAAAAGCCTCCGGTCGCTCAACTCCGCAACGTAGGCGGGTTCCGGGGCGGACTCCTGCGCAACGAGGCAATGCACCTGTGACAGGAGGAGCAGGATGCAGGCTGGGGAAAGGAGGGGGACACGCACGAGGTTGATTGGCTGTCGCCCATCTTGAGTGGTGTGAACACACTACACAACCCACTATATAGCATTGCGCGCAATCCATTCTCTGTCAGCCGCGACGCTGCCAGGGCACGCCAAGGACGCCCGTCTCCTAATGCCCCCCGGTGGCGTCCGCCTTGGGAATCAGCCCCAGCTGCGCGAGCCATTCGAGAGACTGCGTCTGCCACGCGTCCCACATGGGTCCCTGATACCCATTCAGACCGTGCCCTCCCGCGGGCAGTTCAAGGTATTTGCCGGCAACCTTGTGCGTCTGTAGTGCGGCGTAAAACTGTGCGCTGTTTTCGGGCGGCACCACCTTGTCGTTTAGCCCGTGGGCGAGAAAACACGGGGGCGTCTGCGGGCCCACTTGTTTCTGGTTGGAGAAGAGGCGCAACACTTCCGGCGTTGGGTTGGCCCCGAGCAGATTGGTGCAGGAGCCGCGGTGGGCATGTTCCTCCATGCTGATCACCGGGTACACTAGGATGCCAAAATCCGGCCTGCAACCGAGCCTAGCCACCGGATCCGTCGCCGCCGGTTCGCCCCCATCAAAGTGGGTAACCGCGGTGGAAGCCAGGTCCGGAGAAATAAGGCAGCGCAGGGATTGAAATGCGAAAACAGTTCATTCGACAGGCGACTTCACACACATTCAGACGGGCCTCAGCTTTGCCTGCTTGGATAGACTTCCCACTTCCTTCACCCCACCGCCGTGCCCCTCTTCCCCCCGACTTCCAACTGGCGCCACATTCTCTGCGGTTGGCCGGGCATCACCGCCCCGCTGGCGCTGCTGCTCTCCCCCCCACTCCGGGCGGATCCCGTCGACGAGGCCGTACAGAGGGGTGTGACCTTTCTCCTTTCGGAACAGGACGCCCGCGGCGCCATCCGGGAAAACGGCGCCCATGAGACGGCGATGACCGCGCTTTCGGCGCTGGCCCTTGCTGCGGTGGGGCACCAGCCCTCCGCCCCCTCGCCAGAGGGGGTGGCCCTGCGCAAGGCGCTTGGCTTTCTCCTAAGCCAAGGCAGGCAGGATCAGGACGGCTACTTCGGCGCGCGCGACTCCTCACGGATGTATGGCCACGGCATCACGGCGCTGACCCTCTCCGCTCTGCTGGGCATGGGAGCAGACGCCGCCCAGGACGCCGCACTCCGGAGCGCCTGCCAACGGGCGGTGACCCTGATCCTGCGCTCCCAAGCGATGGCCAAACGCCCCGAACACGCGGGCGGTTGGCGCTACACCCCGGTCTCCACCGACTCGGACCTTTCCATTACAATCTGGCAGCTCATGGCGCTGCGCTCTGCCAAAAACGCGGGTCTCGACGTGCCCAAGGAAGCCATCGACAACGCGGTCGCCTACCTCAAACGGGCCCACGTGCCCAACGGAAAGGACTGGAAAACGCCGGCGGGCTTTCGCTACGTGCAGGGCAGCGGCCCGACTTGGTCCACCGCCGCCGAAGGCCTTCTCGCCCTTCAGTTGAGCGGCGCCTACGACGCGCCCGAGGTGGCCAGCGCGGCCGAATGGCTCCTCCACAACCCGCCCGATCCGTCCAAAGCCAAGACGCTCTGGTTTTACTACGGCACCTACTACTACGCGCAGGGCATGTACCAGCGCGGAGGCGAGGCCGCTGCGGAATCCGCCAAGCGGGTCCACGAGGTCCTGCTTCCCCTTCAGGAGGCCAACGGCTGCTGGAGGTTGGTCTCGGACCTGGAACGCAACAAGGTCTACTGCACGGCCATGGCACTGCTCAGTCTGAGCGTCAAATACCACTACCTGCCGGTCTACGAGCGCTGAACCACGGCGCGCCCACGCGCCGGCTCACCTCACTCCAAACCGGTACACCGTCTTGCTTTTGTATTTCCCACCGGGCCTCAGGATCGTGTCTGGAAACTCGGGCCGGTTGGGCGAGTCCGGGAAGTGCTGTGTCTCGAGGCAAAGTCCTCCATAACGGGCATAAGCCCGGCCACTCTTGCCGATACAGCTACCGTCAAGAAGGTTGCCCGTATAAAGCTGCACCCCCGGCTCGGTCGTGAGTACTTCCAGGGTGCGGCCGGAAACCGGCTCATACACCTCGGCGGCCAAAGCCAGCGCCCCGTCGCCGGCATCCAGGACCCAGTTGTGGTCATAGCCTGAGGCGTTGAGAAGCTGTTCGTCGGCCTCGTTGATGCGTTCCCCGAGAGGGCGCGACTGCCGGAAATCAAAGGGGGTCTTCTCAACGGGCCGCAGTTCCCCTGTGGGGATCTGGCCGGGATCCGTGGGCAGGAAGTGGGAAGCATGCAGAGTGAGCTCGTGGCCCAACACACTTTCCCCGGCGCCTTCTCCCCGTAGATTGAAGTACGAGTGGTTGGTCAGATTCACGGGCGTGGCCGCATCCGTCTGGGCCTCGTATTCGATCTCAAGAGCGTTTGCCTCGGTAAGCCGGTAGACCACGCTCACGACCAGGTTGCCGGGGTATCCCTCCTCGCCGTCGAGGCTGACCCGGTACAGACAGATTTCGTCGGCGCCTCCGCTCTGGCGGCGCTCCACACCCCAGAACCTTTGATCAAAGCCGACGACGCCACCGTGCAGGTGACAGGGCATTCCGGCGGGCGTGTTGTTTGTGGCCAGTTGGTAGGTTTGACCGTCCAGACAGAAGCGGCCGCCGGCGATCCGGTTGCCGTACCTGCCCACGACACAACCGAAGTAGGGGTGCCGGCGGCGGTACTCGGAGGCATCGCTGAAGCCGAGTGCGACGTCGGCCAGACGCCCCTCGCGGTCGGGCACCTCCACGCTGACGATGCTGCAGCCGTGCTCGAGCACGCGCACGCGCATTCCGTTGCCATTGCTCAGATCAAGGGTGCGCATGGGGCTAGACCTTGGGAAGGGTGACACGTTGCCGCTGGTTCTGGTACTTGCCGCGGCGGGTTCTGTAGGAGGTGCCGCAGGTTTGGCCCTGAAAAAAGAGCATCTGAACCACGCCCTCATTCGCATAAATGCGACAATCCGCGGCACTCGAATTTGAGAACTCCAGCGTCAAGTGCCCCTTCCAACCGGCTTCCGCAGGGGTAACATTCGCAATAATGCCACACCTTGCGTAGGTGCTCTTGCCCACGCAGATCGCGGTGACATCGGTGGGCAGGTGGAGTTCCTCCACGGCCACGCCGAGCCCGTAACTGCGTGCGGGCAGGATGAAGTAGGCACCCGAGGCGTCCTCGTGCAGGGGAGTGGACTCCAGGTTTTTGGGGTTGAACGCCTTCGGATCAACGACCGTCCCCGGGATGTGGCGGAAGATCAAAAACTCGCGGGCGGAAAGACAAAGGTCGTAGCCGTAGCTGGAGGGGCCGAAGGAAAGCACGGCACGGCCGTCCTGCAACTGCCGCACCAGAGTGTTTTGGTAGGGCTTGATCATGCCCTGTTCGGAAAGGGCGCGGATTTGGTTGTCGTTGAGAATCACAGGAAAGTGCGGTCGGAGGTGGGCACCATGCCTACAGCAAGGCCCGGGGCATGCCAACCAGAGAAGGCGCCCGGGAGGCGCGCTGGGGGGATCGCAACGCCCGGCCCTGGGACGCCTAGAACAGCTGCGGCCCGCCCTCGCGCATCCAGACCACCCGCTGCTCCATGCCCTGCCGTTGGGCGGCAGCGAGCAGTCGCTTGGGGGGCTCATCCATGGGTTCGTAGGACAGCCGGAACGTTCCGTAGTGCATGGGCACCATCACCTTTGCGTTGAGCACGACACAGGCTTCCAGGGCTTCCTCCGGATTCATGTGCACCGGGCGCAAGCTGGGCGGCTCGTAGGCCCCGATCGGAAGCAGCGCCACATCGATGGGAAACCTCCGGCCGATCTCGGCAAACCCTCCAAAATAGGCGGTGTCGCCGCAGTGGTAGATGACGCGCCCCCCAACCTCGAGGATGTAACCGCCAAAGCCCCTGTGGGAATCGTGTAGCATGCGCGACCCCCAGTGGTGGCAGGGCGTCAACGTGACTTTGAGGGAGCCCAGCGAGAAGCTCTCCCAATAGTGCAACTCCTGCACGAGACCAAACCCGAGGTCGTGCACCAGGTTGCCCACTTCATAGGGTACCACCACCGGTTGGCCGGCCGCCACCCCGCGCAGCGAGCGCCGGTCCAGGTGGTCAAAATGCGCATGGGTGACCAACACCAAGTCGACCGGAGGAAGCGCCCCCGGTTCCACCCCCGCGTAACGCATCCGCTTGATCCCCTTGAGCCAGTTGCCCCAAATGGGATCCACCAAAACGTTCCCCTCGGAAGTCTGGATCAAAAAGGAGGCGTGCCCGATCCAGGTGATGGCCACCTCCCCGGCCGCCACCACGGGCCACTCCGGACGCTCCACCCTCCCCTGGCGCCGCGTCAGAAGAGAAGGCAGCAGAATCTCGGTCAGCGGGTTGCGCTGCGTCCAGGCGGCAGACGGCTTTAACCCCACATGAAACGCAGCGTCCGCGCGTGCCTCCACGGGCCCGCCCGTCTGAGGCCAGGTTGTGTCAGGTCCGCTTGATTTGCGGATTTCCGCGGTAGACCATCTGCGCCCAGGGTTTGTCACAGCTCCTCAGCTTAATGGATGCGGCAGGCGCGCGCAAAATGATTCATCCTTTCGCTGATATGTTAGTTTCCCCGCAGATTTCCTCCGCCAAGGCAGCCCTCCGCAGCCTCATGCGCGCCCGCCTCAAAGCCGCCGCGAGCCTCCGCCACGAATGCTCCCGCGCGCTTCTTGCCCGGATCCAAAGCCACCCCGCCTGGGCTGACGCCTCGACCGTGGCCCTGTTCGCCCCGCTTCCAGAGGAGCCAGACATCCTGAGCCTCCTTCTGCATCCTGCCAAACGCTTCGTCTTTCCCTGCCTCCAAGGCGCAAACCTCCTGTGGCGCGCGGCCTCCAACCCGGAGGAGCTCCTTCCCGCACCGCACACCAACGGCAGACTCAAGGAACCCGTCCACGGCGAATGGGTCAGTCTCTCCGCACTCGACTGCGTGCTTGTCCCAGGTCTTGCCTTCACCAACTGCGGCCGACGCCTCGGACGCGGAGGCGGGTATTACGACCGGACGCTTGCGGCCCTCGGGCCCCACACGGTCGCCCTTGGGGTTTGCTTCTCGCTCCAAGTTGTCGACAGCCTGCCGGCCGAACCCCACGACCAACCCGTCCACGCGGTGCTCCACGCCTAAACCGCAGCCACGCTTCTTTTCTCGGCCGCCACCGCGAAACAGCTTTTGGCGGTCAGGCCCCTCAGCGGACCTGCACGCTGACCTCTCCCGCGTCCGTACTGCCATAGGCATTGATTACCACCGCCGAATACCGGCCGGACATCGACGCATCGGCCGCACGCAACTGGTACACTGGAGACTGCGTCCAACGAAGCAGCCGCCCGTCCTTGCTCCAGGCGACAAAAAAAGGCTTTGCGCAGGCAAACCCCACGCTCAAAAGCAGGGGGTCCCCCGCCCGCACCAATGTCCCCGCGGAAATCCGCTGGGTGACCACGGGCGCACCGGGCACCCCAACCTCCGCCCTCCGGCTGCTCTGCGTCCCAAGGGCGTTGCTTGCTTCCAGCACATACGTTCCCGAGTCCGCTGGGCCTGCACCGGTGACATGCAGTGACGCGGTGCGCGCCCCCGAGATTCGGCGCCGCCCAATTTCACCGTCAAGCAACGAAAAACCGTCCTTCTTCCACTGGTAGCCGGTGGCGTGTTCAGCCTCGGCCTCGAGAGCAAACGCCTGCCCCCCGCGTGGCAGCCATTGAGACTGAGGCATCTTTGTAAAAACGGGCCGTTGCCCAAGCTCAAGGCCGGCCACCCAGCCCCGGTCCTGCTCCTCACTGAGCGCGAAGTCCTTCCGATACACAAATTCGAGAATTGAAGGCCCATCCACCTGCACGCATTGCCGACTCCAGTCGCGCACCCCGCTGATCCGGAGGAGCGCACCGGAGTCACCATCCCGCGCGACGCTACCGTTGAGGCGGCATTCCAGAAAGTCGCAGCCACTTTCGCTGGAAACCTTCCACCAAAAGTTTAGGACGGCCCCGGCCGGCAGGCTGCAGCGCATTCGACTCACTCCTCCGTCGGCGGTAACACCACTGGTTGCGACCACCCCCTTCGAGCCGGGGGCAGACGCCCAGGGGAGCGCCTCGAACTGCGTCCGCCAGGGAGCGTCCGGGGTGGTGGCGACCACCGCCGTCCCCTCGCCGGCAACAAGCGCTTGTAAACCCTCCGGATGCACCGTGATCTTGACGGTCCGGTAAGTGCGCCGCGCCCCCTCCACCAAAAGAAACCCCACTTCATATACTCCGGCCATCAGCGGAGTGCCGGTCAACACCTGTTCCCTTGAGTTCCATTCCACACCCAGGGGCCACCCGCCCAAGCACTCGCCTACGGCCGCCCCGTAGGTCAATCCCGGCCGATACAAAAACGGCTCCCCCACAATCCCCAGCACGGACGGGGGGCTAGTCAGATCGGGCTCCTTTGCAGGATTGGCCAGCGACCCGGCCAGCAGATACCCCCCAAGGGCACCGTACGTCGAGTAACCAGTCGTGTAGCCGCTCCAGGGCTTCGGACCGGTGCACCCAGCGCTTACCGCAATCGAGTACGCTCCCTCGGGGAGCATTACATTGACCTGCGCCGCGGTGGCGGTCTCCGGATCTGAAACGGCCCAGACCGTTCCCTCCCGGTCGGCCACCTCCAGTTTTAAGTCCGTGTTTCCGTAACTGGCCACCTTCGGTTTGAGCGAGACGCTGAGCGTCCCCCCCAGTGTGGCGAATCTGTACACGGCCGAACTCTCACCGTGGTGCACCACCCCTGAGACCTCGAAACTACCCCCGGCGATCTCCAAGGCACGGACGCCCACAAAGCTTTCGTCGATGTAGCCAACCCCGTTGGTCTTTCTCTTGATGATCGCGATGTCGTCCTCGTCGTTGTTGGCAGCGGCGTACTCCCCCCGGCTCCAGTGGGTCTGCGAGCAGGTGTAGGCCTCCCCCATGATCGGGGCCCAGCTCAACGGCTTGGTCACGTCGCCGCCGTGCCCCCGATAGTAAGGCATCACCGTCCGGCCATCGGGAGCCTTAGTGCCGTCATGGTTGAGCCCCAAAGTGTGCCCCACTTCGTGCGAAACCCCCTCGGCGGCATACTTGGGCGAGGAGGCAAACACCCAGGCAGGCACCGTAGAGCTCATGGTTCGTCCCGCGGCACTCCAGCCGTTGACCATTGCGACTCCTCCACTTCCAGGCAAAGCCGTGGTGGTGGGCGTCACAATCACCCGGGTGCGTCTGCCGACAGGAGCGGCCTCATAGTCGGCCCAAATGGTGGAAACCGCCATGTCAAAGGGCGCGTAATCCTCCGCCACCCGTGCCACCACCTCCAAAATCCCACTCGCGGTGAGTGCGGCCGGCGCAAAGTCGATTCGTTTTCCGGAATTCCACACCGGGTCAGTCACAGCACCACCTTCGAAGTTAATGTAAATGAGCCCGCGAGCCCCGGGCCGTGTATTGACTTGAGGCACAGCATCCTCTCCAGAGACCCCCGCAGCAGCCGCCACCGCCGCCGCGTCCGCAGGCGGAGCGGCCGCCATCGCGGGCCAGCACAGCTTGGATTCCAAAGGGCGCTCCACCAACAAAACCGTCCCGCCGGGTTCTGTCCGGATTTCCAGTGCGATCCCCGTGTTTGGAAACATGATTAACCCGTTCACCTCTCCCGCCCGCAAATTTAGAGTGAACGAGCCTTTCTCCTCCTCCAAGGCCCCCCCAAAACGCACCCAGCCCTGGTCCTCCATCCGCAAAAATGCGACTCCTGTGAGGGAGCCGTCACCAAACCAAGGGAGCGCCACCCGCTCCCCCTCCTGCAAATTGCCCCAGCCGTGCAGCGCCTCCGGCCGCAACGCCACCACTCTTCCCTTGGCAGTGCTTGGGCCCGCCAAGGTCTCCCGCCCCGCCTTGCCCACCCCAGCCCCATGCGGCTCGTTTCCGATACCGCCACGCCCGGCGAGCGGTACGCCGCGGGCCGCTTCCCCGAAGAACCCACCTCCTCCACCCGCGACCGCGCGCGAGGCGGACTTTTCGGGAATTCCCGACGGAACCGCCTGATTCCTCCACAAACGGCAAACCCCCATCACACTCAGGCACACCACCGCGGTCCATGCCGCCACCTGCTTGAGGCGCCGACGCTTCGAGAGCGCCGTCTTGGGTGCGTCCGCATTCATTTCATCATTGGTGGGCAAGCTGTCGGTGCGTCCCCCCGTCAACTGAAAGAGGGTGCCACACTGCACACGGCCCCTTATTATAAGCGGCTGGCAACAACCGCGCGAGCCCAGCCTTTGGCGACTTTGCCGATTCCTTTCCCGTTAGGAAACCCGTTCAGAAGCTTTTACCAGAGGGCACGCGGGGGCCTGTGGCGCCAGCAAAACGCGGTCTATTTGCCGACCGCGACAGTCTTTCCAGTGGCTTGAGTAAAGCTGACGGTCACCTCCTGCGAAGAAACAGTCCCGCTTGGATTTACAGCCACAAGCACATACTTTCCGGCACTTGCCGCGGTGGTCCTATTAATCATCAAACTGGGCGTGGAAGTCCACCGGCCTGGAACTCCGTCCTTCTTCCACTGGTAATACATCGGCTGAGCACCACTGACCTGCGCAGTCAAAATCAACGGGTCTCCAACCTTCAAACCGATTGGAGCCACCGGTTGGCTGGTCACGACAGGTGGCACCCAAACCACCACTGCAGTCCGCTGTGAGGCCACAGCACCCCAACTGTTTTTGGCCACCATCCAATAGACCCCGGCATCAGCTGCCTTTGCCCCAGTGACGGTCAGGGTCCCCGTACTGACCCCTGAAAGGATGCTGCCACTCGCGCTGGTTCCGTTGACGAGTGCAACGCCGTTCTTCCACCAAGCGACGCTAGTTGTGTTCGTTGCCACCGCGCTCAGGGAGAAACTCCCCGAACCCAAGCTGGTCCCGGGCGTCACACGGACGGAGGAGACCGGAGAGGTTTTGATCAGCGGCGGTTGGCCAATTTCAATGCCGTACACCCAAACCTTGTCCACCCCGGATTTCAGGTTGGCGTCCTTTGTATATGCAAACTCGATCCTGCGCGTTCCGGTGCCCGAGAGCAGCACTGTCTGCTTAACCCATCCGCGCTTGCCGCTGAGTACCAGCGGTTGCCCTGTGATCATGTCCTTTTGGACCGCCCCGTCCACCCTGCAGGTCAGGACGTCCTTGCCCTGCTCCGTGTCGCTTTGCCAGAAGAAGGTCATGACGCTCCACGAGGCCGATCCGCCGCCGTTCACCGAGGGGGCGGATACGGGTGCCGTGTAGTTGCAACGGATCAGCGAGGTCCCCTTGTCCGCCACCGGCCCGCTTTGGGCCACAACCCCCAAGGTTCCGCTGTCCAGTATTTTTTCAACACCAATCCAGGGCGAAGTCGGAAGCGTCGTGATTGTGTCGACCCTACTGCCCAAAGCGGCAGAAAGGGACAGGCTCTGCTCCGAAATCACGAGATTGAACTCCGTTCTGGTTTCGCCAGCACTGCTCTTTGCCAGAAGGGTCAGCGACCAAGCCCCGCTAGAGGTCCCCTCCGCAGGAGTCCCGGCCAAAACAAGCCTCGGCAAACCGTCCAAGGTCCCCGTGGTCAGAGAAAGTCCGCTGGGAAGCTTCTGCGCAAGCACGGAGACCGTTGTCTTACCCGGATCGGTCACCTCAAGCGCGACAGACATTGGCACCTTCTCGGTCCCCGTAATGAGCTTCGCATTCAGAAATGCCGGAAGAGCGTTTGCCCCCTCGACCATTCCGGTCATGGAGTAGCCCCCCAATGAACCGTAGGAGGAATAGCCGGTTTTATACCCGTCAACCGGCTCGGCCCCGGTTCCAGTGGGCACTACCCTCAGACGGTACACTCCAGCGATCAGTGTCTGAGAAATGGACGCCCCGAGTGTGTCAACAGGATCCGCGACAATCACAGCCGCCCCGTTTCCGTCCAGGAGGTCGAGCCTGAAATCCCCCGTGCCCACCGCAGATGCCGGACGCACGGTCGCGGTCAGCTTCCCTCCCGTGGTGGAGAACTGGTAAACGTTTGAATCGGTCTGCGAAGTGAGTGTCCCCGTGGTTTGAAACAGGGACCCGTTCAGAGGCAGGGCCCTCACGATACCCCGCGCGCCGAAGGCAGCCACGTAACCGAAGTTGTTGCTGCCGGCGGCAATGATACTCAAATCATCCTGCCCGGTGTTGTTTGCGTCGTAGTACTGGCCACGGCTCCACTGCGTCAAATTAACACTAAAGGGAGTCCCCATGATCGGCCCCCAACTGGTGGGCACCGACACCCCACCACCGTGCCCGCTATAGTACTCCTTCCCTCCGGTTCTGGTGCCATGGTGGGACAGACCAAGGGTGTGACCCACCTCGTGCGCGATCGTGTCTGCGCAGGATTTGACCCCCTGATTGAACACCCAGCAAACCATGTCGGAACCGCCCCATTTCCAGCTGTTCATAAAGGCCACCCCCCCAGTGCCGGGGCCCGCCGTATCCGTAGGGGTCACTACCGCACGCATCCGCCTCCCCAACGGCGCATCCTGATACACCGAAACCATTGTTGTCAGCGTGATGTCAAAGGGCGCGAAATCTTCGGCCGCGCGGGTCATTGCCTGGGTAATAGAGTCCCCACTCAAGACAGACGGCAGGGCTGTGATCGCGGTTCTCCCCCAAGAGGTCGAGTTGATCACCCCTCCGGCAAAATCCACATAAATCACCCCTTTCGCCCCGGGACGCGTGTTGATTGCCGGAATCACCTGGGTGCCGGGCGCCCTTGCCACCACTCCGGGGTTGTCTCTTCCTCCCGCTTCCACTTGTCGCTTGATGCCCGGCGAACAAACCAGCGCGCTTAAACGGCGCTCCACAAGCACCACATCCGAACCATCCATCTGGATCTGGTAGCCGACCCCAAGACCGGGAAGATAAACCCCACCGTGGACCTCGTCAGAACTTGCGTTCAGCTGGAACGTGCCGCCGTCCCCGTCCAGCGTGCCACCCATCCGGAACCAACCGGGGTCGGAACTGACAATATTGACCGTACCATACAGCTCTTCACCGTCGGCCGTGGGCAGCGCAATTCTCTCTCCCTGCGCAACAGCCCCCCACTGCTTGAAGCCCGCCGGCTGCAACCGAACCACCCGCCCCTTGTCCGCATCTGGGTTCATTCCCGCAGCAACCAAGGGAGCTCCTTCCGCCGGAGACTTGGGCACCAGCAACGCAGTCATGCGAGGCCCGACAATCGGACCGGTCTTGGCCGCCGGAGGTTTCGCCACCGCCTGCGGACCGGGCGTCCCTCCGCCAAGCACCAACTCCGATCCTGTGCCTCCACTGGTTTTTGAAGCGGCGTCCGGAGAGACACCGCTGGGCGTCCCGCCTCCACTCAAAGCCAAGTAGGTCGCGCTGCCAACCAAGGCAAACACGGCGAGGCCTGTGGCTGCATTCTTCAAAGCTTTGGAGCTGTTTTGCGGTCTCATAGGTGTGCTGGGATTCCCTTCAAAAAGAGCATGAACCATGCCCATCCAGAGAGATTAGTCCGGAGGACTGCTGCTGTTGTGGAAGAGGGATAGGAGGAGGCGTTTGGGAGGGATTCAAACGAAAGGCCTGTCAGCCCGTTTCTTTGGAATCGCACCCCGAGGTCCCCACGGGGAGTACCTGGCTAACCTAAAACTGGCGGATGGGGAGGGATTCGAACCCTCGGTACCCTTATGAGGTACACACGCTTTCCAGGCGAGCCCGTTCGACCGCTCCGGCACCCATCCGTTTTCAAGTAGAGCCGGTAACTATCGGGGATTTCCTCCTTCAGAAGCAAGCCCTTTTCCAAACACCCCGCAAGCGCCGGCACTCCGCCCCGGCTCTCCGTCTCCCTCGCAACCCGGAACCCTCCACAAGACCGCTCCCAACACTCCCTTCCGGGTCGCTAGCGCTTCGCAAGTTCAACCATCGCCTGAGCCCGTGCCTCCAGAACAAGAGTCTCCGCGGGCCTCGGCTGGGAGCCCAGCCACCGAAGTGTTTCACGATTCCCCAAGCGACCCAGTGCCAGAAAGGCATTCACACGCTCCGCCACCTGGCGGTTGGGCTCCGAAAGTTTTCTTGCGGCCGACTCCACCTCTGTCGCCTCCAATTCAACCGCGATCTGGAGCGCCGCCACGCGCTCCTCGGGATGGCACTCCACTTTTTCGAGTAGGCCCAAAACGCGTGCCCGCAGCCACTGCGCGTCGGAGGACTGGGAGCGGATCCGGTTCAAGACTCGCAACGCTGCGGCACCTACCCCACCGACAAGCACCTCGTCCGTCACGGCACGCAACTGCTCCACCGTTACCGCGCCAAGAGGGTGTTCCTCAGCCCACATTCCAAGGTGCTGCAAAGCAAAACACCGCAGCGGTTCACAAAGCATCCCGTCCCGGCCAAGGCTGGTCAACTCCGCCTCGATTTCAGCCGGCGCCTCAGACGCCCCTCTTACCCAGCTCAGCGCCTCGTCGACTCCAAACCAATCCACACCCCGGCCCGGGTCTGGGGCTTCACCGCATGCGCGCAAATACTCCCACACCAGTCGCCTGTCCTCACCCGTCGAAGCGACCGCCTCAGCGCGCAAAATCTGTTCCACCCGGGCGGAGAGGCCACCCAGTTCCTCCCAACCGCCATCCGATGCAACAGGCATATTCCGCCCTGGAGAGTCCCCCACTTTTTCAACAGAAATCCCCCCCCGGTTCCTCAAAAACAACGCCGCGGAGCCACCCACAAACAAGGCCGCCAACAGCGCCACAACCGGGTGCCGTCGCCAAGACTTCGCAGCTTTTAACGCTACGTCATTTGTTGAGCTCATAAAGGGCGGGCCTCCGGATTTCGCACACCCCTCAATCGCAACTCGCAACCCAAACGCGCCGGGCCTCCCTCGGGGTTCGCCCCCCGTTCGCAGCCTCCCACACCCGTCCACCGCTAGCCGGGAAAGGCCACACGCACCAAAAACACGCCCTCAGGTCCGGGCTCTAAAAGCGCCTCCGCCGCCTCGACAGGCAGCAAAAACCAGTCTCCTCGACAAAAAACCTCCCCCGCCAACACCATCGAACCTTCGGCCACCAAAAAAACCGCTCCCGCGTACGCCCCCGCAACGTTTGCCTGCCTCAAATGGAGGCCGGAGATTGAGAAAAACTCGCAGGCAAACCCGCTTTCGGTCAAAGCCGCCCCGAGGACGGGCGCATGATCCTCGAAGTCAATACAAGCCAACGACTGCTCGACATGCAACTGACGGGCCGCGCCGTCCGCTCCCCTGCGGTTCCAGTCAAACACACGAAACGTGGTGTCGCTGTTTTGCTGCACCTCCGCGATCAGACACCCTCCCCCAATGGCGTGGATCCTGCCACCCGGAACAAACAAATTATCCCCACTCCGAACCGGGATCCGGTGCAACAAGGCCTCAAACTCCCCCGTTTTAATGGCCCGTTCCGCAAGCGCCCTCGTGACGCCGGGGCGGAAGCCCGCGTAAACGGCAGCCCCGGGCCGGGCCTCCAAGACATACCACCACTCGGTTTTGGGCTCGCCCAGCCCCCGGGCGCCGTCCCCACCCGAGGGATGGACCTGAACCGAAAGACTTTCCCGAGCGTCCAGCAACTTGAACAAGAGGGGAAATCTGTCCTCCTTGGGACACGCGGCTCCAAAAAGCTCGACGCGGTGCCGGCTCCAGAGCGTGTGCAAATCCATCCCCGCACAACCGCCCCGCGCCACCAGACTCTGCGCCTCCAACCGATCCGACAGCTCCCAAGACTCGCCGAAGAGGCCGGTTCCGGGCAAAACCCGCCCGAGAGCCGACTCAAACGCGCGGCCCCCCCACACCCTCTGCTGGTAGATGGGAGCGAACCGCAAAGCCTTCTGAAACATCGCTTCGCTCATGATTCAAAGCCCTCCCGCAAAGCGTACGCACGTGGGGAAAGCCCGAAAGCCCACTTGTCGCAGCCCCGGGCCAAATTTGCGTTCCCCCAAAACACCCCGCTCCGCCCCCCACGACCCCCTCTCCCAACCACTTCCGCCTTTCTCTCCATAGTATTTCTCCTTCCGGCGCACTTCTGACAGTGATTGACAAAAAGCGTCGCTTGTCAACTGCGTGTCCCAATTGACGCTGTGCCCCGCCCCTGAAAGACTGCCCACCTTCAGCTTCACCCGCACTTTTCCAATTGAACAGTCAATGAAAGCCCTAGTCCTCACCAATTATCGCAATCTGGAACTCCAAGACGTCCCCCGACCGGAACCCGGTCCCGACGAGGTGCTCATCCGCGTGCAGGCCTGCGGAATTTGCGGCAGTGATGTGCACGGCTATGACGGCAGTACCGGCCGACGGATCCCCCCCCTGGTCATGGGCCACGAAGCGGCCGGCATCATTGCTGACCTGGGTTCGGCGGTGTCAGGCTTCCAGATTGGCCAGCGTGTCACCTTCGACTCCACACTTTCCTGCGGCCAGTGCTTTTTCTGCAAACGCGGCCAGATCAACCTGTGCGACGCGCGTCAGGTGCTGGGGGTTTCCTGCGGCGACTACCGGCGCGCAGGCGCCTTTGCCGAGTTCGTGTGCGTGCCTGCGCGGATCCTCTACCTGCTCCCCGATTCCCTCTCGTTTGAAAAAGCAGCCCTCATCGAAGCCATCTCCGTGGCGGTGCACGCAGTGGCGATCACCCCGATCCAACTCAACGACACCGCCGTTGTCGTGGGGGCGGGCATGATCGGACTGCTGACCCTCCAAGCTGCAAAACTGGCCGGTTGCCAGCGCATCGTGGCCGTGGACGTCGACGCAGGCCGTCTGCAAACGGCAAAGAGTCTGGGCGCCACCGACACGATCCTCGCGAAGGAGCGGGACGTCGCGGCCACAATTAAGGAGTGGACCGCAAAAAGGGGGGCGGATGTCGCCTTTGAATGCGTGGGCACCACGGCAACCGTGCTTTCCTCGATTGAAAGCACCCGCAAGGGGGGGACAGTAACTTTGGTTGGGAATATTTCCCCGAAAATCGAACTGCCGCTGCAATCCGTGGTGACCCGTCAAATCCGGCTCCAGGGTTCATGTGCCTCCGCGGGCGAGATTCCCGCCTGCATCGAGTTGCTGGCCTCCGGGAAAATAGACGTCACCCCCATGCTCAGCGCCTTCGTACCCCTGGAAGAGGGGCCCGGCTGGTTTGAACGCCTCTACGGCCACGAGGCAGGTCTCATGAAAGTAGTCCTTCACCCCTGATCCTATGCCTCCCTTCGACCTATCCGGGCGAGTCGCCCTTGTCACCGGCACGAGCCGCGGCCTCGGCCAGTATCTTGCCAGAGCCCTTGCCCGCGCGGGCGCCGACATCGCCATGACCAGCCGCTCGGCGGAATCCCTCCTCCCTTTCCAACAGGAAATCGAGGCGCTTGGAAGACGCACTTTCGCAACATCTCTGGACGTGCGCGACCACGCTTCCATCCAAGCCGCCGTCGCCGCCGTCGAGGGGGCCTTTGGCAGGATTGACATCCTGGTCAACAACGCCGGCTGCAACGTCCGCAAACCCGCCCTGGAGATTTCCTGGGACGACTGGAACCTCGTGCTCGACACCAATCTGCGCGGCACTTTCTTCACGGCGCAAGCAGTGGCTGCCGGCATGATCCAGCGCGGCTACGGACGCATCATCAACATCGGCTCTGTCACCTGCGTTGCCGGATACGCGGGCCTCGCTCCCTACGGCGCCAGCCGTGGGGGAGTCAAACAACTCACCATGAGCCTTGCAGACGACTGGGGCCGCCACGGGGTCACCGTAAACTGCCTCGCCCCGGGCTGGTTCAAAACTGCCCAAAACCAGGTCCTCTATCAGAATCCTGAATGGGTCAGCTACCTGTGCGACCGCATCCCCCTCAAGCGCCCGGGCCAGCCTGACGATCTGGACGCCCCCGTCGTGTTTCTGGCGTCGGAGGGTAGCCGCTACGTGACGGGACAGACGCTGCTCGTCGACGGGGGGATATCCACCGGCGCAACAAGGGCCACAGTCCAGCCGCCGCAACCGGAGTAGGCTCCCCGCGCGGCCGGCCCGCCACAGTCTGTATTCAGCTGAACGCCTCCAAGCGCCTCCAACTCCATAGCATCAACGCCTCCCACTCCAGATGCTGCAACTCCAGCAGGTGCGGAGGCTCCGCCTCCCTGGCCGCTGCTGCAGCGCATTCCGCGATAAAAGCCTCGGGAGAGAATTCAGCCATCCCCGCCAGTCCTGGGACCCGCCCCGCACGTCGGACCCAGTAGAGCGCATTAGAAAAATCGCCCTCCCTTCTGTGGAGCATTCCATGCCAGTATGCTCCCTCAGGGGAGCGTGCCTCTTGAAACAACGCATGGGCCTCTCCCAAAGCGTTGGCAGCGTAGAGCAGCCCACCACGGAAGAGTTCCCAGTCCTCTTCTCCCGTCACCCGGAGGGAAAGCCCCACCTCCCCGGGAGCAAGCACCCCAAGCCTCTGCTTCACCTCGGGCAGCGAACCATCCGCCTCCCCTACCACCAGGCCGCGTAGCACTTCAAAGCCCCCCAGCAGCCTGTCAACCTCAGGGCTCCAACCGGATTTGAGCCACATGCCAACAACCCTCTAGCGAACCGTCGGAAAGTCCCTCTCCGGATCAAACGGGGCAGCGGGGGTGTTTGCGGAGGTCAGCCCCCCCACCTCTTTTGAGATCTTGAGCTTCAGCGACTTCCTGAGACCTTCCGGAACCCTTTCCCATCCAGTCAAGCTCAGCACCTCCTTCGGAGCCCCCACCCCCTTGGCACTGCCGCCTACGATCGCCTCCTCCGGCATCTCGTCGGGACGGGCCTCGGTCCACTTGACCGGTTTGACCTCCTCTGTTGTTTCCACGTTGAAACCTAGCGCCTCGGCACGGCGCGGGTCCGCCAAAACGCCCCACTCGGGAGCCACTGTTGTCAGACGGTCCTCCTTGACCACTGCTTTGAAAGAGACTGCCGCACCGACAGCCTCGTTGAGTTGCTCCCTAAACCTCACCAGACTCCTCTCCTTGGCGACCCGGATTACCGGAACGCCGGCCTTGGCGCGGGCCGCAAGCCAGTTGTAGGCAGGGCCACCGCAAAACACCGACTTCCCGGAGGCCGCCAGGTTTGTGATGCTCACCGAGCGCTGGAAGCACGCCACATTCGCGCTTGGCGGGAACAGAACCTCATTGAGCAGGAGGTCTGAAAAATCGGAAGTGGGACAAAAAACGTAGTTGTCTGGCCCTGTTTCGTAATCCCTGTCGGCCCAAACGCCAATTCCGGATTGGGGATTCCACTTCGCCTTGGGCGGGAGCGGAGCCCAGCCCACCACATCGGTACCGTAGCGCCAACTCACCCAGGAGGCAGCCCATTCTAGGTCCGGCACCCAGCACCATCCGGCGCCGTCCAATCTGAACCAGCGGCCGTAATGGTACACAATGCCCCCGAAATCCTCCTCGCTCACCCAAGTCCAGCCGAAGCGGGAGTAGGCCCAGGATCCAACGGTGTACGGCGCCCACCGCTCGCCCACACCGGCCGGCCTCCAACAGCGGCCATACTGGCCGATTTCAAGCCACTCCCCGTAGGGCTTGAGCGCTTCAGAAAAAAATCTGGCGGCCATCTCGGCCGCAGAGGCCGAGGCCAGCGGCTTGATGGGCGAAGGCATTGCCGCCTCCTGCTCAACCAAGTTGGCGGCCGTGGTCTTCGGCTCCTTGGGGGCCTTGGGAGCTTTGCTTCCCTTGGGGGCGGGAGCTGCCCACGCCTGAAAACCCATGGACGCCAGAACAAGTGCGGTTGTCAGAAATTTCATGGTCGGGTGAGAAAAAGACAAAGATGACGAAAGAAGGGCGGAGTAAACCGCGGGATAAAGAATGAGGCCTCCCGGAGAACGAAGCAAGTTTCGGACTAGAAGGGTTTCCCCAGCAAAACTGACTTTTTTTAAAGCCATTTCGCCCGCTCCTCCGTAGCGAACAACAGAAAGTCAACCTTTCCAACCTTATGAAACAGCCAGCCTCGCCTTGCCCACCAAACCGGCCCCCCGCCGCGCGGGTGTCGTTCCAAAACGGGCGCCAAAACGGACGCAAAAACACACTCGAGAACGGAACGGGCCCCATGCCTGCCGCTGTTTTCAACGGCGGCGTTGAAGGCAGGGCGTCCGATGCGACGGCTTGCGAAAGGACCGGGCGCCACCCGGGCCGAGGGGGGGCAATGGCTGGAAAAAGTCGCCCGCGGGTGCCTGGCCGCGGCGGCTTTGGCGCTTGCCAGTTGCGCCCACTGCCAGCGGTGCTCCCCCGGAGCATCCCAGAAAATGGCCCACTGCGAAGACTGCAAATGCTGTGACAAACAACACGGGAAGATGTCCTGCACAAGATGCGACGCCCGACCGGAAGCAAAGCGCCCGGGAGGCAAGCCCGTTTCTGGGCAACAGCGCACCAAACCGGCCGCCGGCAGTCTGAAGGCGAGGGCCGAACCGCCAGTGTCTCCTGCTCTGGAAACCAAGCCCTTTTGGGTCCGGTGACATTGAACCTAAAAACGGGAATGGCCACAGGCTCCCGCAGGCATTCCGGCGGACTATGCATGAAAGTTGATCGCCAAATGGGCTGCGGCTAGCCGCTCAGGAAGCCCTCAGCTTGCGCAGG
>JBIKSY010000393.1:0-2930 GCA_044348365.1 Chthoniobacteraceae bacterium
CCTTTGCTCAAAGCGCAGGGCTTTCACGAACCAGTCTGTCTGGGGCTCTGCCCCAGGCCCCGCGCCTTAGGCCCCGGCGAGGGACAGGGGTGGTGCTCAAAGGCACTCTCGTACCACGCCCTGTGGCGGCGTGTTCAATCTGTATCGGTCCCGGGGGGGAACCAAAGGCACTCCCGTTGCGCCTCCCACTTCCGTGGGCCGCCCCCGCGAGGGGGGCCGGTAGGGGATTCCCTTACCCAAAAAACAGACTCCACCCGATAGGCGCGCCCCCGCACCGCCCGAGCTTTCGGACGTGTTAAAGCCCTCGAAAACAACGCTTTGAGGCGTGTTTTTCTCTGAAAAACATCAAACCTTTTGCCCATTTACTCCGTAGCTATATGTGAGGGAAGTGTTTTCCCCGCAGGCAGTTAAACGCAGATTTAGAAGGGAAAATCGAGGTATGAACACGCAGGAAATCATCAGCAACGAACAGGTCAGCAGTCTGGAACGCATCGCCGCCATCATCGCCAAATCCGGCATGGGCGGATTCAAAACCCCCGAGCAGGCCACGGTCGCCATGCTCCTGGCACTCGCCGAGGGCATCCCCCTGGGCAGAGTGATTCACGAGTACCACGTCATCAACGGCCGCTTGAGCCTGCGGAGCGAGTGCATGCTTGCCCGCTTTCAAAAGGCCGGCGGCACCATTCAGTACATCGACCGCGGCCCCGCATGCGTCACAGTGTGCGCATCGCACCCCAAGGGAGGCTCGCTCACGGTCAGCTGGACGATGACCCGCGCCCGTGAGGCAGGCCTCACCGCCAACCCCACATGGCAGAAGCATCCCACCGCCATGCTCTCCGCCCGCGCCACCGCAGAGGCCGTCCGCGCCGTGTACCCCGCTTGCCTCTCCGGCATCATCACCGAGGAGGAAGCCGTCGAGATCACCACGCCCCTCGCGCACAACGGCAACGGCTCGCATCCACTCCCCGCACCAGTCGCACCAGAGCCCATCGCGGACTTTGTCGCCCGCCACGGCAACGGTGCCCATCCCTTGCCCGGGGAACTCACCCCAACGCCTCGAGCCTACACCATCATCGACGGGCGCCAACGCTACGCCGCAGTTCCGCGGCGGCGCAAAGGTGAGCGCTCCCCAGCGTTCACCGTCCCCCAGCAGGAGCCGGCACCCAAAGCGCCCGAGCCCACACCAGAGGCAGTCGCACCCCAGCCGGAAGCGCTGGAGCCCGCAGCCGAGTATCAGCCGGAAGTCCACAAGCCAGGGAGCAACGCCGCAGCATTCTGGCATCCGCTGGACGACACCCTGGGCGGCCTCAATCAGGAAAAGGTCAACGCCTTCCTGCTCGCACAGGGCATCATCGCCGAGGGGCAGACCTACAAATGGTGCGGTCCGGACATCTCGCGCCGGATCCAGAAACAGCTCCCTAGCTTCCTAAAAGCCGCAGGCTTCGAGGAGGAACTCGCCAACTAGCCACGCACGCACGCACCACCCCGCGTGCCGAGCCTCAAACGACCTTTTGCCATGTACTCGTACTTTCCCACCGAAGAGGAGAACGAAGACCCGCCGTTCTGAGAGGACTGCGGCCAGCCGATGGAACCCGAGGCTGACATCGACATCGACGACGAAACAGGCCGCCCCTACGTCTCCGGCTGGTCAGCAGTGTGCAACAATCCCGACTGCCCCGCCTAGCAGCCCACCACGGGCTTCAGACGCCCCGCTAATTGCCCCTTCGTTGTTTCATGGCCGGTTCCCGCCAACACGGGGCCGGCCTGCCCATTTTTGCCTCTCGCTACCTCTCGCGCGCGCGAACCGCGCAAAAAATCACTCACCCTCAGCCCGTTTCGGCCTCCTTCAAAGCTGAAGGAGGAGAGGAGCAAGTTTCCTACTTCTATAAATATTTTTTCGCGCGCGTAGAAATGAACAACTTGCTCCTTTGCTCCTTCAAAAATGGCGGATTTGAAGGAGTAAAGGAGTAGGTTTCGGACAATCCGAAAACCTCTACAGAGAGAAACCCCGTTTTTCGAATGCCACACACTTTTCGGAAACTTGCTCCTTTGCCCCGCAAAACACCGCAAATTTGCATGGGCTCTCTCTGTGGCCGAGTGGCATTTTTGCGCCCCTTGAAAACGGAAATGCCGCCAGACATGACATCTGACGGCACTCCTTGACCCTAGTTGGCGCAACGTCCTACGCAAGCAGCTCCGGTTGGTGCACCGGTTCAACCCGGCGGATCGTGTACAACTCCACCCCTCGAACCTGTCCGCCCCGGTCCACCTCCAGTCCGTACTCCCGCGAAAACACCTCGCGGTTGTCCATGATCCTCCCCAGGTAACGCCCCACCGCTGCCGGGTACTGCAACAGCTCTTTGGCGAGGCGCGCACTCGAAAAACCGCGGTCCGTCAATGCGGCCTGCAGCTCAATGGCCCGCCCCCTCCAAGGCTGTTCCAGGACGCCAGCGGCAAACGCGACCTGCAGGAGCTCCGCCAACATCGCCTCGGGGTTGGTGCGTCTGAGCGTCCGCAGCACGTGCCCGTTGTGGTAGCTCCGTACGCCGCTCCTCTCCTCAAAGTAGCGTTCCGGCACCGTCCACCGCTCCAAATCTCCCAGCATAAACGGCAGCTCCCGTCGGACCTGTGTCCGGTACGCATCCCGTTCCGCCTCGGTGTCAACGGGCATGGGCGGGGAGGCCGCGTTGCAGCGGAGCACGTGAATCTTGTCTGCAATGTCCGGCGTCACATCGGGCAGCACACGCAGATTTTCGTCCGTGTCGTTGCACATGATGAACAGCCTTCCGAAAGGTATCAGCGTCACCGGGGTGCAGAACTTGCGATGGATGCTAATCTGACTGGAGTACAGGTACGCCTTCAGGTTCGCCGCAAACTGCCGCCTCACACGAACGTCCGTGGAACACTCACGGTCGTCGATCTTCCAAACC
>JBIKSY010000145.1:0-9788 GCA_044348365.1 Chthoniobacteraceae bacterium
CTGCACCACGTTGACCCGGACCCTGCCCGGCACGGAGTACTCCAACCCGAAACGGAGCGACCCTGCGCTCCATGTGTTCTGGCTGAACTCGCCCGTCCTCGAGCCGCTGAAAGTGAAGAGGTCATAGCTGCCCACGTCGATCGAAGAGAGTCCGCTGGCGGCGCCATCGCTCAGAGAAAGCGTCGCAGACGGGCTGATCGTCAGGTCCCCGGTGGCCGCCACCGTGTCTGAAACGCCCGTGCCCAGCCGCAAGCGGACCTGTCCTGCGAGGGAGAGCGAGCCGGTAGAAAGGGTGGCAAAGCTCGCAGCAGCCGTCGGCAGGAGCACCGCCCCGGAGGCGAGCGACAGCTTTCCAGAGACCGTTCCCGCCCCGCCGAATGTTCTGCCCGAAAGCACATTCCATCCTCCCGGCAGCGCCAGTGCATCAAGCGTTGCGCCGGCACCGACAAAGAGGCTGCCGCTCGCCAGCGAGCCCGCCGCCCCAAACGCCAGCGTCCCAGCCGCCACGGTGGTGGTACCGCTGAAGGGGTTTGCCGCGGTCAGCGTGAGCCGGCCCGCACCCGCCTGCACCAGGGCGCCGCTGCCGGAGATCAACCCGCCGAAGGAAACGGCGTCCGAACGGTTGAAAGCGAGCGTCCCGCTGGCCACAACGTCCGAAACAACGGAACCGGAGACTCCCCCTGCGCCGAGTTGGAGCACGCCCGAGGCAACGCTCAACGTGCCGCCAAAGGTGTTGGCGGCGGTGAGCACGAGCGTGCCGGCACCGAGTTTGGTGAGCGCGCCGCTGCCGGAGACCACGCTGGCAAAGCTCACTGCGTTGGTACCGGTGTCGATACCCGCGCTCACGCCGCCTGGCAGTGCCTCGAACCGGTTGCTGAAGTCCGTGTTCACCCCCGGAGCGTAGCCGAGCGCACCGCCGCGGAACGCAATGGAGCCTCCTGCCCCAAGTGCGTTGGAATTGCCGGCGGTCAGCGTCCCGCCCGTCAACCACACCGCCCCGGTAAAGGCGCTGTTGGAACCGTTGAGGGTCGTGTTTCCCGCAGCCCCCAGTTGTTCAAAAAGGCCGGCTCCCGAGAGCACGGAGGACAGTGTGTAGGCGTTGGCGCGGTTGACCTGCAACCTGGCGCCCGCAGCGAGCAGCACGCCCCCGGAACCGACCGAACCCAAGGACGCGCCTGCCCCGATCTGGAGGGTGCCCGCGTTGAGCGTCGTGCCGTTGCTGTAGCTGTTGTTGTTACCAAGGACGAGTGTGCCACCGTCGTTTTTAAGCAGTGCGCCGGCCCCGGTCGCAATGGCGGTGTTGATCTGCAAAAGACCCGCACCGCCGATGCTCAGGTTGAAACCGCTGCCCGAAATATTGTCACTGGTGTTGCTCAACAGCAGAGAACCGGAGTCCACGGAAAGGGTCGAGTTGCCCAGAAGCGTGAGCTTGCCGCCGTAAACGTTCGACCCCGAAACACTGCGGAGCGCGCCCGCCCCGCCCGGTCCGGCGCCGGCCACAGAGATCGGTTCCGAGGCGATCGTTACCCCGGCCGTGCCACCCTCGATTTCCAAGCCCGCCCCGGAGGACACCAACGTGATCCCGGACGCGAGTCCAAGGGCGGAGTTGTGACGCACCGTCAGGGTGCCTGCGGACACATTGGTCTGGCCGGAGTAGGTGTTTGCACCCGCCAGAACCAAACGCCCGGAGCCGGTCTTGTTGAGCGCGTACACACCCGTGCTGCTCACCACTCCACCGAGGGCCAGTTGGGTGCCTTCCAGCCGGAAGTTGCCGCCTCCCACCCCGACGGCCACATTGCCAGCAAAGGAGGAGTCGCCCGCGGAAGCTGCCAAAAAGCCGCCGTTGAGCGCG
Organism: Chthoniobacteraceae bacterium; assembly: GCA_044348365.1. Lineage (GTDB taxonomy): Bacteria > Verrucomicrobiota > Verrucomicrobiia > Chthoniobacterales > Chthoniobacteraceae > Chth-196. Next base: position 1,853 of record JBIKSY010000145.1, read on the forward strand.
ATGTTTTTAAGGGAATTGTATGCCACGCTTTGGAAATCCAGCGTGGCCCCGCTGGACACGGTCACCGGTGCAGCGCCCAGACCGAGCGCCTGGTCGGCGCTCACGGCCAGGATCCCGGCGGTGACAAAAGTCGCGCCGGTGTAGCTTCCCGCCGCGGCCAGCAGCAAGGTGCCCGCTCCGAGCTTGGTCAGGGAGCCGCTGCCGGTGTGGATGCCGCCAAGCACCGCTGCGCCGCCCGCTCCAGTGATGGTAAGCGCCTGACTGCCACTGATGCCTCCGGCGTGCGAAAAGGAAAGCGACCCGGCCGCCAGCGAAATGGTGGCATCGGAAGAAAGACTCACGGCACCGCTGAAGGTGTTGTTGTCGGACAGATTGACCAGGGCCCCCGGCTGCCCGGCCGCTCCCGCCCCGCCCAGAGAGAGCGGCTTCGCTGCGAGCGTGCCCCCGCCCTGCAGTTGTAGCGAGGCGCCGGAGGCAACGGAGACTTCCGCGCTGCCGCCCCCCAGGGCCCTTTCATTGGCAACAAGCAACACCCCGGCCGAGACCGTCAGCGGCCCGTTAAATGTGTTGCTCCCAGCCAACACAAGCGTGCCAGTGCCCGCCTTTACCAAGCCGAGGCCCAGCCCGCCGTCACTGACCGGCCCGGCCAGCGTAAGCGTTTTGGCGGCCACGCTTGCGGTGCGGGTGCCGCCGCTGAGTACCACCCCGCCGGTGCCTGCGTTGAGATTCTGGCTCCCAAGAAAATTGAGGTCCGCCTCCCAAACCTGGAGGTTGTTGTGGGTCCAGACGCTGTTGACCACCGAGGTGTCGAGCGTGCCACCCCGCAGCGAAAAGGAGCCCGTACCCAGCGCGGCGTTGTCTCCGAGGAGCAGCCTCCCCCCGGCGAGTACGACCCCGCCGGAAAGGGTCCCCGGCGCGTTGAGGGCAAGGGTACCAGAGCCGACTTTTACAAAAGAGCCGGTGCCAGAGAGGCCCGTGGCAAAGACCACCGTGTTGCCGTTGAAATCCAGCGTGGCGCTGACTCCCGCGCCGATCGGGGCGAACCGACTGGAAAGGTCGGCCGTCATGCCGGCCGCGTACCGGAGCGTGGAGGCCCCCGTAAAGGCGATGGTGCCCACGGTGCCCAGGGCGAGTGCATTTCCCAGGACAAGGCTGCCGCCCGAGAGCGTCGTGCCGCCCGTGTAGGTCGACGCGGCGTTGAGCCCCAGGGTGCCGCTGCCCGCCTTTACGAGTGCCGCGCTGCCGGCATTTCCCAAACCGTTGCTCAGGGAGACCGTGTTTGTGCCGGTGTCCAAGGTCAGCACCGCGCCGGCGCCGAGCGAAAGGGAGCCCGCCGAAATGTCGGTGGTGATCCCGGCACCGAACCGGAGGGTGCTCGAGCCCGAAACGGCCAGCGCGGACGGGGCTCCGTTGCCTCCGAGGGCGCTGGAGTTACCGAGTTCCAAGGTGCCGGCGGTGAGCATGGTCCCGCCGGTGTAAGTATTACTGCCAGCCAGCACCAGTGAACCACCCTGCACAAAAAGCGCGCCGGCGCCGGAGATCACGCCCGACTGGAAACCGTTTTGCAAACTGAACACGGCACGCGCGCCAGCCTCAATCTGCAATGCCGCCGCGCCTAGGTTGCCGCCGGTGCCGAGGGCTCCAAATTGCAGGGTACCCGTCTGGATTTGAACCCCCTGGTAGTTTTGTGCACCCGACAGCACCAACGTGCCGGTGCCCGCTTTCAACAAGTTCTGCGTGGTAAGATCCGCCGCGTAGGAGACAGCGCCGGGGGCGTTGCCTGTGTCGAGTCCCAGCGTGTAACTGCCCGCAGCTCTTGCCAGGAGGGAGCCCAGGCTGGTGGCATCAAACTCACCGGTACCCCCCAGATACACCCCAAGAATGGTGTTGGGCGCGAGGGTCACCGAACCCGCTCCAAGCGCGGAGGCTTGTTGCAGATAGAGCGCGCCAGCCAGGACGTTGGTTGTGCCGTAGGTGTTCACCCCGGCAAGGGTGAGCACGCCCGGACCCGTCTTGTTGAGTTGATAGGCCCCACCCGAAACGCCTCCGCTCACCGTCAGGCTCGCCCCAGCGTCCACTCCCAAAGTGGTGTTTGCGGCCAGTGCGAGCGTTCCTCCCAAGGCATTCGCTCCCAGCACCGAACGCACCGCACCGCCGGAGGTCACCCCGGAGCCCGCCACCACGAGGGCGCGATTCAATGTCAGTCCGCCCTCCAGTTCGAGGCCGGCCTGAGACACAACCGACACGGCACTTGAGCCCGCTCCGAGGGCGGTGGCGGTTCTCAGACTGAGCACGCCCGCGCTGACGGTGCCCGCCCCAGAGAAGGTGTTCGAGCCCGCCAGCACGAGCGTGCCGGCGCCCACCTTGGAAAAGCCGCCGGTTCCGGAGATCACGCCGCCCAGAGTCAGGGTGTCTGCGACCACGCCCAGCGCCACATCCGATGCCAGAACCACCGGCCCGGCAAAACTGTTCGCACCGCCGAGGGACAGAAGGCTGCCCGCCCCCCCGGCCCCGAGTCCCGAAAGGGTGAGCGCCTCGGTTCCTATGGCGATCCCGTCCGCCAACTCCAAGGAGGCTCCTGCGGCGACTGAAGTGCCCGCCAGCGTGCCACCGAGAGCCTGCGCGTTCTGTAGGCGCAAGGTCCCCTCCTCCACAAACACCGCACCCTCGAAGGTGTTGGCGGTCTGTAGGGTCGCACGGGCCGAACCGTACTTGGAAAGGCCGCCCACTCCGCCGAACGTGCCCGTCCCGGACAAAACATAATCGACAAGGCTGTTGTTGAAAGTCACCGCAGCGGCGGAGATCGAACCGGTGAGCACAACACTGCCGTTGGTGACCGCGGACCCTCCGGTGACGGGGCTCAGCGGCGTCACCACACCGCCGCCCGAAGGGGTACCGCCGAACACATCTGCGAAAATGGCCTCGTCCACACCCGACACAAACCCCACGTTTGCGGTGGTTTCATTGTACCAGTTGCCGCTGGAAAGCATGAGGGAGCCCGCCGTTCCACTCCACGTTTTCAGCTTGGCGGGAGAGGACGAAATCTTCAGCGAGATCTCGCGTTCCCCCCACAGCAACTGCGCCCCCGCCCCGCCCAGCGTGGAGGAGGCAAGCTCCAGGCCGGAGGTGAGTCTCGTCCCGGTATAGGACACAAGCGTATAAGTCCCAACGGAGGGCTCCAGGATGCCGGAGGCCAGACTGAGCGACAGCGTGCTGGTGCCGCCCGAAAGGAGCAGGCCGTTGGGGTTGGTGAGCACGAGCCTGTCGCTGTTGATGGGTGAGTTCAGCCGCAGACTCAGCGTACTGCTGTTTAAGGTGAGGCTGCCAAGGGTGAGAAGGCCCGTGGCTCCCAAGGTGCCAGCCCCCAGGATCCCGCCCGGTTGCACGCTTACATGGGCGCTGGTGCTGGCGGTCCCAAGCAGGGTGGCGGCGGCCGCCACGGAAATCTCGCCTCCTGCAAAGGTCGTTGCGGCGAGCACCAGGGTGCCCGCAGCAACACTCGTAGCCCCCGTGTAGACGGTTGGGCCGGTAAGGGTCAGCTCGCCGGAACCGGCTTTGACCAGGGTTCCTGTGCCGGAAATGCTTCCCGCGTGAGTGACTGAGTCGCCTCTGGAAAAGACCAGCGAGGCGTTGTTGCGGATACTGGAGGCTACCGAACCTGTGGAGCCGCCCGCGCCGACCTGCAGGGTTCCCTCGCTTACGGTGGTCACCCCGGAATGGGTGTTACTTCCGGACAAGATCAACGTGCCCGCGCCGCCCTTGGTGAGCGAGCCGGCGAAGGCGAGACCCGTATCAAAGGCCACCGTGTTGGCGCCCGTGTCGAGGAACACCGTGGCGCCCGGCGCCGCCACCGCTAGCCGGCTGCTCAGGTCCACCGTGACTCCCGCGCCATACAACAGGCTGCCGCCATTGAAGCTGACGGTGCCTGTGGAGCCCAACGCGCCGGCGTCTCCCACCACCAGGAGCCCCCCGCTCAGCGTCGCACCGCCACTAAAAGAGCTGGGGCCGGCCAGCGTCAGGGAGCCGCTGCCGACCTTTGTAAAGGAACCCGAACCCGTGAGCGTTCCTGAAAAGGTGGTCGAATCGTTGTTGGCGCCGATGGTCACGGCGAGGGCTTGTGCGCCGGTTTGCAGCGCAAAGCTTCCCGTGCTCCCCGTGAGCCCGCCCAGGCTGAAGCTCGAGAGCGCGCCCGCGGAAAAGCTGCCCGCCCCGCCCGTGTCAAAGGTGCTGAGCGAAAGGGCGGCGGAATCGGCCAGAACGAGGGTGCCGGAGGCGAGCCGCGTCCTTCCTGTGAACGTGTTGGCCGCCGCCAGCACCAGGGAGCCCGCACCCGAGAGCGTCAGCGAACCGCCGCCTGCAAACAAGCCGCTCAGCGTGGAGGTGCCCGTGGCCACGCCAATAGTGGCGTCGCCGTAGAGGGTGACGGGGCGGGCGTTGCTGGTGCCGCTGCTCAGCCAGAGGGTGCCGCCCCGGAACACGAGCGGGCCTGCCGCCGCGCCCAGACTCGCATCCGAGGCCACCGAAACCGAACCTCCGTTGAGCAGCAGCCCGCCGGTGAAGCTGTTGACGCCGCTGAGCACGAGCGTTCCAACACCCAGCTTTGCCAGCGCACCCGTGCCGCTGAAGTTGCCGGATTGGGTGACGCTCACCGCATTGGGCAGGTCAATGGAGCCGCCACCGCCACCCAGGACAGCAGCCCGTGCACTGGTGGTGCCGGCGGTCACCTGGAGGGTGCCTCCGTTGAAATACAGCGTGCCGGCGGCGCCGAGATTGACGTCGCGTGAGATCGAAAGAATCCCGGCGTTGAGGTAGTTGGCGGTGTGGGTGTTTGTGCCGGAGAGCACCACGGTGCCAAAGCCGTTTTTGACCAGCGCGCTGGTGGAGCCGTTGAGCCTGATGGTGCTGGAGATCGTCAGCACACCGCTGCCGAACTGGTTCAACACAAGGTCCCCGTTGTTGACGCCCCGCAGCGCGCCGCTGGTGCCGGTAATGAAGAAGCTGTTGGGGCCCTCCATGAGCAGACCGCCGCTGGCCAGGTCAAAGGTGTTCGAGCCAAGCGCGAGCGTGCCGCCCGGGACGGTGGGTGCGATCTTCAAGGCGTTCACGGAGAGGCCGCCCGCCACGGTGGTGCCGGCTGTGAGCAGATAGTTCAGAGAGGTGGTTCCAGTGAGGGGCAGCGGGCCGCTATTTGGGGCCGCCGAAAGCAGATAGGGAGCGCTCCCCGAAACGGAGGTGGCCCAGTCGTAGTTTGTGCCGTCGGTGTACACCACCCGCGCGCCGTAGATTCCGGCAGCATCCGTTCCCCCCGCCGTGGTGAAGGCGGCTGTGCCAAGGCTGCCGGGGACCTTGCCAAGCAGGAGGCCGCTCCCGAGAGCAGTGGCGATGGTTCCGAGGGACACAGTCACGGCGGCGCCCGCGGGGTCAGCCAGCAGCTGTGCCTGGCCGGCGTTGACCACCAGCGAACCGCCGGAGGAAAGCGTCTGCGTGGAGCCGGCGGCTGCTCCTTTGAGAATGAGGGCGCCGCCAGAAAAGGAGGTCGTCACGGAGGCGGGGAGCAATTCGTTGGCTACAGCGGTATAGTCCAAAACTAGGGTGCCGCCCTGGAGTGTGAGGCTTCCGGCAGTCAGCGGAACGGAGGGGGAAAGCGTCCAGGTGCCGGCCCCCCTTTTGGTGAGCGCACTGCTGGAGAGAGCGCCTCCGAGCGCCCCCTCGCCCGCGCCGGCAAGCACAAGTGTGCCACCGCTCACACCGCCGGAAAGGCTCAAGGAACCGGCGTCGACGCTGAACGCGGTCACCGTGCCGGCGCCAAGAGTGAGCGCGCCCGCAAATGCGTTGTTGCCGCTGAAGTTCACCAGCGCACCGCCCTGTCCCGCCGCCCCCGACCCGGAAAGGGCGAGTGCCTCCGCGCCGATTAAGAGGCCGCCCTGCAACTGGAGGGTTGCACCGGGGGAAACCGTGGTGCCCGACAGCGTGCCTCCCAAGGCCGTTGCGTTCTGCAAGTTCAAGATGCCAGCCCCGACGGACACCGAGCCTTCAAACAGGTTGCTCCCCGAAAGGACCAGCCGTCCCCCTCCACTCTTTGCGAGTCCGCCGGCTCCGGAGAGGACGCCCGCAAACGTGACGTTGTTGCTGCCCACGTCCACTGCAGCAAGGGTGCCTTGGGCAATCGGCGCGAAGCGCGGGCTCCAGTCGAGGGACACTCCGGTGCCATATTGGAAGGTGCCCCCAAGGAAGGTCAGCGTGCCGCTCGCACCCAGGGAAAGCGGATTGCCCACGCGCAGGAAACCAGCACCGAGCGTGGTTCCGCCCGAGTAGGCGTTTGCGGCGGCCAGCACGAGCGTGCCCGCCCCCGTTTTTACAATCCCATTGGAGCCGCCCTCTTCCGCAATCCCGCCCCCCACCGTGAGCGTGCCCGCCGAAACCTGCACTCCCCGTGTTCCGGTCAGCGCAACCGTGCCGGTACCAAGGTTGAGGGCACTGGGGCCGTTGAAGCCAAAGTCAGCAGCCCAGGTCTGCACGGGGTTGTTGAGCGTCACACTCGCCAGAGCGGTCAACGTGCCGCCAGCGAGGACAAACCGGGTGCCGGCCGTCAGCGCATTGGAGCTGGCAAAGAGGATGTTGCCTCCACTCAATGCCAGCGCCCCCGCCAGCGAACCGGTGGCCGCAAGACTGAGGGTGCCTCCCACCACCGTGGTGGTGCCGGTGTAGGTGTTGGTGCCGGACAGCACAAGGGTCCCGAAGCCCGCCTTGACCAGTCCGGCCCCTGCGACGGCCGAGCCGATGGCACCGCCCACCGTCAGCGTGCTGCCCTGCACCGTCAGCGTACGGGTGCCGCCCTGGAGCGTCACGGCCCCCGAACCCATGTTGAGTGCGTTGGTGCCGTGGAAGCCGAAGTCACCCGCCCAGACCTGCTGGTTGTTGCCGGTGAGCGTGAACGCGGCGTTCACATCCACTCCCCCGCCGGAGAAGGTGAGCGTGCCCGCATTGCCCCCGGTGCCGAGGGCGGACGCGTTGCCAATCTGGAGCACCCCTGCGGTGACTGCGACGCCTCCCGGAAGGCTGTTGGAAGCATTGCTGAGCAGGAGGGTTCCCAGTCCGGCCTTGGTCAGTACAGCCCCTGCGGCGCCGGTGAGGGTGCCCGAGAAGGTGGCGGTGGCTAGGGGACTGGAAACGGTGAGCGTGCGGCCCGCATCCAGGTTGGTGGCGCCGCTGAAGGTGAGGTTGTTTGCCGCGAGCGGCCCGCCCAGCGAGACATTGCCACGCAGCAGCACGGCCTGGGGCAGCGTGATGGCCGAGTTGCCGGAGAGCACCCCGCCGCCATTGAGGGTGAGGGTTCCGGTAGAGATCCCGAGGGCGTTTGTGTTTTGGACGATCAGATTGCCGGCGTTGAGCGTGACCCCGCCGTTGAAGGTGTTGGCCGTCGAAAGCACCAACGAGCCGGGTCCGTTTTTCACAAGGCCCGCCGGCGCGAGCGAGCCGCCCATGAGGTTCTGGACGACCCCGGATAGAACCAACGTATCGGGAGAGTTTCCGGCGGTGGTGACGGTGAGAGTAAGCCCGGCCAGTTCGAGCACGCTGGAGACGGTGGGGGTGGTCGCAAAGTTGTCGTTGTGGGAGAAGATGCTGCCGGAGCGCAGCAGCACCGTGCCCCCGTTGACGGCGGGGGTGACGGCGCCGCCGTCGTTGTAAAAAGTAATGCTGCTGAGGGTGTTGTTTCCTGTGAGGGTGAATATGCCACCACCGTTGATGGTGACGTTGCTGGTGGGCGCGATGGAGCCGTTTACGTTGCTCTGCGTGAGGTTGGCGTTTTGCAGGACCACATCGCCGTTGATCAGGACCGCTCCGGCGGGGGTGAAAGCGTAGTTGAGATTCAAGGCCCCCTGGTCCACGACGGTCGCCCCCGTGTAGGAGTTGGCAAAGGTTGGCACCACGGCGG
>JBIKSY010000394.1:0-2923 GCA_044348365.1 Chthoniobacteraceae bacterium
CACCCATTTCTTTGCCTCCTTTTCGCCGAAGACCAGCGCGTCGAATCCGTGTCCGTTTGCTTTTTCCAAAGCAACAACACCGCCGCCCCTTTGTTCGAGATTCGCCGGACTCACCCACGCCTCCATGGTGCGCGCGGTGACGCCCTCGGGCAGGGCTTCGGTCCGTAAAAAGCTCCCCTTGCCGTCGAGCACCAAGGCGCCGTCCTGAAGCACCGCCCCGCCATGGAGCTCTGCCTTCACGCGCCCCAGCAAGTCGTTGGTGCCCTGATTGAAACTCCAAACGGCGTAGGGAGCCGGGAAACCGGGCGCCTTCCCCGGGGTGAAGCGCGCCCACTCCATCCCGGAAAGCTCGCCCCGCACCCGTTCCAGCTCCGCCTTAAGGCCCGCCACTTCGGGAACCACCGGCGGTTGCGCCGCGTGCGCCAGAGCCGCGGGCAACGCCCCAATTTGGGCCGTCCAAAGCGCCGCCAGCTCGGAACGCAGCTCCGTCTTGAGGCGGCCCAGTTCCTGCCTCTGCAGCGGCGTGATCCTGTCCGCTGCTCCCACCGCCACCTGCGTGGGACGGACGCTGTCCAACACGCCATACAGCGCCGTGTAGTCGCGCTGGCTAATGGCGTCAAACTTATGGTCGTGGCACCGTGCGCACGAAACGGTCAGTCCCTGAAACGCCTTCGTCACCACGTCGATCTGGTTGTCCACCGCCTTGATGCGGTCGTCCTGGCTGTCCACCGGTTGGTACCCGTGCTCCACCAGACGGAACTGCGCCGGTCCGATCTTCGACTCCTCAAATCCCTCCTTGGAAATCCGGGGCTGCGGCAGGAGATCCCCAGCCAGATGCTCGCGGATGAGCACATCCAGGGGGATGTCCGAGTTAAAGGCCCGAATCAGGTAGTCCCGGTAATGGAAGGCTCCAGGGATCTCCGGATCCCCCTCGCTCCCATGGCTTTCTGCATATCGCATCAAATCCATCCACCGACGCGCCCAGTGCTCCCCGAAGGCGGCCGAGGCCAGCAGGCTGCGGGTGCGCTCGCGGACGGCCTCCTTTCGGTTCAGTGCCGCCGCCGTCTCAAAAGACAGCACCTCCGCCGCCGAGGGCGGCAGGCCCGTGAGCAGAAAGTGCAACCGCCGCACAAGCACCCCAGCAGTCGCTCCCTCCGAAACACTCACCCCGACATTTGAAATTGCATGCTCCAAAAAACGGTCCACCGGATGCCCCGACCGGGCGGCGGGCGGCTGTGGATTACCTATTGGTTGGAGAGACCACCAGGTCCTGCGGGCAGCCAGAAGATCCGCCCATGCGGGCTTGGCCGTCGCACCCGAACCGGAGGGCTCGGTCTGTTCCCGAGGATCCGGCGCGCCCATGGTAATCCAGTGGGAAAAATGCTGCGCCACCGCGTCGTCAAGCTTGGGCGCCTTGTCCGGCATTTTGAGCTCCGGCTCCAGATGCCGAATGGTGCGCAACAGCAGGCTTTTCTCCGGCGAACCGGGCACGATGGTCTCCCCCGAATCCCCCCCCTTTTGCCAGCCGGCCCGCGAATCCAGCCGCAGGCCGCCCTTCTGTTTTTCCGGCCCGTGACAGTCCACGCACTCGGCTACGAGGACCGGACGGATGTACTGCTCGAAAAACTCGGTCTGTCCCGCAGCCGCCTTCTCCACCGCAGGCACTTCCGCTGCTGCTCCGCGAGCAGACAGGGGGACAAGGACGCACGCCGCACCAAAAAACAGCACTCCGACGGGGAATTTTTTCATGGAAGCAAAAGGCTGGTTTAGAGCATGAACCCGAGGGCTGCATCCGCGGCAGCCGCCGCAATCTGCCCGCCCCAGAGGGCGAATTGGGATTCGGGGATGCGCGAGGCAGGCCCGGCAATCGTAATGGCTGCAAAGGGCACCCCGTGCGCGTCGCAAAGCGGTGCTGCAATGCAATGGATTCCGGCAAAATGCTCCGCCCTGTCCACTGCATAGCCCACCTCGCGCACCCGGGCCAGTTCCCCGCGCAGCACGGAAGGATCCGTGATCGAACGTTCGGTGAACGCCTCAAAGTTGAGGCATGCCATAACCTCCTCAAGTTCGGATTCGGGCAGAAACGCGAGGATCGCCTTGCCCGGAGCACAGGCATGCGTGGGCGCCCTCGAACCCACATCCACGAAGTACTTGAACGGATGCCGGGAAGGGAGCTGCTCGAGAATCACGCATTGTGTCTCGGCTAGAACACACAGCTGTGTGGTCTCGTTGGTCAGGGCAAGGATTTGGCGCATCGCCGGCAGGCAGGCCTCCACGAGGCTCCTGCTGCTCGAGTGGGGCTGGCCGAGAAGCAGGAGCTTCTGGGTGACACGGAACGTCCTCGAGACCGGGTGGCGCTGCACATAGCCGAGATGCTCGAGGGCGAGGACGATCCTGTGAACGGCGGCCATGGGCAGCGCGAGAAGCTGGGCCAGCTCTGACTGGGAGGCACCGTTGGACCGGGAGGCGAGGGCCTGAAGAAGAGCGAGCCCCCTTTGGAGGGCGGGTGCATGGGATACGGTGTCCGCTTTCATTTGTGAAACAGGTTGCATTAGTGAAATGCTTCCGGAGCGTCTTTCCTTAGCCTTCCCCCTTCACTTTTTACCACCTCGCCGGACAGCTCAGGGCCGACGGCTTCCAACTTTACACCCATTCCACGGCTCGTCCGGAGCGCCGTGACCGTCCTGTCGCTGAGCCGCCTGTCCCAATCCCAAAAGACTTTAAGCAAACAAGGCAACCATTCGCTTAACGCCCCGCCGCTGCCCCTGCCGGCCCGCGTTCCGCGGTGTCCGCACGTGCTCCGGCCCGGTCGGTCAGGGGGCAAAAGTTGAGCAACTCCACCTCCAACGCATGCTTTTTATCCGGCTGCAGCTCAACAACGGTGACACTCCCGTAATCGATGTTGAAGTGCGCCATGTGGGCG
>JBIKSY010000019.1:0-30078 GCA_044348365.1 Chthoniobacteraceae bacterium
CGGTGGCGGGCGACGCTGGGGTTTACGTGGTGACGGTGCGGCGAATGGACGGGGAGCGGGTGATAGAGAGCGCGCGAAGCGAGGCGTTGGAGCTTGGGGTGCGGCGTGTGCCAGTGGTGCTTGTGGCGCCTGTGTCGCGGATTGTGGCGGACCAGGCGGGGAGTGCGGTGTCGTTTGCGGTGGTGGTGCATTCCGAGAAGCCGGTGACGTACCGTTGGAGTCGGAACGGAGTGGCGCTCAACGGGGCGAGCGCGTCGCTATCGACGCTGAGTCTCGGGGTGGTGGGAGCGGGGCAGGCGGGACGCTACAGCGTGACGGTGTCGAACCTGAGTGGTGCGAATCCCGAGGGCGGTTCCGTGGAGGCGTCGGCGACGCTGACGGTGCTGCCCGCGGGAAGTGCGGTGTTGAATCCGACGGCCGGCTCGAGCGGGACGGGATTTGCGTACACGAGCTGGTGGGCGTACTGGACGGAAGCGGTGGCGGCGGACGCGCTGGACAACCGGAACGGGTACTGGCTGTTGGAGCGGCGTAAAGTGGAGGCAGCCGGGACGACGACGGTGTTGCCCGGGCGTGCGGTGTGGGTGTGGGGGCAGCCGAACCGCCCGACGGCTGGGCTTACGAGTGAGGAATGGGCTGCGGAGGAGCAGGTGGTGCAGGACGCGTTGGCGAGCGAGCGCGGAGAGTTTTCCGTGGTGGCGGAGCGCGCGCCGGCGGGTGGTTACGTGGTGGCCGGGCGGTTGGAGGAGCTTGGGGAGGCGGCGGCGTATGGGGCGCCGGAGTTGCTGCGCGGCGGCTACACGGCGGAGGGAGAGGCGTCGGAAGTGAGCTTGGCGTGGGATCCTGAGCAGGTGGTGCAGTTTGGGGCGACGGGCTCGCCGGCGACGTTGCGCGGGGTGGTCGAGAGCCTGAAGGCGTCGCTACTATTGGAGCTGGGCAGCATCGCCGGGGAATAGGAAGTGGGCCGTGGCGTGGTTTCCAACTATTTTGGTTGGGCTTTTGTCTGAACGCCCCTCCCCTCGGGAGTCTCTTTCAAACAGTCGCTGCGCGTTTGGGTGGCGTCTTGCGGCCGATGCTGGAGGCGGCGCGGTACGGCCCGAGGCAAAGGGCGGCGAGGTCGCAGCAGTCGGAGCAGTCGGAGCGGGGCTTGCGGCCGGTCACAGCCGCGGTGGCAGCGAGGTAGGCCTCAACGGAGTTCCTTGAGCAGGTCTTCCATGGAGACAACGCGTCCCTTGGCCTGTAAAAGGTAAGGACCGACACCGTGGTTAGGGGTGCGCTCGATGAACCAAGGATGGGAAGGCCACTGGAGGGCGGCTCCAGGTTCCTCGTTAAACTGTGTCGGCACGTAGTCGAGCCGTTTTTTCTTGAGCGCCTCGGGCGAGCCGTTGGTTTTGATTTTTCCCTCGATCGTAGGACAGCGCCAAACTTTGTCTGTCGCGCCATAGGGAGAGAGGGCTGCAATCCACCTGTCCGCGGTCGTTTCGGCCTGTTGGCCTGGGCTGGGAGTGCCTGAGCCAGACTGGCTAATCTGAGGCCAGACGTTGTTGTGGTCGGTGAGGTAGGCTTGCGTGTGGACACCGAGGCCTTGCAGATTGGCGACACATTGCTGTCCTTGGGCGCGAGAACGAAAACGGCCCGCCAACGGAGCGCTGAGCGTCACCAGAATCGAAAGAACGGCAAGAACACAAAGCAGTTCGAGCAGAGTAAAACCCGAAGGTCGTGGGTTGCTGCTCATCGGCCACACAGGACGGATTCAGCCAGTGTGCAAAAAGGCTGCTAGGCGTTGGGCCGCGGGGCTGCGCCGCCGGTGGTGGGGGCGGCCACCTCGATTTGGAAGCTCGTGGCCTCCGTGGGAGGAGTGAAGGGAGCGAGCACTTCCACCGTGGTGTCCTGGCGGACGCCGATGGCTGTCAGAGCCATGAAGGAGCTGGCAACAGGAGACTGCCGGATCAGGTCAGGCCTGTATTTGGCGGTCGTGACGGTGTTGGTAGAATTCTGAGTGGTACCGACCGTGGTGGCCGTCCCCGCTGTGACTGTGGAGCCTTTAGCCAGATCGCTCGCTTCCGTGACGGTAGAGGTCTGCACCGTCCCCGCCGTGAGGCTGGAACCTTTGGTCAGGTCGCTGTTTCTGTTTTCTGAGGATACCGAACTGGTATTGGTTGAGGCGCCGCTCAGGTTGTTGGCATTTGTCGCCGTGGAATCCGAATTTGTGGTGGTGGAGCCATCTGGATTCGTGACCGTGTTTGTAGTGGAGGAGACCACCGATTGACTCAGGGATTTTGTTTCCGAGGTGTCCGTGGCGGCCCCTTGTAAAGCAGTTGCCGTCTGGGTCGCATTTGCGTTCTCGGTCGCGATCTGGTTTTGATTTTTGTTCTGGTTGGCGGTTGCGATTTGCGCGGCACTGGAATTCAAATTGGAAACTTGGTTCTCATTTTTGTTCTGGTTGCTCACCGCATTGTTGACCGCGGTGGAGGTATTTGTATCCAGAACAACCTGAGCCAACAAAGGGTCGTACTTATAATATTTTGCGCTGCCGACGACTTCGATGAGGCCGGTGAAGTAGTCGAGACTCAGTTGGAGGTCCATTTTCCCGCTAAGGATGGCGTCGACCGCCACACCCGACTGTCTGGTGATGCCATCAGTGACGAGGTGCGCCACGTAGTGGGACACTTGTGAGACGAGGGTGATCTTGTTGGAACGCTGGTCCACGACACCCTGAGCGTTTCCGAGATACATGAGGCCCTGGGCAAAAATGAGAATCCGGCCGCTTGCCATGCCTGCGCCTGGTACGGACATGGCCATGACTCCGGTCGTCTCGGGGTTCACGGGAGCCGCATTTTTGTCGAGCTCGTTGAAAAGAACGTTGCCGGACAACACAACGCCGTAAGTGCCAGCCAAGGCCGACTGGGAGCGCCCATTGAGCCCGTCAAAAGGGCCGCCTCGCAAGGCCCATGCCTGCACTGTAAGAAAAGGGATGAGGAGCAGGAGGGAGAGTACTCTTTTCATAGGGCATTATCCTCTTTGTTAGGTGCTTTTTAGTCAACATTCGAATCTGCCTGCCCACCTCCCGCTGCTCGACATTTTCGATGGGTTCCGCACATTCGATTCGTGCAACTGCCCTTCAGTTTTTTTCTAGCCCTCCGTTTCCTGAAACCCAAACGGACATTTGTGTCTGTGATCACGGTCATTTCTGTGCTTGGGGTGACGTTGGGCATCGCGGTGCTCATCCTGGTGATTTCAGTCATGACCGGTTTTGATCTGGAGTTGCGGCGCAAGGTGTTGGGGTTTGACCCCCACATTGTAGTGAGCGGCGCGGGCGCCCCCCTCCCCGGGTGGCGCGACATTCCGCCAAGGCTGGCGGAATACAAAGGGGTCACCCACTCTGCGCCCTTTGTACAGGGGCCGGTGCTTCTGGCCTCCGGGCTGGGGGAGGTGCGTTCGGCGCAGGTCCGCGGAGTGGATCCGTTGACCGAGGGAGCTCAGGACGGCGTGCGCAATGCGATTGTTTCGGGGGAGTTTAATCTGGAGGGGGAGTCCTGCATCCTCGGGCTCGAGCTTGCACGCACGCTCCAAGTCCAGATCGGCGACAAGGTGACCGCCTACCCGGCCAAGGATTTCGGCCCCGTCTTGACGGCGCTCAACGAGGCGGAGGGCGCTGAAAACCCGAAGGCCGCGATCGCGAAGCTCCGGAGTCTGGTGCTGCCTATGGAACTGACGGTCCGCGGCCTTTTTAGTTCCGGCAGGTACCAATATGATTCCGACGTGCTATTGGTGCCGCTCCAAATCGCGCAGGAACTCTACGGGCTGGAGGACAATGTGCACGGCATCAGCGTGTGGCTGCAGGAGCCCTACTCGGCGCCGGTGTATGCCGACAAGATCCGGTCGAAACTCTACCCGGCCTTTTCAAACATCGACGTGCTGACTTGGATCGACTTGAACCGCGAGATTTTCGACGCTATCAGACTGGAGCGTAACACGATGTTTTTCCTGTTACTGTTCATCGTGATCGTGGCGGCGTTCAGCATTATGAACACCCTGATCACCGTCACGGTGCTCAAGACGCGGGAGATCGGGGTGATGAAGGCCCTCGGGGCAACCCGCCTGCAAATTGTGTGGGTTTTCCTGCTTCAGGGAATGGCCGTTGGTGTGTTTGGAAACCTCACAGGGGTTGGACTTGGCCTTTCAATCCTCCACTGGCGTAACGAGTTTAAGGACTGGCTCGCCACCAGGCTGGGGTTTGAGATCTTCCCCCCGGGCATCTACCAGTTCCGAGAAATCCCTGCAGAACTGGTTCCGGCGGACCTTGCCATTATCTGCCTGAGTGCCTTTGTGATCTGTTCGCTGGCCGCCCTTTTTCCGGCTCTGGTCGCGGCGCGTCTGGAGCCGGTAAAGGCGTTGCGGCACGACTGAGGTGCAGCGGCGCAGCGAAACGGCATACGGCGTTTTGAGTGCCTCACGAGGGGGTGTCCCTCCCAGGCGTTTGTACGGGTTCCCGGGAAGCCGCCGGATGTGCCCTGAGCTAGTATGCCTTTTTGCGGGGAGCCAGCCTCCCGGTGGTGTCTGCATATCAGGCTGTGCAAACAGCGTTGCCTCCTCTTAAATCACGCCCCCGTTTATATGGCACGTAAGACCTCCCCGACCCCAGCCTCCGTCCGCTTGAAAGAACCGGCCCGACCCCTGAAACTGCTGGTTGCGAACCGTTCTGAAATTGCGATCCGCATCATGCGGGCCGCGACCGAACTCGGCCTCCGGACCGTGGCGATCTACGCGCAGGAGGACCGCTTTTCGATGCACCGCTTTAAGGCGGACGAGGCCTACGTCGTGGGCGAAGGCAAGGGCCCCGTCGGCGCCTACCTGGACATCGAAGGGATCGTGGCTCTGGCCAAGGAAAAGGGCGTCGACCTGATCCACCCGGGGTATGGCTTCCTGTCGGAGAACGCCCATTTCGCGCGGGCCTGTGCAGAGGCGGGGATCGCCTTTGTGGGACCGCGACCAGACCTGCTCGAACTCATGGGCGACAAGGTTGCCGCCCGGACGCTAACCCAAAAGCTCAAAGTGCCCACGCTTCCCGGCACCGAGGATCCGGTGACCGACCGGCAGGTGGCGATGAAGGTGGCAAGAGAGATCGGTTTTCCGTTGATCATCAAAGCGGCATTTGGGGGCGGGGGCCGCGGCATGCGCGTGGTCCGGCGGCCCGAGGATTTGGCGTCGCTCCTGGACGAGGCCCAGGGCGAGGCGGAGCGCGCGTTCGGCAACGCGGCGGTCTTTCTGGAGAAGTACATTCCGCGCGCCAAACACATTGAGGTGCAGGTGCTTGGCGACAAGCACGGAAACGTGCTGCACCTACACGAGCGCGATTGCTCGGTGCAGCGGCGCCACCAGAAGGTGGTCGAGATCGCCCCGTCGGTCTGCCTTGATCCGAAGGTGCGCGAGGAGCTGTGCGAAGCCTCGGTGCGGATTGCGCGCGAGATCGGCTACGACAATGCCGGGACAGTTGAATACCTTTACGATCTGGACACCAAAGACTGGTTCTTTATCGAAATGAACCCTCGGATCCAGGTAGAGCATACCGTGACCGAACAGATCACCGGGATCGACCTGGTCCGTTCGCAGATTTTGATCGCCCGCGGGGCGGCCCTCGACGGCCCGGAACTGCTGCTGCCGCCACAGTCGGAGATCCCCCGCAACGGGTACGCGGTACAGTGCCGGGTAACGACCGAGGATCCGGAGAACAAGTTCACGCCCAACTACGGCAAGATCATCACCTACCGGAGCGCCGGCGGGTTTGGTGTGCGGCTGGATGCCGGCATGGGGGACACGGGGGCGGTAATCACGCCCTTTTACGATTCGCTGCTGGTGAAGATCACCGCGTCCGGGGCGAGCTTCCCCATGGCGCTCGAGCGGATGGACCGCTCCCTCCGCGAGATGCGCATCCGCGGGGTGAAAACCAACATTCCGTTCCTGGAAAACGTCATCCACTCCAAGCAGTTCCGAGACGGGGATGCGACGACCACGATGATAGACACCTCCCCGGAGTTGTTCGCTTTCAAGCCGCGCCGGGACCGCGCCACGAAGTTGCTGGCCTTTCTGGGGAACACCATTATCAACGGCAATCCCCACGCCAAGGGGCACCGTCCCGCAGTGTCCTACGCCCCGGCGCCCGCGCCGAAGTACGACCACCTGCAGGTCCCGGCTCCCGGCACGCGCCAGTTGTTGCTCAAACTGGGGGCAAAGGGATTTGCGGACTGGACGCGCAAGCAGAAGCGGCTGCTGGTGACCGACACGACCTTCCGCGACGCCCACCAGTCGCTCATGGCGACACGGGTACGAACCTTCGACATGGCGGCTACGGCGGCATCCGTGGCCCGGCGCGCCTCGACGCTTTTCTCGCTAGAGATGTGGGGCGGGGCGACCTTCGACACGGCGATGCGGTTTTTGAACGAGGACCCGTGGCAGCGGCTGCGCGTGCTGCGCGAGAAGGTGCCCAACCTCTGCTTCCAGATGCTGCTACGCGGGGCCAATGCGGTGGGGTACACGAGCTACCCGAACAACGTGGTGTCGGGCTTCATCAAGCACGCTGCCGAGACGGGCATCGACATCTTCCGCGTGTTCGACTCGCTCAACGACCTGTCCAACATGAAGGCCGCAATGGAGGCCGTGCAGAAAACCCACGCGGTTTGCGAGGGCGCACTCTGCTACACGGGCGACATCCTGGATCCTGCGCGCACGAAGTATTCGCTGAAATATTACATCAAGCTGGCCAGAGAGTTGGAGAAGATGGGTGCGCACTTCATCGCAATCAAAGACATGGCCGGCCTGTGCCGTCCCTATGCGGCCCAAGCTTTGGTCAAGGCACTGCGCGACGAGGTGGACCTGCCCATCCACTTCCACACGCATGACACCTCCGGCATCAACGCCGCCTCCATCCTCCGCGCGAGCGACGCCGGGGTGGACGTGGTGGACCTGGCCCTCGCCTCGATGAGCGGCTCGACCTCGCAGCCCAACCTCAACTCGGTGGTAGCCGCCCTGCAGCATACGCCCCGGGACACCGGCCTGGATCTGGACGCGCTCAACGAGTTTTCCGACTACTGGGAAAAGGTACGCGAGTTTTACACCCCCTTCGACACGGCGCCCAAGACAGGCTCCGCCGAAGTGTACCTGCACGAGATGCCGGGGGGTCAGTTTACCAATCTCAAGGAGCAGGCGGCCTCGATGGGACTGGGCGCGCGCTGGCCCGAGATTGCGCGGACCTACGCCGAGGTGAACGCGCTCTTCGGGGATATCGTGAAGGTAACGCCCTCCTCCAAGGTGGTTGGCGACATGGCCTTGTTCCTCTTTACCCGCGGCATCAAACCCGCTGACGTGGTCAACCTTCCGCCCGGCACCTCCTTTCCAGAATCCGTCCGCGACATGCTCGGGGGCGGTCTCGGGGAACCCATGGGTGGCTGGCCAAAGGATGTGGTCCGCGCTGTACTGGGCAAGGACAAGATCCAACGCGTGAAGCCCGCCCCGGTGAACCTGAAGGAAACACTGGCGCAGGTGGCCTCGCTGTCGGGCAGGGCTGCGAGCGACGACGACCTGTACTCCTATTTGATGTACCCCCAGGTCTTCACGGATTTTGCGAAGTTCCAAAAGGACTTTTCGGACCCCAGCGTACTGCCGACTCCCGCCTTCTTCTACGGGTTGAAGTTGGGCGAGGAAATTTCGGTGCCGATCGAGGAGGGCAAGCTCCTCTTCATCAAACTCATCAACGTAACCGCTCCTGACAAGGACGGCCGTTGCGTGATCGGCTTCGAGCTCAACGGGATGCCCCGCGAGGTGGTGGTGGTGGACAAGTCGATCGCACCCAAGGCCAAACCCAGGGTGAAGGCAGACGCCGCCAACCCGCTGCACATAGGTGCGCCGATCCCCGGGATGGTGACCGCCCTGCATGCCACGCTGGGCAGCAAGGTCGCCACCGGAGAGAAGCTCGCCACGCTCGAGGCGATGAAGATGCAAACCACCCTCTACGCCCACGCCGACGGCATTGTCGACGAACTCCTCGCCGCAGTCGGGGACGCCGTCGAGGCAGGCGACCTTCTGGCGAGAATCCGGGCGTAACCCAAGCCGCCGTTTGGAGCCGGCCCGTGCATAGCGGGCCGGTTGCTCATTCTCCGACTTATCTCACCCGACGGACACAGGCCCTGCCGCCGGCCAGCCAGCCGTGCACAAACTCAGCTCTCCCTGATGTGCACCCACGTGTGGACGTGCGGGGCGCCGCGGAACAGCCAGATCATGCTCGGACCCTCGATCTGCCAGACATCCCAAACCCCGTCCTTTCCAATGTCCATGGACCTGCAGAAGGCCATGTGAAGCGCATCAAACTGGGGTTCAATCAGCCGCAGCGACTCCTCCGCGTCCTCTTTTCTAAAAGGCGCCAGCACATCCGAGAGCACCTTCCTGACCAGTTGTTTTTGATCGGGGCTGAGCGCTTCCATGGGAATCCCCGGGAGCCCCGTTTTCTTTCCGCTCAAAGACACCGTCGCCGTCTGCCGTTCCTCGCGCACCTTTTCCACGAGCGCGGCCTCGCGCTGGCGGCCATCGAGCATGTTAAAAACCTCGTTCGCGCGCACCGCCTGGTACCAGTAAGCGTTGCCCGGGTGGGCGGCTTCCTCCCGGAATCCCTTCGGAGCGTGTCCGTAGAAAATGGGTCCCCCAAACGCGGCGCCCTTGACGGAGTTTCCATCGCAGCGGCGGGTACAATGGCGGCCAGTAAGCACGAACTCAAAGTCCGAGGCGCCGGGTGCACCGAATAGCGAGACGGATGTGCCGGCTTCAAAACCCTCCCCCTCAGAATCATGAACAACCTGGTCGAACACCCGTTTTGCGTATTCCGGAGAGTGGAGCCCAAGAAAGATCTGGCGGACGAGGTCGCGTTGAGCTGGGTTGAGGAGCTCCTTCTGGGATTTATTGATCATCCAGTTGTTGTCCACCTTGGTGCGCTGCGGATGGTCGAACGCGAAACAAAGCAGTGCCCGCTGGTCCTCGGAAAGCGACTGGTACAGCTGGGCCACCAGTGTCTCCGCTGTTGGCGGTGGCGCCCCCTGCGCGGCGCCAAGCAACGCCCCTGAGACGACCGAGCCCAGTCCGGCCTTGAGAAACGCGCGCCGGTCGAGTGACTGGCCAACGCCTGAGTCGCCGGCTGTTTGAGATGGGAATGGCTGGATTGCTTTCATACGGGGAGATGGGGTTCGCTGCCGCTGCCTGAGTTGCCGGCATTGATTTTGGGCCGGCGCCACCCCGACGCAATCCAGATTGTAACGCAGACGACTGCGGAGTTTGGGGAAGCCCCACGCGCCCCGATCCCGCTTGCCGCCGCCAGTGACGGACGAACACATCCCGCTGCTAGAAATCTTCAGCTGAGGGGCTTGCCAGCTTACCTTCCTTGGGCAGTCACTCGGGTGATGTCTGGACCTGGGCTCAACCCACCCGAATCCGGTTCGCGTCCTTCCAGTCAGGGTAGGCCGCCACGTGCGCGAGCACATCGTGGTGCGGATCGGCTTCCGGCGCCGGGGCGATCAGCCAGTCCCACACCTCTGCGGCTGGGGGGAGCAGCACCTGGTGCAACACCTCCCGCCGCCTGTCGGTCTCGGTGGGGTTCCCCTGCAGGGGCCTGCTGCTCCAAGCCACGTCCGTGATCAATGCGGTGTGCCCCGGAAGCCGCCGCAGGTACGCCAGATGGGCTTCGACAAGATGGCGCTGAAAGGAACGGATCGCCTCCGGCGCGTGGGATGCAGCCAAAAAGGCGGCCGGTGCACAGCCCAGTTGGGAAAGCAGATTCACCGACACGGTCAGGTCGAGCCGCGCGTCGTCTCCAAACAGGACGGGCTCAATTTTCTGGAGGGGTCCCCCGTTTTTGCGCACCTGCACCAGATGCGCCGCGGTGCCGGTAACGTCCGCCTGTACGCAACGAACATTGGCAAACAGGGAAGCCCGCGTCTGGCAGGAGCGGGAATGCACGACATCGAGCAACCAGACCTCCTCAAAAAGCTCTGAGAGCTCCGCCAGTGGGATGTCGTGTAGGAGGCCGGCGCCGAAGATCAGCGCCTTGCGGCGGTTGCGCGTCAGGTGAGCGGCACGCAGGATGACGGCACGCGTGCGCTCCAGGTGTTCGGCCCAGTGGGACGCGCACCTTTTGTAGCGTGCCTCCACTTCCAGCGACGCCCGGTCAAACTCCAGCTCGCGCACAAAATCATCCGGCAAGGTTGCTTGTGACTCAAATTCGTTGGCATACTCCATTTTTACCGCTGCCTTTAAAGCCGGCAGGGTCCCTCTTTTTCAAGCGTTCCCGCTTCCTGCCGGCAGATTTTGGCGGCTCCCCCAAGGCACCGGGGAGGCCCGCTCCTAAACCGGGGAGAATCCTCCTTTCTTTAACGCGGACCGGTCTGCTTAGATTCGGCCTCATGAGCACAAAAATCTCCCCGTTGTCGTCGGTTCAGTTGGGCGTGGTGCCCACGCACATCAAGTTCGTTGGCGGCCTGGTTCCGGACGGTGCCGGCAAATTCCCCCGCGGCGCCTCGGGCAGCCTCGCCATCGTGGAGACAATGCGCCACCTGTGCGAACACTCGGCGTTCCGACCTCAGTGCGTGCAGATCCCTTTCTTCAGTTCCGCGGACCCCGGCGAGGTGAAGGAACTGGTCAGCGGCCTGCGCGGCCTCGAGCTGGAGGTGCATTTCATCATCATGATTGGCGGAGCCAACCCGATGGATCCGGCCGACGAGGACGCCACGGTCGCGCAGCTGGTCACCAGCCTGAAGGCGGCTGTCGCCCACGGCATCCGCCACGTTTCCTCCACCTCGATCGAGGAATGGATGAGTGCGAAGGAGGGCCGTCGGGAGGGCGCCGCGTTTGAGGCGGCCATCGCCCAGAATGTGCGAGTGCACCAGCGTGTCTACGACGAGGCGGGCCTTGCCGGCTCCTGCGTCGAGAACTGGCACATCGAATTTCTGCGGCCCGGCGAGTTCAAGACCTTCACCGACGTGAATCGCGGTTGGGCCGTGGTGCACGCCGCCAACAAGGCGCTGGGTCGGACCTTCTTCAAGCTTCTCGTAGACGCTGCCCACTGCGGGGACTCCGGTCTTTCCATCGAGGAAAACGCCGCGCTCATCGCCAAAATCGCCGCTGCGGGCGAGCTGGGTATCTTCCATGCCTCCGCCAAAACGACGCGCGGCTGTGTCTCAACCGACGACGGCTGGATTGGAGCGCTGCTGACGGAGGCCGCGCGCACGGGCCGTCTTGAGCACGTCTTCGTGGAGGTGTTCCACCACGAGGATCCCGCGCTGGAAGCCCTGCGGCAGATGGACACCCGGCACGGGGTGGACACACGCGACGGACGCACCTACGAGCAGTTGGTCGAAGCCGCTCTGGCCGATGTGGCGCACCGGCTCAACAACCTGGTTACCCGGGGCATCCTTTGAGCCGGACACTCTCCTTTCCGCACTGAAACCAACCCCCCCATGAGCAAGGAAACCTTACGAGGCATCGGTCTCTTCAACCTCCGCGGGCGGTGCGCCGTCGTCACCGGCGGGTCCAAGGGACTGGGGCTGGCCATGGCGGCGGGGTTGGCGTCCGCGGGCGCAGATCTGGTGCTGGTAAGCCGTCATGCGGAGGAGGCCGCAGCAGCAGCCGCGGACCTTGCAGCCGAATTTGGGGTGCGCGCCATCGGGCTGGCCGCCGACGTGCGCAACGAAGGGGAAGTGGAAGGCTTTGTGGCGGCCGCAGTCGCGGCCTTCGGCAAGGTGGATATTCTGCTCAACAGCGCGGGCATCAACGTCCGCAGACCGATCGCCGAATTGAAGCTGGAGGAGTTTGAACGGGTGATGGGTATCAATGTCACGGGAACCTGGTTGAGTTGCAGGGCCGTCTTACCCACGATGCGCGCCCACGGCTGGGGGCGGATCATCAACATCTCCAGTGCCCTAGGATCGATCGGCTTGGCAGCTAGGACCCCCTACACCGCCAGCAAGGGGGCCGTCCTCCAACTCACACGCACGCTGGCCCTCGAGTGCGCCGCGGACGGCATCACCGTCAACGCGATCTGCCCGGGCCCCTTTCTCACGGAAATGAACCGCTCCATTGCCGACACCGAGGACGGCGCCCGGCTCGTCGGAATGACCGCCCTAAAGCGGTGGGGGCGCCTGGAGGAAATCCAGGGTGCGGCGATCTACCTGGCCAGCGCTGCTTCGAGTTACGTGACGGGCAGCACCGTCACCGTGGACGGGGGTTGGACGGCCCAGTGACCCCGGCGCGGTTTTTCCCGCACACGAAGGCCCTTCCGGGTCGGGTTATCTGGAAGCGGGCTTGGCGAGGTCGGCGGTGGAAACAAAAGCGCGATGACGAAGGCGAGTGCGGGTTTCCTATCTAGAATGCTTCCAGCTAATTACCCGCCGCCTGTTTTTCAAACGGTTCTTTGACAGGGCAGGGCTCCTTCACTTCCAACCGCCCGAGCCCGCCGGCGGGTCACCTGGCGCGGCCGGCCCTCTTTCCGGGCTTTCCGGGGGAGAGCAGCGGCTTGAGAAAGGGTGCGATCCGGCTTTCGGGGTTGCGCAAAACTTCCTCCGGCGTGCCGGAGAAAAGAAGGCGTCCGCCGTTCAGGCCGGCCTCCGGCCCTATCTCCAGAAGGTAGTCGGCCTCCGCGATGACGGAGGTGTGGTGCTCGATGACCACCACGGTCTGGCCGGCGTCCACCAACCGGTGGAGCACCTCGAGGAGAAGCCGCACATCAGCCTGGTGCAGGCCGATGGTGGGCTCTTCGAGGAGATACAGGATGGACTTGGTCTTGCGTGACTTGCGCAACAGGCTCGTTTCGCTCCGGCCGATGCCCCTGGCCAACTCACTGACCAGCTTGAGCCGCTGGGCCTCGCCCCCACTGAGGGTTTGGCTGGCTTGTCCGAGGGTGAGGTAGCCGAGGCCCGTTTCACAAAGCAGTTTCAAAGGGCACGCGATGGCCGGTTGCTGGGCGAAAAAGGCAGCCGCCTCGTCCATCGGCATGGCGAGGACGTCCGCGATGTTTTTGCCGCCGTAGAGCACCTCCATCGTCGCGAGGTTGTAGCGGCGCCCGGCGCAATCCGGACACGCGATGTGCGCGGGCGGAAGGAAGTTCATCTCGATCTTGAGGGAGCCCTGGCCGAGGCAGGTTTCGCAGCGGCCGCCCTCCGTGTTGAACGAGAACCTGCCCGCCCCGTAACCGCGCATCCTGGCAAGAGGGGTGGCGGCGAACAAATTCCGGATGTCGTCAAACAGCGAGAGGTACGTGGCCGGCGTCGAGCGGGAGGTCTTTCCGATCGGCGACTGGTCGACCTCATAGACGGTTTCGAGCAGGTCGGTGCCCTTGAGTCCGCGCAGGTGGAGCGGAGCGGGCGCCGCGTGTTTTGTCTTCTTTTTGCCCGCCAGGGCGGACTCCACGGCCGGCTTGAGGATGCCGCGCATGAGCGTGCTTTTTCCGGAACCCGAAATGCCGGTGAAAACGGTGAGCCGCCCCACGGGGATGCGTGCGTCCAACTCTTTGACGTTGTGCAGGCTGGCGCCCTCAATCTGGAGCCAGCCGGGAAAGGTATCACCCTCCAGCGGCCTGCGGCTGCCGCGGGTGGGATGGCGGAGCGGTTCGCGTAAACAGGCGCCTGTGGCCGAGAGCGGACTGTTGCGCAGGTCCTCGAGAGTGCCCTGGGCGATGATTTCGCCCCCGTGCCTGCCGGCGCCCGGACCGAGGTCGATGACGTGGTCGGCGCGCCGGAGGGTGTCCTCGTCGTGCTCGACCACGACCAGCGAGTTGCCCTTGTTTTTGAGCGCCTCCAGCGTTTCGAGCAGCGCCTCGTTGTCGCGCGGGTGGAGCCCAATGGTGGGCTCGTCCAGAACATAGAGCACGCCGCGCAGGTTGGAGCCGAGCTGGGCGGCAAGCCGGATACGCTGGGACTCCCCTCCGGAAAGCGTCTTGGCCGAGCGTCCGAGCGAAAGGTAGCCGAGGCCGACCTCGTCGAGAAACTGCAGGCGCTGGGCGATCTCGGGCAGGATGTCGGCGGAAATCCGGGCCTGGTTCCCCTTGAACTTGAGCTTCGCCATCCAATGTAAAACCTCCGCGGCCGTCTGGGCTGCGACGGCTGAAATCGTCGCGCCCGCGACCTGCACCGCGCGGGCCACCGCGTTGAGACGCGAGCCGTCGCAGTCGACGCAGCTTGTGGAAACGCCGATGTCCAAGGCCTCGTGTTGGCGCTCGTGGTCGAGTTCAATTTCAAGGACTGAATCCAGCCGCGGGTTGTCCCGGCGCTCCCACTCATCGCCAAAGCCGTGGCAGGATTCGCACCAACCGTGGGGGCTGTTGAAGGAAAAAATGCGCGGATCCAGGTCCTCGAAGGAGCGCGAACAACCGGGACAGATCTGCTCGGTGCTCAGCACGTGCCGCTTGTTGCGGGCGTCGAGGATGAGCGCAGTGCCCTTTCCTATTTCCAGCGCGCGGGCAACCTGGGCGCGCAGGTCCGCCCCGCCGGAGGACTTCCCGACCAACACCTCGATGGTGTGCTCCTGGTAGCGGGAGAGCTTTGGAAAGCTGTCAGCCCGCTCCCATTTGCCGTCGACCAACAGATCCTCGAACTGGTGGCGCACGGCCCAGTCGGCCAGTTCGGTGTGGAAACCCTTGCGCGCGCGCACCAGGGTCGCCAGCACACGGATCACGCCCTTGGCAGCAAGCTCCTGCGCGATCCCGACGGCGCCCGCAACCGTCTGGCGCTGTACGGGAAGCGCGCACTCCGGACAGTGCTGAACGCCGAGCTTCGAAAAGAGCAGACGCAGGAAATGGTAGACCTCGGTGACGGTGGCGACCGTCGACTTTCCGCCGCCGCGTGTCAGGCGCTGTTCGATGGCGACGCTTGGCGGCAGGCCGGTGACGCTGTCCACATCCGGGCGCTCCAGTTGCGTGGCAAACTGGCGGGCGTACGGGGACATGCTGTCCAGAAAGCGGCGCTGCCCCTCTGCAAAAAGCAGGTCAAAGGCGAGGGAGGATTTTCCCGAACCGCTCAGGCCGGTGATGACCGTGAGCATGTTTCTGGGAATCTGCAGCGAAAGGTTCTTCAGGTTGTGCTGGCGCGCGCCGGTGATGCGGATGGCGTTCGGCTCGGCCGCGGCGGGAGGCTCCTCCGCCACCCTCGCAAGGGCGCCGCTACCCCAGATGCCGGCGGACGGCTCGACAAACCGGCCGGTGTGCGACTCCGGACAGGCCGCGATCTGTGCTGGCGTGCCCACGGCCAGCACGCGGCCGCCGTGGACACCCGCCTCGGGACCGAGGTCGATCACATAGTCGGCTCCGCGGATCACGTCCGGATTGTGTTCGATGACAACGACGGAGTGGCCCTCATCCACGAGGCGGCTCAACGCGCCCAGCAAAAGGCGGATGTCGTCGAAGTGCAGCCCGGTGGTGGGTTCGTCGAGGATGAGCAGCGCGTTCGGCTCGGAGCGCGCCAGGAGTCTTTCCACAAGCTTGAGCCGCTGCGACTCACCACCGGAAAGGCCGTTGAGGGGCTGGCCCAGCCGGAGGTAGCCCAGCCCGATTTCCTCCAGCGCGCGCAACGGGGGCTTGATGGCGGCCAGCGGAAGCGTGTCGGCGAAGGCCAGGGCCTCCACAACCGTCAGCGAAAGCACCTCGTCGATGGAAAGCCCGCCGAGTTTGACTTTCCGCACGTGCGCCTGGTAGCGGCAGCCCTCGCATTCGGGGCAGCGGACGAACACGTCGCTTAGAAACTGCATCTCGATTTTCTCGAAACCCGAGCCGCCGCACCGCTCGCAGCGGCCGGCGCCGGAGTTGAATGAAAAGGTGCTCGCGGTGAAGCCGGCGTCCAGTGCGTCGGACGTTGCGGCAAAGGCGGCGCGGATCGCGTCGAAAATACCGAGGTACAGAGCGGGGCTGGAGCGCGGCGTCTTGGAGAGTGCGGACTGGTCCACCAACACGACGGTGCCGACCTTGTCCGCTCCGCCGAGGGTGCTGGAGTCCGCAAGCGGTTCCTCCAATTCAAGACCCTTTGCGTGGGCCAGATGGCGGTAAAGGACCTGGTGGACGAGCGTACTTTTGCCGGAACCGGAGACGCCCGTGACACAACACAGGACGCCCACGGGGAACGCGACGTCGATACCGGCGAGATTGTTGGCGGTCGCCCCGGTGAGCGTGAGCCAGGCGCGCGGCCGGCGCTGGGTGGCGGGGAGCGGCACGGCTTTTTTGCCGGTCAGGTACTCGCCGGTGAGCGTCTGGATCTCGCCGGAAAAAACGGGTTCAGCCGGGCCGGCGTAGATGAGTTCGCCTCCCGCATCTCCCCGGCCCGGACCTATTTCCACGATGTGGTCGGCGGCGCGGAGGATGGCCTCCTCGTGTTCGACAACGAGCAGCGTGTTGCCCCGGTCGCGCAGGCGGCGCATGACGGAAAGGAGGCGGTGGGTGTCGCGCGGGTGGAGGCCGATGCTGGGTTCGTCGAGGACGAAGAGCGTGTTGACCAGCGCGGTGCCAAGGCAGGTGGTGAGGTTGACGCGTGCCGTCTCTCCGCCGCTGAGGGTGCGGGTGGGCCGCTCCAAGGTGAGGTAGCCGAGGCCGACCTCCAGCAGGTAATGGAGCCGGGAGCTGACCTCGCCTGCGAGCAGGTCGGTGGTGGGGTCCGCGGCGAGTTGGGCGCGGCGCGCGGTGAGGAAGGCGTGGAGGGCGTCAACGGGAAGCCGCATCAGATCGGGCGCGGTGAGGCCGTCCCAGCGGAAGAGCAGGGTCTCCGGGGCGAAACGGCCGCCGGCACAGTCGGGGCAGACGGAGTAGGTCCGGTAGCGGCTCAGGAGCACGCGCACGTGCATCTTGTAGCTCTTGGACTCCAGCCAGTTGAAGAAGCCCCGCACGCCGTACCAGAGCCCCTCGTTCCAAAGTTCGTCTCCCGGCCGTTCGGGTGCCTCCCCCAGTAACACCCACTCCTTGTGGGCGGCGGGAAGTTTTGCAAAGGGGATTTTGACGCTGACGCCCTTGGCCGCGGCGGCCTTGAGCAGGTCGCGCTGGCACTCCAGCCCGTTCTTGGTCTGGAAGGGTTTGACCGCGCCGGCGGCCAGGCTCAGACCCGTGTCGGGAATGGCGCGCATCGGGTCGATGGTAATGGTGCGCCCAAAACCCTTGCAGGTGGCGCAGGCGCCCAGGGGATGGTTGAAGGAGAACCTGCCGGCACTGGGCTCTGGGAGCGTGAGGTTGCAGCCTCCACAGTGCCGCCCGAGTGCGTAGCTGTGAAGGACGTCACCTGCGACGGCCGCGAGACGGCCCTTTCCAAAACGGAGCGCCGTTTCCACCGCCTCGAACAGGCGCGCGCGCACGGCGGGGGCTGGGGTCAACCGGTCCTGGATGACGTAGACCGTTAGGGGAAGTTGAGGGGCCGCGTCGGCCGTGCGGAAAACGGAGCCCCCGAACCAGAGCCGTTGGTAGCCCTGCTGCTGGAGGAAGGCGAAAAACTCGGCAGGATCGGCATCCGGTGGGACTGCGAGGGGAAAGCAGACGAGGAGCGGCCCCGCGTTTAGCGAGAGCAGGGCGGCCGCGATGGAGGAGGCGGTTTCGGGTTGGACGGGCTTCTGGCAGGAGGGGCAGAAGGCCTGCACCACGCGCGGGAGCAGCAGCTTGAGGTAGTCGTTGAGGTCGGTGATGGAGCCCACTGTCGAGCGGGTGGACTTGACGGCGTTGACCTGCTCGATGGCGATGGCGGGCGGAATGCCCCGGATTTCGTCCACCGCCGGTTTGTCCATCCGGTCAAAGAACTGGCGGGTGTAGGGACTGAAGGTCTCCACATAGCGCCGCTGGCCCTCTGCATAGAGGGTGTCGAAGGCGAGGCTCGACTTGCCGCTGCCGCTCGGGCCTGAGACCACGATGAGCTTTCCCAGCGGAAGGGAGAGGTCAAAACCCTTGAGGTTGTTCTGACGGGCGCCGCGGATCTCGATGGAGCCCGCACTTGGATTTGGAATGTCGGACATCAGGCCGTCAGAGCGACTGCCGGACAGGCAAGCCCGGGCACCGCTCAAAGGAAAGAAGGGAGGCGGTTAGTCTGCGAGGGCGGTGAGTTTGCGGACCGGCCAGAAAAGAATCGAAAGCGGATAGTTGAGAACCCGCAGCACAGGAAGGAAGACTCCCTTGAAAAGGGGGTTAAGCAGCCGCTGAAGGGGCGGCATCGCATCATAAACGAGGGTCACGAGAATGATTTCAACGAGCACCAAGAACTTCTGGAGATCGTTCAGGTGTGCGATCTGGAGCGACTTGGTGGTGGTCTCTGCCATCAGCAACAAGCCGATCCAGCCGATGAGCACGTAGATGCTGTCGCTGAGCACCGGAAACTTCCGCACCACGCGGACCGTGTAACGGCCGAGAAAACCCACCAGTACCACTCCAAACAAAACGCTCGAGCAGACAACCCACACGACCTTGCTCATCGAAACCGCGGCAATAATGTTGTCCGTGGTCAGCAGGAAATCCACCAGCAGGACCATGAGGACCGTCTTGACAAAGCCCCACTGGACCTCCCGGACGGAACCCTCCGGTGCGTGCGGCCGGGTAAAGTGGGAGGCCGCCAGGTGCATCATATAGAGCGAGCCCAGAATTTTGGCTATGAAGGACATCGAAATCAGAGGGGCGGTCACGAGCAACGCGACGACCCTCAGCACGTAGGCCCCCAAAGTTCCAATCGCCAGGGCAAGGGGCCGCTGCTTGCTGGGCAGGTGGACGGCAACCGCCGACACCGCCATCATGTTGTCGACGGAGAGGAGCACCTCGATAATGGCCATGGCCGCCAAAGTCGGCCACTCCTCCTGAATTTCGTACCATTCGATCATATAAAGTGACAACAGAGGCTAACACTCAGCGAATATCAGCTCAATCACTAGGTTTAAGGTCTGTAAATTGCAATCGTAAGTTCGCCGCCTGCCCTTCCAATCCCTCGCAGGCGGGACTTGCACACGCGTTTTGGCAGGGCATTCTGCTGAGCCTACTTTTGGAAGTCCTATAGCCTTATCTGATGGAAGCTCAAATCGAATCCCTCTGTTCAACAGTCCTCAAAGAAATTGCCGCCTGTGCAGACGAGGCGCAGCTTGAGGCCGTCCGTGTTCGGCTGCTGGGCCGCGGCGGGGAGTTGACCGCCTTTTCAGACCGGATGCGGGAGCTTTCCAAGGAGGAGAAGCCGCGGGTCGGCAAGATTCTAAACGAAAGCCGCACGGCGCTGACCTCCGCGCTGGAGGCCCGCAAGGCGGCGTTGGTGGCCGAGCAGGAGGGAAAGGCTTTCACGGGGGTGGATGTGACCCTTCCCGGCACCGCCTCTCCCGCCGGCGCCCTGCACCCCATCACGCAGTTGATGGACCGGGCCACGCAGATTTTTCGGCGGATGGGGTTCGCCCTCGCCGACGGGCCCGACATCGAGACCGAGTGGCATTGTTTCGACGCGCTCAACACGCCGGCGGATCATCCGGCCCGGAACGAGGCGGACACCTTTTACATGCCCGACGGGCGGCTGCTGCGCACCCACACCTCGTCGATCCAGATCCGCACGCTGGAGCGGATGGCCCCGCCCGTGCGCATCATTGCGCCCGGCGCCGCATACCGCCGCGACGAGGTCGACGCGACGCACCTCGCACAGTTTACGCAGATGGAGGGGCTGTATGTTGACGAGAACGTCACCTTGGGCGATCTGCGCGGCACGCTGGAATTCTTCTTCCGCGAACTGCTCGGGGGCGACGCCGAGTTCCGGTTCCGGCCCCACTTTTTCCCGTTCACAGAACCCAGCTTTGAAGTCGACGTCCGCACAGCGGCGTTGGGCGGCGGGCGCTGGCTTGAAATCGCCGGCTGCGGCATGGTGGACCCGGCGGTGTTTCAGGCCGTGAACGCCCGGCGCGGGGACCAGGCCTTGGATCCCGAGCGCTACACCGGCTTCGCCTTTGGCTTCGGCCTGGACCGGCTGGCCATGATCCAGTCGGGTGTGCCAGACATCCGGTTTTTCACCGACGGCGACCAGCGCTTCCTTTCCCAATTTTAATTTTTGTCCTGATCTTATGAAGGTTTCTTTAAACTGGCTCCGGGAGGTTGTGGAGTTTCGCGAAGACGCGGCGCGCTTGTCGCAGCTGCTCACCATGGCGGGCGTCGAAGTAGAGGAGATTTTGGAACGGGGCGCCGACTTTCCAAAAGTGGTCGCAGCGCAGATTGTTTCCTCCGAGCAACATCCCAACGCCGACCGGCTTTCGGTTTGCAAGGTGGACGACGGTTCCGGCAAGCACCTCCAGATTGTGTGCGGCGCGAAAAACTACAAGGTGGGTGACAAGGTGCTGCTGGCGCAGGCAGGTGCCGTGCTGCCCGGGGACTTCAAGATCCGTGTGGGAAAACTGCGCGGGGTGGATTCCGAAGGCATGCTTTGCAGTGCCAGCGAACTGGGTCTCACCGACACTTCCGACGGACTCTTGTTACTGGATCCGGCCGCGGAACCGGGGACCCCGATTGCGACCCTTTTTCCGGCTGACACGGTACTGGATTTGGAAATCACGCCCAACCGTCCGGACTTGCTCAGCCACGAGGGAATCGGGCGCGAGGTGGCGGCGCTCACGGGCTGCGCGTGGCACCCAAAGGCCAGCTTCAGTGCGGAGACAGCCACGGGTTCCGAAACGCCCGCCGTCGGCGCAGGCTGCCCGCTGTATTCGGTGCGGCATCTGGAGGGCGTGTCGGTGGGTCCCGCCCCGGAATGGATGCGCCAGCGACTGGAGGCGCTTGGGATGCGGGCGATTAACAACGTGGTGGACATCACCAACTGGGTCATGCTCGAGACCGGCCAACCCCTGCACGCCTTCGATGCGGACAAGCTGCGCGGAAGCCTTGGCGTGCGTTTTGCCGTGCCCGGGGAAAGCATTGTGGCGCTGGATGGAAAGACGTACGCCTTGTCGACTTCGGACCTGGTCATCGCGGACGAAAGTGGACCCGTAGCGATCGCCGGCGTGATGGGCGGCGCCGGCACGGCCGTCGATGAGGGGACACAGCGGGTGGCTCTGGAAAGCGCAGCCTTTGAGCCGGGCCTGATCCGGCGAACCTCGCGGAGCCTCGGGCTTTCGAGCGAATCGAGCTACCGGTTTGAGCGCGGGGTGGACGCGGCGGGAACGCTGCGCGCCTCGCAGCGGGCGGCGTCCCTGCTTGCGGAACTGGCGGGCGCGCGGCCGGTGGCGTTACAGGTCGGCGGCGGGGACCCCGGTACGGACGTGGACGCGCTCCTGATGGGACTCACGCCCGTGCGACACGTGCCCCTCCGGCTCGAGCGGGTGGGTGCGCTGCTGGGCGCGGCAGTGCCCGAGGCGCGGATCTCCCAGATCCTCGGCGCGCTGGGACTCAGCAAGTCCGACGGCGGCTGGGACGTGCCCACACACCGGAGCGACCTGACCCGGGAAGTCGATCTGATCGAGGAAATTGCCCGGATCGTGGGAATCGAATATTTTCCGGCGTCGACACGCGCACACTTCAGCCACGCCTCGCCGGCGGACGCGCAGTACGACAGGCTCATGAACCTGCGGCGGGCGGCAATGGGTCAGGGTTTGTTTGAGGCCCGGAGTTTAACCCTGGTTTCGGAGCGCATGGCCCTGAGTCCGTTTGTGCAGGTGCCCCTGCAGCGGGTGAAGAACCCGCTCAACGAGGACCAGGTGGTACTGCGGCCAGCGCTGGTTCCCGGACTGATCGAGGCGGCGGCGCGCAATGCGCGCAGCGGAGTCAAACAGGTGCGGCTGTTTGAAGTGGGGCGTGTTTTCTCGGCGGAGGGAACCGAGGAACGCACACACCTCGCGGTGGTTTTGGCTGGGGCGGCGGCGAGTCCAAACTGGCGGTGCGCAACGGCACCCGATGTGGACTTGTTTGACCTCAAGGGCGTGCTGTCGGCGGTGCTCGGAAAGACCGTGGAGTTTGCCCCGGCGGCTGCGACCGGCAGTCTGGGTTTGGCGGTGCGGGTGCTGGTGGACGGCGTGGACGCCGGCATTGCCGGGCAGCTGCGTCCCTCCGAAGCCAAGGCGCTGGACCTGGGCGGCGCGCTGCTAGCGGCGGAGATCGAACTGGACGGGCAGCTTGCGCGGCCCGCGGCTGCGGCGCGGTTTCAGGAACTGCCCCGGTTTCCCCATACGACGCGCGATATAGCATTGGTGGCGCCTCTGGAGTTGTCGCACGGCCGGGTGGTGGAGGTGCTGGAGTCCGGACAGGAGCCCCTTTTGCAGGGGGTGACCCTGTTTGATGTGTTCACGGATCCGACGGGGGTGAGGGTGCCTGCGGGGGCAAAGTCGCTCGGCTATTCATTGACATATCGGTCGGCTGAGAGGACTCTTACTGCGGAGGAAGTGAACTCCGCACACGCTAGGTTGAAGCAGCTTTTAGCCGCGGAACTTGGTGTACAGCCGAGAGAATAGTCTGTTGGTTTCTGTCGGTTTTGGTCGTTGTGCGTTGGTTTTTCCATAGCTCTTTCCCAACGTCGGCCTGATTGCGCAGCACGGTACGGATGTTACTTTCCGGGGCGGGCTGTGTGAGAAAAGCCGGCACTAAAATGGCCCTGCGTTGTTCGAGTGTACGCTGGCAATCCCGATCCGATATATCTAATCAGGAGGCCGGGGTGGGCAGGTTGATGACATGCCTTTATTGGAAGTCTGATGCCCGTCCCAGGTCTCCCCCGTTACCTAACGAGGGAACGGGAGACCCGGCTAGACGGCAAAGGCGGGGCCACCTTTTTTAAGTTCCTTGCAGTTCCCAATGAGTGAATTCCCAATGGGTGAAGTTTTCCCGGCACCCGAGGGAACGGGGCCGTAGTTCAAGCGGAGCCATTTCGGGCGAAGCTGTTTCACGCGTCGCCACAACCGCGGTTGCGGCGTTATTCCGGAAACAACACGCTCTTCCAAGAGGCGGTCTGGAGGGGGCGCTCCTCGGTCCAAAACACGCGGAACCCTTTTTCCAATGCGACGACCCGCGGATGCGCCGCGGGCTCGGACGGTTGCGACAACAAAACGGGCGGGTTCCAGGTGAGGCCGCCGTCGGGCGAGAGAGCGCCCCAGGTTTCGGGCGAGGAAGCCGTCATGGTGTCCCAGACTGCGAGCAGGCGGTTTTTCGAGTCAGCCGCAAGCGCCGGATGCCAGGCCAGGGGCACGTTCATTTTGTGCGGCGCGGTCCAACTCCGGCCGGAGTCGTCGGAGCGCAGGTGGTACATGCCCGAGGCACCGGGCGCGCCGGTCCACACGGCTGCGTGAAGCTGTTCCCCGGCAGGAGTGCGCTGGGTGATGAGTGCCCCACCCACGTGCGGGCACGCGCTGAAATCCCACTGGAAGCCACCCACCGCCACCGGCTTGCTCCACTCGAGCCCCGCATTCCGGGAGGTGACCACGTGCATGTCCCGCGGCGCGCGGCCCCGGAACAGGATGGCGATTCCGCCGTCTGCAAGCGGCGCCAGCGAGTTCCAGCAACACTCGCAGGTCTTTGGGGCGGCGGTGTGGTTTCGCTCCCAGTGCAGCCCGCCGTCCTTGGACTGGGCGTACCGCAGCCCGCGGTCGCCGTCGCGGCTGTCGAGCCAGGCCAGGTGAAACACGCCGGCGCTGTCGGCGGCAAGGGCTAGAAAGTTGTGCCCATCGGTGCGGCCGTCATCGGCTGGGTTTTCGCAAGGCACCCAGGTTTTGCCGCCATCGGCCGAGGCGACCAGCGTCAAGGGCCCGCTGCCCCAGGCGTCGGTTCCGGCGCTGGTCCAGGCCGCGACGAGCCGCTCGCCGTACGCCGCGATGCGTGCGTCTGTTCCACGGTGGATGCCGTGCGGTTTGGGGGTGTCGCGGTTGATCTGGACGGGGTCGGACCAGCTGGCACCGCCGTCCATGGAGGTGCGGTGGGTGAGCGTGGGCACGGCCGTGGGTGACGCGAGCTCGCCCAAAAGCAGATGCAGCCTGCCGCCCTCGGCACACACCTCCAGCGAGCGCACACCGGGGACCTCCCCCAACGGCTCCTTGGGCTTGCGGGCGGCGGGCGGCTCGGCGCGGAGCGGAAGGAGCCCGGTTACGAGCAGGCACAGGGAGATGATTCTCAAGAGAGGTTTCATGGGAAAATGGCTCTGGGTGGGTCGGGACCGGGTGCAGGAGAGGGTGCGCCTCAGCCCGGCCTAGCGCCCCGCCTCCCGCGCCAGCTGCGCGGCGTGCAGTCGGGCGGAGTGCCACATGTAGCCGGGACCGTCGCGGCCGGCCGAGTCCGGATTAAAAAGCGCGACGGCTTCTTCCACGAGCTTGAGACCCTCCGCCTTGCGGCCGGACAGGGATTCCATCACCCCGGCGTAGTATTTGGCGAAAAACACCACGCGCGTGTCGCCCTGCAGTCCCTTTTGGTTCACCTCAGCGAGCACCTCGGCGGGGGTCATTTCACCGGCCAGCATTTTGTAGACGGACGGAAAAGGTTCCCGGTCAAACTGGGTGTAGCGCAGCAACCCCTTGCGGG
The DNA here is from genome assembly GCA_044348365.1 of Chthoniobacteraceae bacterium. Taxonomy (GTDB): domain Bacteria; phylum Verrucomicrobiota; class Verrucomicrobiia; order Chthoniobacterales; family Chthoniobacteraceae; genus Chth-196. The sequence goes on from JBIKSY010000019.1 coordinate 24,488, forward strand.
CCGTGTCGATTCCGTCGGCGCGCGCCTGCGAAAAAAACTTCCACACCCCGTTCTCGCGGTCGCGGTTGTCGAAGGCGTGGTATTTTTCGAACTGCGCGGCGGCCTGTGGAAAACGGCCGTCGAAATAATAGGCGATCCCCAGCCGCCAGTGCGGGGCGTCCTGGGCCGGGTCCTGGGAGATCATGCCCTCGTAGTCGGCGATGGCTCCTGAGAAGTTGCCGAGAAACACGCGGGTATCGCCGCGCCTCGAAAGCAGCCGGATGGAGGGCATCTTTTCCAGCGCGGCGGTGATAGCCTTCTCCTCCTCGTGAAGCTGCTGGCGCCACGGTTCTGCGGCGGCGGGTGCAGCCGCCGGGGGCGTTTGAGCGAGGGCGGTGAGGGCGGCGGATGCCGCGAAGGCACAAAAGAAAGCGAGGGGGAGAAATCGGGGCGGACGCATTGGGCTAAGACAACCCAGGCGAGGGTCTTTCTCAAGGCAAACACTCGGGGCTTCTCTCCGAAGAAGGTTGCCGCTACGTTTCACGGCGCCATGAAAGTGCTTCTCCCCACCTTAATCTTCGGTCTAATTGCCATGACGCTTCCTGCCGCCGAAACGACGCCACCTACCGTGGAAAAAATCACCTTTGGCGGGGGCTGCTTCTGGTGCATCGAGGCGGTGTTCCAGCGGCTCAAAGGGGTCACTTCCGTCGCGAGCGGGTATGCCGGTGGCGCTGTCGAAAACCCGACCTACAAGGCGGTGTGCACCGGGGAGACCGGGCATGCGGAGGTCGTCCAGCTCCAGTTTCAACCCGCGCTCATCTCCTTTGAAAAGCTGTTGGACGTGTTCTGGGCAGCCCACGACCCCACCACCCTCAACCGGCAAGGTGCCGACCAAGGCACCCAGTACAGGTCGGTGATTTTCTTTGAAAACGACCGCCAGAAGGCGCTCGCGGAAAAGTCCCGGGACGCCGCGCAGAAGGATTTTAAAAGCCCGATCGTCACCCAGATCGCTCCGATGCCGAAGTTTTACAAGGCGGAAGAATACCATCAGAACTACTACAACGACAACAAGACCCGCAACGGCTACTGCGCCATGGTGATTTCACCGAAGCTCCAAAAGCTGCTACAAAAGGGTCTGATCGAGGAACCGGCAGCCAAGTGAACATTACCCTTTCCGGAGCCGAAAAACGCTCCCTCAAATCCCGCGCACAAACCTTGGACGCTCTGGTGCGGGTGGGCCAGGCCGGCTTGAGCGAACCGTTGGTCGCGAGCATGGAGGACGCCCTCGCTAGCCACGAACTCGTGAAGGTGCGCTTTGTGGGACTCAAGGACGAGCGGCGGACGCTCGCCCCGGAACTCGCCGAACGGACCTCCAGCCTGCTGGTGCAGACGGTGGGCAACGTGGCCGTCTATTTCCGTCCCTCCGCGGAAGGCGCCCGGGAGGAAGCCGCCTCCGACTGAGGAGTGCGGCGGCTCAGACGATGTCCTTGCGGTGAATCCAAACGGAGTTCACCAGGCCGAGGGAGATTGCGTTCATCAGCAGGAAAGTGCCCCCGTAGGAGATCAGGGGGAGTGGCAGGCCGGTGATGGGCATGATGGCAATGGTCATGCCGATGTTTTGATAGACGTGGAAGAAGATCTGGGCGGTGAATCCGGCGCAAATCACGAGTCCGAACTCGTCTGCTGATTTGTGGGCGACATAGAGGCAGGTCAGCAACAACACGCCAAAGGCGCTGATCAGAACGAAGTTGCCCACAAACCCCCACTGTTCGCTGATGGCCGTGAAGATGTAGTCGGTGTGTACGGTCGTACCCGGGATGAAGCCCTGCTCGACCTGCGTTCCGGTCGCCTTGAAGCCCTTGCCGGCAAAACCTCCCGAGCCGATGGCGATGAGGGCTTGGTTGATGGCATAGCTCGCTCCCTGCGGATCAATCTGCGGGTCGACAAAGGTCACCAACCGCTGCCGCTGGTAGGGCTTGAGGCCGAAGTTGATCACCAAAGGCAGTAGCGCCATGCCGCTTAGGATGATCGCCAGCAGGTACCGCTTGGGCAGGCCCGCGGCAAACATCGTGGCCATCATCACCGGAATCCAGACCAGCGTCATTCCGAAGTCGGGCTGCTTGATCGTGAGCAAAATCGGGACTCCGATGATGCTCCCCACCGAAAGCAGCTTGAGAAAAGGGTGCATCCCCTTGAACTGGCCGAGAAACAGCGCGACCGTGAGGATCCCGGCCATCAGCGCAAGCTGGGAGGGCTGGAAGGTGCCGATGCCCGGCAACCTGAGCCAGCATTTTGCGCCGCCGTGCTCCTGTCCGAGGGAGGTGTAGGTCAAAGCCGTCAGCAGGATGCCCATGACGTACATGGGCAGGGCCGCCCACTTCACCCACCGGTAGTGCATGACGCTGACTGTGAAAAAAACCAAGATGCCGCCGCCCACCCAGACCAGCTGCTTTTCCCAGTATTCACCGGTGCGAAAGTAGGTGGCGCTGTAGACGGCCACAACGCCGAACAGGGAGAGCAGGATGGTCAAACCGGCGATCAGCCAGTTGATGCCCATCAGTTTGCGCAGGAAAGGCGTCATGTCTGCTTTTGGGCCCTAGGCAAACTTGGGCACGGCTGCCAAAAGCTTGCGCGTGTACTCGTGCTGCGGGTCGGCGTAGATCCGCGCGGCGGGCGCGGACTCCACAATGTGGCCCCGGTACATGACGAGCACGTGGTCACTGATGTGCTCCACCACCGCCAGATCGTGCGCGATGAACAGGTAGGAAAGCCCCAGCTCCTGCTGCAAATCCTGCAGCAGGTTGACGATCTGCGCCTGCACGCTCACGTCCAGCGCGCTGACCGGCTCGTCGCACACGATAAAGCGCGGCTCGACCGCCAGCGCGCGGGCGATCCCAATCCGCTGCCGCTGGCCCCCGGAAAACTCGTGCGGATAACGCCCGGCCATTTCAGGTTGCAGCCCCACCTGCCGGAGCAGCTCGGCGACTCGATCGGCTCGCTCCCGGCGGCCCAGGCTTGGGAAGTGGATCTCCAGCGCCTCCCCTACGATCTCCAGAATGGAATGGCGCGGATTGAGCGAGCCGAACGGATCCTGAAAGATCATCTGCAACTGCCGGCGCAAGGGCCGGAACTCGCCCTCGCCCAGGGGCAGGATGTCGCGCCCCTCGTAGAGCACCTCCCCCGAGGTGGCCGGGATCAGCTTCAGCAAGGTTTTGCCGATGGTGGACTTGCCCGAGCCGCTCTCCCCCACCAACCCCACGGTCGTGCCGGCCTCGACGCTGAAACTCACGTCGTCGACGGCTTTGAGGTCGTCCACGTGCCGGCGCAGTACGCCGGAGCGGACGGGGAAATAGGTTTTGAGGTTACGGACTTCGAGGAGGGCCATGGAAGCGAGGGGAGGAAACCGCCGGAAACGGCAGGGCGGAGGGAATTGGGAGCGCGGCTTTGGGACCGGTTTGCACCGGCGTGTTTTTATTGGTGCGTGTGCTGGAGAAAGGCCGTGAGCGGGCTGGTGGGGGAGGCGGCGAACGCCGCTTCACCAAGGCCGACCTCGAAGGCGGCGCGTCCCGCCTCCACCGCATGGCGGAAAGCCCGCGCCATGCGGGCCGGGTCAGGGGCGATGGCGATGGCGGTGTTGACCAGCACGGCGGCAGCCCCCATTTCGAGCGCCTCCGCCGCCTGGCTGGGCGCGCCGATCCCAGCGTCCACGATCACCGGGATGCTGCACTGTTCGAGGATGATTTCGATCTGGTCGCGCGTGCGGAGGCCCCGGTTGCTGCCGATGGGCGCGCCCAGAGGCATGACCGTGGCGGTGCCCGCGTCCTCGAGGCGCCTCGCGAGAACGGGGTCGGCGTTGATGTAAGGGAGGACCACAAAGCCCTCTTTGACAAGAATCTCCGCAGCTTTGAGGGTCTCGATCGGGTCGGGCAGGAGGTAGCGCGGGTCTGGATGGATCTCGAGCTTGACCCAATCGGAGATTCCGGCGGCCCTTGCCAGACGCGCCAGGCGCACCGCCTCCTCCGCGTTCATGGCGCCGCTGGTGTTGGGCAGCAGGAGGTACTTCTTGGGGTCGATAAACTCCAGGATGTTGGCGAACGGATCGTTCTTGCCCGAAAGATCGGCCCGGCGGAGGGCCACGGTCACGATCTGGGTCCCGCTCGCCTCCAAGGCGCCGGCCATCGCCTCGTTGGACGAAAACTTTCCGGTTCCAAGCAGCAGCCGGGACTGGAAAGTACGTCCTGCGATGATCAGCGGTTCATTAGACAAATCCATGGTCGTGGGAATTTAGCAGAGGGCGGACCGTTTTCTATCGCAAATCCTCGGGGCCCACGCCGCCCGCTATTCCAAGAGTTCGTACCAGGTGGACCGCCGGCTCGGCTGGTAGCCGGCCTCCCGAATGAGCCGCTCGATTTCATCGGCCTGCAGGCGGTAGCTGGTGCCCGCCTTGGACACCACGTTCTCTTCCATCATGACCGAGCCAAAGTCGTTGGCTCCATAGCTGAGGGCCAGCTGGCCGATCTTGGGCCCCTGGGTCACCCAGCTGCTCTGGAGGTTCTCTATGTTGTCTAGATAGATCCGGGAAAGCGCCTGCATCCGCAGGTACTCCGAGGAACCGACCGGCTCGGCCTTAAGAACGGTGTTCTCCGGCTGGAAGGTCCAGCAAATGAAGGCGGTGAACCCGCCCGTGCGATCCTGCACCTCGCGCAACCGCTCGAGATGCTCCACCCGGTCCTCCACCGTCTCAACGTGGCCGAACATCATTGTCGCGCTCGATTTGAGTCCCAAGGCGTGGGCCGCCTCCATCACCCCAAGCCACTCGTCGCTGTTGGCCTTGAGGGGGGCGATCCGGTTGCGCACGCGGTCCACCAGGATCTCGCCGCCGCCGCCCGGGATCGAGCCCAGGCCGGCCTCCTTGAAAAGGCGCAGCACCTCGGCCACGGGCAGGCCAAATACCTGCGAAAAATGGTGGAACTCGGGCGGCGAAAAACCGTGGATGTTGATCTGGGGAAACCGCTCCTTGATGAAGGAAAGCATCTCCAGGTAGTGAGAAATGCTGAGTTTGGGGTGGTGCCCCCCCTGTAAGAGCACTTGGACGCCGCCTATGGCGCTCAGTTCCTCGAGCTTTGCGCCAAGCTGGTCGAGGCTGAGCACGTAGTGGTCCGCGTCCCGCTCCGTGCGGTAAAACGCGCAGAACTTGCAGTACACGTTGCACACGTTGGTGTAGTTGACGTTGCGGTCGACAATGTAGGTGACCACCTGCTCGCCCCGGCCACCGTAGGCGGCCGCCTTGGCAAGGTTGCGCCGGTGGTTGGCAAGGCTCCCGAGCATCTGCAGGGGCAGCTTGTAGAGTTGCAACGCCTCGGCCTGGGAGACCCGGGCCCCCGCCAGCACCTTGTCCACCAAGTCTCCGATGAGTTCCCCTGCAGGGGCGCCGGCTGTGTTCATGAGCCAATATCTAGCCCGCTTTGCGCCGTGCGTCTACCCGCCGCTGCCCCCCGCAAAGCTCCCTCACCGGTTGACCCCCCGCCCACACCCCTCCATAGTAGGGAGCTGAGGCGCGCCATGCTGTGGGGCGCCCGGCCAGACCGCCCAAGCTTTTCTATGTCCGACTC
>JBIKSY010000020.1:0-29997 GCA_044348365.1 Chthoniobacteraceae bacterium
CCTTGGGGCGAGGCACTTCCAGCCACTGCTCGTCCTTGCTGAGCCGGGTTTCAATGTCGCGAATGCCGTCCAGATACTCGCCCAGTTTTGCGGTGTCGCTTTTCCCGAGACCCCGCTGCAGGTCGTGCGCGTCCTCGAGGACCGTGTCCAGGACGCTGTGCCGCCGCTTCAGGAGCGCTTTGCGTTTTTCCAGGGAAGTGTTTTCACCGGAGAAAAGCCGGTGGAAAGCCTCCACGGGGGTTTTGTGTCCGGCAATCGGTTTGCCGCTCGCATCCCAGGCAAGGGACAGTCCCGGTCCGTGGCCGGAATTCCCCGCGTAGGTGCCGCAGTCCAACTGCAGCGAGGTAAAACGGGTCTGCAAACCAAAGTGCTCCGCCGCGACCTGGTCGGCTGAGATCGTGTTGTGAAAGCTCTTTCCCGACACGGCGAACTGGTTGGCGCCCGTGAGCCAGAACGTGCTGCCCTGGTGTCCCGCGTTCACAAAGCGGTGGGTCAACCCTTGCAGGACGGTGAAATCGGCCTTGTGACGCGCCAGGGGTTCCAACCCCTTCGGAATTTCGTAATCGGCTCCCGGCTGTTTGGGATCCGGGAACCAGGTCTCGGTGGTGAGCCCCCAGCCCAGTCCCATGAAAATCAGGCGCTTCGGATTGGCTCCCGCCTTGGCGGCGGAGGCAAACCGGCGGAACCCGAGGGATTCGAGAAAGGGGAGGGCGATCACGGAACTGCCGGAGCGCAGGAAATGGCGGCGGGAGAGGTTGGTGTTCATGGGGAGTTTATTTGCTTTGAAAGGCTTCGTTTTGGACGAGGGCGTGCAGGAATTCCCGCAGGCTGAAGTTCTGTTTTCGGGCCCGCTGCACGATAGATTCGACGAGGGCATCGTCGCTGAAACCGCAGGGGCGGCCAAGGCCGTATTCGACCAGGGCGGAGGCGATGCCCCGGGCGAAGGCGTCGGTCCGGCCGGCCACCACGTCCCGCATTTCATTAAAATCGCGGAAGGCCGGCCCGCGGTGGAAGGTGCCTGCGGGATCAATCACCCAGGTCTTTTTTGCGTTTGGCAGAGGCTTTCCGTCGTTGTCGCGTGCCTGAAAGGAGTCTTCCGTTCGCCAGAGGCCCGCGGCATCAAAGTTCTCGAGACCAAATCCGATCGGATCGATCTTGCGATGACAACTCGCGCACTGGGCGTCCTCTTGGTGTGCTGAAACGCGCTCGCGGGTGGTGAGCACCTTGCCCGCCAGCCGGGTCAGGGCCGGCACGTTGGCCGGAGCCGGCGGGGGCGGCTCGTTGAGCACCTTTCGGAGCACCCATGCGCCGCGTTCCACGGGACTGGTGTGTTCCCCGTTGCTGCCCATGGCCAGAACGGCTGCCATTCCCAGCAAGCCGCCCCGGGGCGAAGTCGCTGGGAGCGCGACCTTTCGGAAAGCGTCCCCTTGGACCCCCTCGATGCCGTAGTAATTGGCGAGCACGCCGTTGATCACCACATAGTCTGCCTTGAGCAAATCCCGGACGCTGGCGTTCTCCCTGAGAAAGTAGGCCAGCGTTTCGTAGACCTCCTGCCGGGCGGCCCACTTCGTGCCAAAATCAAACCGGGGGTGGAGCTCTGCGCTGAACTGGAAAAAATCGAGACGGTCCAGATTCAGCCACTGGCGGCTGAACGCTTTCACGAACTCCATCGAGCGCTGGTCGTTGAGCAGCCTGTCGGTCTGCCCGGCGAGCACTGCCGGCTGCAGCAAGTCGCCCCCGTCCCCCAGCGCGCGCAGGGTGGCATCCGGCGGCGCGCCCCACAGGAAGTAGGACAGCCGCGTGGCGATTTCATTTCCCTGCAGTTTCCGGCGTGCTTCCCCAGGTGAAGGCTCGGCGCGGTAAAGAAACTTGGGCGAGGCGAGCACCACCGACAGGGTCTCCTTGAGCGCGATGCTGTGTCTGGTTCCGTCGGCGCGGGACTCCTCGTAAAGGCGGACGAGCCGGTCCAGGTAGCGCTCCGTGGGTTGGCTGCCGCGGAACGCCTCGAGTGCAAAGCGCTCCAAGGCGGCCCGCAGCTCGGGGACCTTCGGAGCCGGCGTCTTGTCATCGAGGGCAACACCCAGTGCCCGGATTCCCGGCGGGGTGTCCGCCTCGGTTTCGGGGAGGCGCTCGATTTCAATCCAGTCCACCCAGATCGCAAAGTCCGGGGCGACGCCGTTGAGTTTCTTGCCCTGATCCAGCTTCTGTTTGATTTGCTCGTTGGTGTCCGCCGTTCCCTTTTCCCGGACGTACAAGCGGTAGGCGTTTTGGTCCCTGTGCAACCACGTCCGGTGGAAGGGGATTTCGATGACCGACGGGGCGTCCAACGTGCCGGTGACCTCGTGGACGCTCGTCACGGGGCGGCTCCTGCCTTTGAACCCAAAGTCCAAAAAACGGCGTTCCGGGGTGGCCTGGGGAGTCATACCCGCCCGGACGCGGATCACGTAGTCGCCCGGGGGGAAGTCTCCGGGAATGCTCACAAAGAGAGCCGAGTTGGAGCCTCCGTCCTGGTCCTGGATGGTCAAATAAGCGCCGGTGTCCAAGGCCGGCTGCACCAGATAGCGCATCTGATAGGCAAAGACGGAGGGCCCCCGGGCAAAAGCGCGGTTGGCCTGGTCCGTGTTGTTTTCAGTCGTGGTAAACCCAAACTCCTCCGGCGCCGGCGCCCCGGGGATGCTCTTCCACGAGCGGCGGAAGACGCTGTCGTTCTTGGAGTTCTTGCGTAGTTCCGCCACAACCTCCGCGTTCTCGGGCTTGCCGGCGGCCTCCTCGACGGCCTTCACCCAGCGGGAGGCCCGCTCGTGTTTCTCCAGTTCGGTGTCGACGGTCTCCTTGAACTTCTGGTTGGTCTCCTCCACCTCATAGCGGAACTTTTTCTGCACCCCGGCCGCCGCACGCAGAGCAAAGGCCTCCTCCAGAGCTTTCATCGCAATCGACTCGTATTGTTCGACCTGGTTACCCGACATGAAGAGGCCGGTTCCCACCGTGTCAAAACGCGCGGCATCGGTGTCCGAAGGCAGTTCGCTCACATCCACATCCGCACCCAGCAGCACCCGGAGCGTGTTTTTGTATTCCCTCTGGTTGAGGCGCCGCATGGCGATGTTTCCGTGCTGGTCGCTCAGCGTGCGCCGGGCGGCCACCATCACCTGGGCAAGATCGTCCAAGAAGTCGGCCTTCGCCTGCTTGCCTGGCTGCTTTGCCTCCTCCGGCGGCGGCATCTCCCCGGAATTGATGGCATCGAGGATTTTCTGCCAGCGCTCGGCGGTCTGAAGGTCGTTCACCTCCAGGGAGAGATCATCCACGCGGAACTTGCCCTTTTGTTTTTCCGAACCGTGACAGGCTTCGCAGTTTTCCTTGAGCAGTGCCCGGTGTCTTTCGTGCATGACGTTCACCGGTTTGATCCCCACCGCGTGCCCGCTCACGGGCGCGAATAAAAGCAGGGTGAGAAGGGAGGAAAGGGGCTTCATGGAGGGAAGGCGGAGATGGGTTCGATACGATCCGGGTTTCTACCGGATGAGAACAGTGCAGACTAGCAACACCTGGATGTCCTCCAAGAATTGGACGGTAAATTCGCTTGCCGTGTCGACATGAACCACTCTTCTTCCGCCGTTGGCGCGGGCGTCCACAAACTGGAACAGGAGCAGCAAGAACTTGGTGCCGGGGAGGACACGCAACTCGACCCTGGCCTTCTCCCACCCCGCGCCATCCACACTTCGGACCGCGGAACCAGCGCCACCCAGGCGCCGAATTTCGCGGGGTCGTTCAGGGTCGTGAATTTCTGCCAAGCCACGACACTCGCCGACTGCATCCCTTTGTCCGCCTCCGAACTCCTCGGTACGCAGGAACGGAGCAAAGCCCGGAGCGACTGCTCCTCTTGGGGCCCAAGCCTTAGAAACCCGGAAGTGGGGTTAATTGGGTTCGGATGGGGGTTGGGAAGGTCCATGACGCACCAAACGGCGGGATCCATTGGGAAACAGGAAGCCCCGGTGGGCTAACGCTTGGGGGGCTCCAGTTCGCGGGCCATGCCCAGCAGCGCGTCCATGAGCTTCACCGAGGCCTGCGGCTCCAAATAGTTGGTGCCGGGCCAGGTCTCGTACCCGCCTAGTTCAAAATGCCGCGGAGTCGGCAGGTACCCGTAGTAGCCGTTGGCCAGCTCCACCATGAACGAATGCTTGAAGGGGCTCCGCTTTTTAAACTCCAAACCCGTCTCCGCGAAGGTTTCACAAGGGGACGTGCCGATGGCGATCTCCCCGATCCGCAGGACCTGGGCGGGCGCCTTGGTCTCGGCACTCGCCTGCGCCAAGCGCTGGATCCTCCCCGAATACACCGCGGGGAGCGACGTCTTGTCTCCGGCTGCCTGCGTCCTCTGCCCGGTCTCCTGCGCCCAGGCCAGCAGCGGCGCTTCCACGCTCCTCCAGCGTACTGGCAGTTCCTCGAGGCGCGCGGCTAGTAGCGCCTCCGTCTTCCATTCCACCGCGGCGACCGCGGCCTGTACCTTCTCGGCAAGGTCCTCCGCCACCTTGCGGATCTGTTCATAGGCTGGCAGGCCCTTGCGGGGCGCGCGGAAGTTGATGTTGTTCACGTCCCCGCTGGTGCCGTTGGCCATCAGCGCCACAAAGGGCGGGTCCTGCTCGGGGGCTGACAGGAGGCGCTTGAGCGCCTCGCAGTAGACCCCGTAGTAGTCGGCCGAAATCTGACCCGCCCCCACGCCCCCGACGTAATGCAGCGAGTAGGCCGAAAAGATCGAAAGCAGGCGCCCGCCCGGCTCCCGCACCGCAAGGAAGGAAACGGTCGGATCTGTTGGCCCCGCCGGATCCAGAAGGTCCGGACTGCCCCCGGGAGGATTCATCTTCACGCGGTCCACCTTTCCAAAGGGACTGGGCGGCACCGTCCCCTCCTTCATAAACCAGCGCCGGTTGAACACGTGCTCGGGAACGTCCACTGAGCCGAAGCCGATTTCTGCGGGCCGCCGCGCCGCCAGCGCACGCCGTACGCCATCTGAAATCCGGCGCGCCACAAACCTTTGGTAGTCGGTGAGCGGTTGGTCGGACTGGTAGCCCCGCACCCGTTCGCCCAAGGCATTGACGGCGGAATGGGTGTGAGTTGCCGAAATGAGCACGTGGCTGGGGGGGATGCCGGTGGCTTCCTCGATGAGGCGTTTGGCCTCCACGCAAACGCTGCGGTGCAGCCCGAGCAGGTCACACACCACCAGCGCCAGCAGCGACTTGCCGTCGTCAAGCACCAGACACCGCGCGTGCAACTCGTCGTGAATGTCGGTGCAGGGGACCGGCACAAAACCGCCGACAATGTCGCCCCCAATCTCCGGGGTGATGTTGCTCGTGGCCGCGCCCGCGTGCAGTCCGCCCGCACCCTTTCGGGGCTCCGCGGCGCCAAGGCAGCTGAGGGCGGTTACACAGGATAGCAGGAGGAGGGGGAGGTTCTCTTTCATGGGGTTGGGTTTGGGGGGAAACCGGAGGCTCGGCGGCGGCTGGCGGCCGGGCGGCGGCCCGACTATCCGGCTAGGGGGCACTCCGGCGCCAGACTCTTTACCTGCATTTACAAACCGATTAAAACGCCCAACATCCCGAGGGGGTTGGCAGGCGCCGGACATCCACCGCTTTGCACAGCCGCTCAGGTTCCAAATCCAACCCGCCCCATGAAAACAACCCCAGCGTCCACGGTTTCGCGTCGCGCGTTCCTACAGGTGTGCGGTCTCGCCGCGCTTTCTCCGCAGCCAGTCTTCGCAGCGGATCCGGCGCCTGAGATCCTTGACACCCATCAGCACCTCTGGGACACGCGGAAGCAGCAACTGCCCTGGCTGGCCGGGGCCCCGGAGATTCTGCGCCGCAATTATCTACCGGCGGACTACGCGGCTGCAACCGAGGGGCTTCCCGTGCGCGCCCTCTACATGGAGGTGGACGTGGCAGAAGCCCACCTCGACGAAGAGGCCGAGTCCCTCCGGCGGCTGTGCGCCTCCAAAAGCTCCCAAACGTTTGCCGCGGTTTTGGGCGGCCGCCCCTCCTCCGAGCGGTTTGACGACTACCTCAAACGACACAATGAAGGCGGCTTCCTGAAGGGACTCCGCCGCGTGCTGCATACCCCCGAAACCCCCCGCGGCTTGTGCTTGGAAAAGGATTTTGTACGCGGAATCCGGGCCCTCGGAAAACAGGGGCTTACCTTTGACCTTTGCATGCGCCCGGGGGAGCTCAACGACGCGGCGGCGCTCGCCGCCGAGTGTCCCGACACCACGCTGGTGCTGGACCACTGCGGCAACGCAGATACAAAAGCCTTCCTGAAGTCGCCACCGAGCGAGCCTGCCCACCGCGCCGAGGACTGGCAGCGCGCCATCGACAGGCTTGCATTGAAGCGCAACGTGCACTGTAAAATATCGGGTGTCATCGAGAGCATGCCGGACGGGTGGACCTCCGAGCAGCTCAGCCCCGTGGTCAACCACTGTCTGGATGCCTTCGGGCCTGACCGCGTGGTTTTCGGCTCCAACTGGCCTGTCTGCCTGCTTGGCGGCTCCCTGCGCAGCTGGGTCAAGGCCCTCGGCGAGATCATGGCGGCCCGCCCGGTTGCTGAGCGCTCCAAACTGTGGGCTGAAAACGCCCGGCGCATCTACCGGTTGGGCTGAGCAGTCCTCCCACAAACTCAACCCCCGGCGGACCTCGACCGTGCGGGCTCCGTGAACAAGCCCTTTTTGCCTGGGAACCGTACTTTACGCGGGTCCCCCGGACAGGCTGAGCAAAACGGGTTTGTCCGCCCGAAGGCAGCCAGACGCGCAAACTCCGTTTTGCGAAGCAGTCACTGCAAACAGAGCTTTTATTTGGCCTAGGAGAAATGCTGGTTCTTTGCTAGGCATTGATCCGGGGTTTTTCAGTGAAAAGCGGGGGCCTTCCCCGACCCTGACCGTTTCCCCATTCCCCCCCCTTTTTCAAGTGCTGCGCCTTCGTCCGGATCAATACAAATCCCGCCATGCCTGGCCCGGTCCGCATTGGCTTCGGCCGCTTGTTGCGTGCAACAAGATCGGGCACGCCGTGCCGCCAGGCAACGGTTCCGAACTGGCTTTGGACCTTTTCAGCGGCCCGTACCGCTCCTGTTGGGCGGCCCCCGGGCAAGGATGAAACAGGGCATCCAGCACGTGTCCACCTTCTGAAGCCGGAGCAGTGTCCCCCCCACTCCCCCCCTCAAAACCTGCTGAAGCCCCGCCCGGTGGCGCGCTTCAAACGTCAAACCCGCGCCCCGCGCCGCGGCGGTACAAGCCGCTGCCCGGGTCTCTTCTGGAAGCGCTGGCGCAGCGGCGCCCCCAGGAAGTCTTCCGCCAACTGCCCCTGCTGACGCGCTGCATTGCGCTGTGGTCGCTTCTGGCCTTTTTCCTGGTGGATGTGCCGGTCTTTGCGGCCGGTCTTTACTGGAGCGGGGGAGCCTCCCCGGACCTGCTCTGGACCACCCCCGGCAACTGGGTGGAAGGAGCGGCTCCCGGTCCGCTCGACTCGGGCACCTTCGGACTGGGGACCCCGATGGCCGTCTACCTCAACGGAAACACCTCTTTGTTGGGGGTGGTCCTCTCCGGTTCGGGTGGGGTCAGCTTTTCCGGGGGGACGGCGGGCGCTACGGCGGGGAACACCCTTTTTATCGGTTCCGACGGCTTGCTGGTGGGGGGGAGCGCCGGTGCGCTGACGACCAGTCTCGGGACGACCGTCCAGGTCGCTGGAGATCTTTCCGGCTCGGGCAGTCTGGTGAAGCTGGGCAATGGCATACTGCGACTCGAGGGCGGGGGAACGGGGGGTTTTTCAGGCGACGTGACCGTCAACGGAGGGGCACTCGTTCTGAACAATGGCGGCGCTCTCAACGGAACCACCGGGCTGATTTCGGTCAACGGGGTGACGGGGTCCGGTTTCACCGGGGGCATGCTCGTGCTTGACGGGGGGGGGACGGGCCTCACCTTGAACCAAGGGGTTACCCTTTCGGGCCGCGGCCCCACTCCGATCCCCTCGGGTGTCGCACTGCTTTCCCTTGGGAACAACACCCTCAACGGGCCGGTGGTTTTCCAGGCCAGTTCCGGCGTCTCGGCCCTCGCCGCGGCCTACGGCAACACCACGCTTGCCGGTTCCCTGAGCCTCGGCATGGGCCAGCAGGCGCTCCTGACCGGCAACGGCAATCTGATCGTGACGGGTTCCATCAGTAGTTTTGAATCCGCGACCAACAAACTGGTCAAGGTCGCAAACCTGCTGCAATCCACCCTTTGGCTCCAGAACACCTCCAACACCTTTCTTTCCTCCGTGCGGGTGGAGGCCAGCACGACGGTGCGTGTATCAGACGGCCGCGCCCTCGGAATGAACCTCTCCGGCCAGAACGTCGAATTGAACAATGGCATCCTTGAGGTGCGCGCGGATGCTGCGACGCTTCCCAGCTTTGCAAGCAAAGGGCTCACCCTTGCCTCGGGCCCCGGCACCGTCTTCTTGGACCGGGCCCTCGGCGGGATTGGGCTGGCGAACACGTTGGCGATGAACGCCTTCACCTTCGGGGCGTCCAATAGGACGTTGACGCTGCTCGGAAGAAACGGGTACGGCATGGCACTGGGGACTGCCGCCGCCACCATCGGGGTTGCTGCCAACGGCGGAAACACCACTTTAACCAACAACGCGAACGGCCTGGTTACTTTGAGCGGTAGCATGCCGGTGGGCGGGAATGACGGCTTCCGGATGTTCTACCTCCAAGGCAGCGGCGACACGGTCTGGAACGGCACGCTCTCGACCAACATTGCAACCGGCTACCTGGCCGGGTTTGGAAAAGCCGGCAGCGGCCTCGCGATCCTCACGGGCACTACTGCCGGGAGCGGAGTGAATGGCATCGCAAAGGTGGACGCGGGTGTTTTGCAAATCGGCACGCTTGCGGTGTTGAGCGACCCCGTCGCGCAACTGGGCGGCATCCAGCTCGGAGCGGGCGGCACGGCCGGAGGTCTCCGGTATGCTGGCGCCAACGGGGAAACCACCTCGCGCCTGCTCAACCTTTCCGGCTCCACGGGCAACGCCCTGCTGTTTGCCAACCAGTCCGGCGCCACACCCCTCGTGTTTGCCGGCGGCGTCAGCGCCGGGGGGGCCGGTTCCAAAACGCTGCTCCTGGGCGGCACCAACACGGCGGCCAATGCGATCACCGCCCTGATCAACCAAAACGGCGGGACCACCTCCCTGTTTAAGACCGACCTGGGAGTCTGGGAGTACGCTCCGGTTTCCACGCTCACCCAGGCCGGTACGACCAACACCCTCACCACAGGAGGCGTCCAAAACGCGGGCACGATCACCGTCAGCAGTACGGCGGGAATCTACGTCGGGGGCACCGTCACCGGGACGGGAATCGCCGCAGGGGCGGTCGTCACCGCAATCAGCGGCAACACTTTGTGGCTTTCCGGAGTCAATACCGCCGCGGTCACTTCCGGGACCTCCCTGACCTTCGGCAGTCTCGCCTCCTTTACGGGCGGCCTCACGGTGGCCGCGGGCACGATGCGGCTCCGGGCCGCCTCGGCGCTGGCCGACCTGCTGGCCGCGGGCACGAACGTGAGCTTTGCCTCCGACGCCGCCGCCCCCGGCTTTGGTCGGCAATCCGCTGGCGGCCGACTGGAGTACGTCGCTTTCGGAGGCAGCAGTTTGGAGCAGGCCGGCAGCCTGGTTCTCTCGGCGGGGGCGGGCGTGCTGGCCCTGCCCTCCGGCGGGACGCTGGCCTTCGGCTCGCTGGGCGTGCGCTCCGCCGGTGCCACCGTGGCGTTTGAACCGGCGGCCTCAGGCTCCTTTAATTTCACCAACGCCCCCGCCTCCCAGAACGGGATCCTCGGGGGGTACGCCTTTCTCAAGAGCGCGGGTGGCGGATTGGATTTCATCGCCGCCCCCGGCGCGGGTGCCTCCCTCGCGGCGCTCAGCAGCGCCACCGCCCTGCCCTCCACGGGAACCGGCAGCGCCACGGCCAACTACCTGGTGAGCGCGGACACCTCCACCGCGGGTTCGGTGGCCGCCAATTCGGTGCGCATCACCGGGGGAACCCTCACCTTAAACGGCTCGCTTGTGATCACCTCTGCGAGCGCCACGGCGTTGGGCGGCATTCTTTTCGACAACGGCGCGGGCCCTGCCGTGATCAGCGGTTCCTCCATCCTGACTTCGGGCGCGGGCCAGGAGCTTGTCCTTGTAACGGGCGGCTCGAATGCCTCCAACCCTCTCACCATCCACTCCCTGCTTGGAACCGGTGCGACCAGCCTGACCAAGTCCGGTGATGGTCTGCTCCTCCTGAGCGCGGCAAACTCCTACTCCGGCAACACCACCCTCAACGAGGGCACCGTGCGCCTCAGCGGCGCGGCCGCCGCCCTCGGCGCCCCGGGCGCGACCTCCGCCACGATCCTCCGGCAGAACGCCCTCCTGGACCTCGCCGGCGCGGGCGCCACGGTTGCCCTCCCCGACGGCACGAACCTCCCGCTTGTCACGCTGGGGGCGCTTTCGGGCGCCGGCCTTCTCGACACCAGCAGCGCCAGCGCCTCCGCCGTATCGCTCGGTTCGAGCAACGCCACCGCCACGAGCGTCTTCA
Organism: Chthoniobacteraceae bacterium; assembly: GCA_044348365.1. GTDB lineage: Bacteria > Verrucomicrobiota > Verrucomicrobiia > Chthoniobacterales > Chthoniobacteraceae > Chth-196. The sequence goes on from JBIKSY010000020.1 coordinate 10,573, forward strand.
GCGGGGTAATCCAAAACTCCGGAGGCGGTGCGCTCAGCGTCCTCAGAAACGGGGTTTCCGGAGCGCTGTTCCTCACCGGGCTCAACACCTACACGGGTCCGACCATCCTCGGCGGGGGCGCCGTTCTCTCGGCGAACTCGCTGGCCAACGGAGGGTTGCCCAGCTCCATCGGCGCCTCCTCCAGCGCCGCCGCCAACCTTGTCTTCAACGGCGGCACCCTCCAGTACACCGGCTCCAACGCCTCCTTCGTCCAGTTCACGCAGACGCCCTCCCTCGCCATCGACCGGCTGTTTACCCTCGCCGGAAACGCCACAATCGACTCCTCCGGAAACTTCGGCAACGCCGCCCTCGGCGCGGGAGTGCAAAACAACGCCGCCCTCGTCTTTGCCAGTGCAGGGTCGGTGGCGTTTCTGGGCACCGGGGCGCGCACGCTCACGCTCACGGGCAACTCCACGGGCGACAACGAAATCCGGCCGGTCCTCGCAGACAACGGCACCGCCGCGCTTTCGGTCACCAAGACGGGTGCGGGCCAGTGGCTGCTGGGCGGCTCCAACACGTATTCGGGCAACACCACCGTCAGCGCGGGCGTGCTCCAGGCGCAGGACGGCACCGGCCTTTCCCCCAACAGCAACCTGACCCTCAACGGGGGCGTGTTCCAAACCGACGGACTGTTCGCGCGCACGCTTGGGACCGGCGCCGGGCAGATTCAGTTTGGCGCCAGCGGCGGCGGGTTTGCAGCCTCCGCAGCGCACTTGAACGTCAATTTGGGCGGCGCGCTGACGATGGGCGCGGCTCCGTTTGCGGGCAGTACGCTCATCCTGAACGCGGCCAACGCCCCGGGCGACGTGGACTTCCAGAGCAACATCAGCCTTGGCACCGGTGCGATGCGGACCATTCAGGTGGATGACAACGTCAACACCGGTTTGGATTTCGCCACGGTCAGCGGCGTCATCAGTGGTGGCACCAGCCTCACCAAGACCGGCGCTGGTAACCTGATCCTAAGCGGCGCCAACACCTACACGGGAAACACGACGGTCTCGGCGGGCGCCCTAATCGTGCGCTCGCTCGGGGCCGTAGGGGCCGTCTCCAGCAACCTTGGAAGCAATGTGGGCGGCGGCTCGCTTTTCCTAGGCTCGCTCACCGCCGCAGCCAACCTGCTGTACGTCGGCCCGGGCGAAGTCGTGACGCGCACGGTCAGTCTTTCCGGCACCACCGTGGGGCCGACCATCGACGCCTCTGGCAGCGGTCCGCTGCAGCTCACCAGCATGGCCAACATCGGCGCGGGTGCAAAGACCCTCACCCTGCGCGGCTTCAATGCGGATTTGAACGTGATCTCCGGCACGCTTTCCGACAGCGGAGGGGCGTTGTCGGTGGCAAAAAACGACAGCGGCGTGTGGGCGCTCGCTCCCAGCTCGGGCGCAAACAGTTTCACCGGTGCAATTTCCGTGACCGGCGGATTTTTGGGATTAAGTGCGGCAGGCATCGGCTCGGCCAGCGGGATCAATCTGAACAACGGCGGTATTTTTGCCTATGGCGGAGCCCTGCTCTCAGCCTCCTCTGTGACGCTCACCCACAACGTGACCAACACTTTCTGGGGGGCAAACTCCATCACCCTGACTGGCGCACTTCAGGGAACAAGCGCGAACAACACAAACCCGTTTACCATTGCGAATTTTCTGGATGCCGGCGCGCTGCTCACGCTGAACAACTTTCTCAACATCGAGGCGTCGGCGAATTCCAAAACCTTAAACATCCGAGGCTCCGGGTCGACCGTGTTTACGGGAACCATCTCCAACAGTGCGACTTCCACGACGGGTTTGGACATCCGGACTGCCAGTAACTCCTCGCTGACCCTGGGAGGAGCGAGCCCGTTCACTGGGGGCGTGGCGTTCTACCAAGGCTTGCTCATTCTCAACAACCCGGCCGTTTCGGCGGGCTCCAGTGTTCTGGGCTCGGGCACTTCCACCTTCACCTTTGGCGGCGGGGAACTGCGCTCCAGCCGGACCATGACCGGTGCCAGCGCACTGTTGAATCCCGTTGTCTTGAGTGGCGATCCGGCGGTCGTTTCGGGCACCAGTTCCCTCGCCTTCAATGGAAGCCTCAGCACCAGCGGAGGCAACCGGGTCTTCCAGAACGACCTGGCCGCGGGCGCCTCGCTCCTCTTCGCCGGCTCGGTAAACCTGCTCAATACGCTTTCCTTCCAAGGGGGCGGCACTACCCAGCTCAGTGGAAACGTTTATTCCACCAACCCGCTCGTCTACCAGGGAACAGGCACGTTGAGTCTGACGGGGGCGAGCAGCCTGACCGGAGCGCTCACGGTCAACCGCGGTCTGGTGACTCTCAGCGGCGCGTCCGGTGGCACCCTCAATGCCGTTTCGGGCGTCAACATTCTGGCGGGCGGCACCCTCCGCTTCGACAACAGCCTCGGCAACAATCCCGCCGGCCGGCTTGGCGCCGGCACCCTGCTGACAGTTACCGGAGGCGCCTTCGAGCTGCTCACCGATGGGACCGCCTCGACCGTTTCGCTTGGTTCCTTGAGCGTGGCCCAAACCGCCGCATCGCTGGAGGTTGCCGGAGCCGGTGCCAGCAGCCTCACCTTCGCCGGCGTCACGCTTTCCAACCAGGGCTCGAGCCTGGATCTGACCGGGATTCCGGCCCTCGGCACCACAAAAAAGGTTCTGCTGGGCGGCACCACCGGGCTGGTCTTCTCCAACGGCCTGCTTCCGCGCGTGGCCGTGGGCTCCGATTTTGCCACCTATATCCCGGGCACGGGCTTTGCCGCCTATTCCGGCTATTCGGCCGCCGGTCTCAATGCGCTGACGGCCGTGGACACCGGCAGCCTTTCCTCCGATGCCACCCTTTCCTCCTCGCGCACGCTCAACGCGCTCAAACTGGGGGGCGTCACTGTCTCGAGCGCCGGTCTGGCGCTCGCCCTCTCCAGCGGCGGACTGCTGGCCACGGGCGGAAGCAACACGCTGCAGCTTGGCCAGCTCAGCGCAGGCGGCACGCTTCTGGCGCAGGTCGCAGCAGGTTCGACGCTCGCAGTCAACGGACCGGTCAGCCTCGGCGCGCAGGCCTTCGTTAAACTTCAGGGTGGCGCCCTGAGGCTCAACGCTCAGAGCTTCTGGTCCAACGAGACCGTGCTGGCCGCCGGTACCCTGATACTCAACGGCGGGCTCAACACCCTCCAACCGGGGCAGGCGCTGCGCCTCGGGCCGGGCGCGAACCTCGATCTGGCCGGGAACGCCCAACTCATCGGAGCGCTCGCCTCCCCGGGCAGTCTGCCCGGCACCAGCGGCAGCGTCGTGTCCAGCGGCGGCGCCGGTCTGCTGGTGACCAACTCACCCAACGGCACCTTTGCGGGAGGCATCCACGGCAACACGGGGTTCGGCGTAGTCGGAAACGCACAGCTCACGCTTGAGAGTGTCCAAGGCTACACGGGCCTCACCGTGCGCTCGGGCAACGCGCTCACGCTCAGGGACGAGGCTGCGCTTGTGGCCACTGCGGGCATCGAGCTGAACACCGCCAGTCTCGTGCTGGACAACAACGCCTCGCTTCAGATTCAGAACAACAACCGCCTTAATGACGCCGCCCCGCTCACGCTGCGTTCGGGGGCGCTGACCCTCAATGGACGAGCCAAGGCAGCCGCCGCCGAGACGGTGGGCGCGCTCACCGCCGCGGTGGGGGCCAACACGCTCACCGCGACGCCCCCCGGAGGGGGTAGTGGTGGGACCTATTTCTCCGCCGAGCTCACCCTCGCCAGCCTGACTCGCCTGCCCGGAGCCACGGTCAATTTCGTGGCCACCAATCTGGGACAGCAGGGGAACACCGCGCGCATTTACCTCAGGCAGGACCCCGTCCTGGCGGCGCCGGGGCTGCTGGGTGCCTGGGCAATCGCCAACGCAACGGATTTTGCCGCCTACAACTCCTACAACGGCGTGGGCGCGGTGGGGCAGGGGGGCTTTGTGGGTTACGACTCGCTGTTTGGAACCGGCAAAATCACCAACCTTGTGACCACCTCCGCCGGCCTAGCTGCGGGAACAACAACCCTCGCCGCGGGCACCACCACCACCGCGCTGCTGCGCATCAGCGGCGGCTTCCAAAGCGACATCGCCTTCACCAACCCCGCCGACGTGCTCAACCTGGAGCTGGGCGGGTTGCTGCGCGACAGCTCCAACCAGCCCACCACCTTCGGCACCCCGGCCGTTCCGGGGATCCTCACCGCCGGGGGGACCGCCAGCAGCGGCACCCGGGAACTGGTGGTCTACCTCGGAGGAGCCACAGGCACCGGCACCCTCCATTCTTTGATCAAGGATCCAAGCCAGCTCAGCGGCCAAGGAACCGCGGCGGTGGCCTTGGTGAAGTCGGGGCCCGGCCCATTGACCCTGACGGGTGCGAACACCTACACTGGGGGCACGACCGTTTCGCAGGGTGTCCTTAATCTGGGCGGCGGGCCGGGGGTGGTGGTGCTTCCCGGCGGGGGGCTGACGCTCACCAACTCGACCGTCACGATGCTCGCCAACTCCGGCCAGATCGCAGCCTCGAACACGGTCACCCTTAACAACAGCGCCACCCTGAACCTTTTGAGGAGCAACACGCTCGCCGCCATTGTGTTCAATAATTACGGCGGCAATGTGCCGCCCGTCGTCAACACCGGTGGGACGCTGACGCTTTCGAGTAATACCCCGCTGACAGTCACGACCCAGGATGCGGCATTTGCCCCCACCGTGGCAGGCACGCTGCAGCTGGCCCCCGGCGTCAATACCCTGGACATCGGCCCCATCCAGATCGGAGGCCGCACCTACACCGACACGGCCAACTCCGCAGTGCTTTCCGCCACCGTCGTCGGCACTGGAGCGTCTGTGCTCAAGACGGGGAACGGCATTCTTTTGGTGAGCGCGGCCGCGAACACCTTTGAAGGAGGATTTACGGTGGCCGCGGGAGGTCTGAATTTCGGCAACACCAGCACCAGCGTGGCCTCCCTTTATACGGGAGGCTTTGGGGGGCCGCTGGGTTTTACGGGGCCCCTCGGCACGGGTGTCCTCACCATGGGCGCGGGCACCCGCCTGTTGGCCGACGACAACAGAACGATCACGCTGGTCAATGCAGTCAACTTTCAGGGAGGCTCGCTGCTCTTCGATAAGATCACCGGGAACAACGGCGCCTCCATTATTCTGGCCGGGGCCCTCAGCTACCAACCGGGCGCCCTGTCCATAGCCCTCCCCCATCCGGGCATGAGCGTCACCCTTTCGGGCGCGACGGATCTGTCCGCTGTCACCAGCGTCAGCAAGACAGGCCTTGGCAACCTTTCGCTCAACCTCACCGGAATCGGATCCAGCGTCCCTTTGAGTTTCAGCGGAGGCACCACCCTGACGTTGCTTACCGACGGGACCACCTCCAGCGCCACCGTGGCACTTGGAGCCGTCAGTTTCCTGTCCACGGCCCTCGTGCCCACCGTGGCGATCGGTCGTTCGGCCCAGACCCAGCTCTTCAACCAGACCGCCAACAAGGTCCTCACCCCCGCCTCCTTTTTCCTGCCCGCCGCCGCCGGGGGACTGACCCTCACCAATAACAACAGCTATGGACTGGTGCTCCCGGACGCCCTTGTCCTTGCGACGGGAACCGCCGCCCAGGGCCCGACCTTCACCGTCGCAAACCCTTCCGCCTCCGACGGCGTGCAGGGCCTTGTCTTAAATGGTGCGCTTTCCGGCGCGGTGGTGGTGGCGGGCGGCGTGGCCCTCACCAAGGCGGGTCTCGGCACCTTGGTGCTCAATAACGCCGCCAACAGTTTTGGCGGTCCGGGCACCCTTCTCGACATCACCGCCGGCGTGCTCCAGGTCGGGACTGCGGGAGCTCTGGGCGCGACAGGCACCCTCCGGATTTCAGCCAACAGTCCGACCCAGGGCCTCCGCGCCACCGGTTCTTTCACCTTCGCGCAGGGCGTTTTGTTGAACGGAGGGACTTCCGCCATCGACGTCACCGCGAACAACGTGCTGACTTTGGGCACGGCATTAGCGTTGTCCTCCGGCAGCAACAACCTGCAAAAGAACGACAACGGGGTCTTGGAAATCAACGCCGACAACTCCACCTGGAGCGGCACCCTGACCGTGGCGGCCGGCGCCGTGCGCCTCTCCCACGCGCAGGCCCTCGGAGGTTCCGCCGTCGTGTCGAACGCGGTGGGGGCCGCCCTGCAGCTCAACGGCATTACGCTCGCAGACCCCGTGTTTCTCACCGGCTCCGGCCTCAACAGCGTGGGCGCTTTGCAGGCCTTCTCCGGTGTCAACACCCTCGGAGGCACGCTCACGCTTCTTTCCGCCACGACCGTGGGAGCCGATGCCGGAGCCGTGCTGAACATCGCTGGAGGAATTTCCGGAGCCGCACTGCTGACGCTTTCCGGCGGGGGCGTGCTCAACCTCACCGGCACACCGCTTTCCGGTACCGTCCCGACTGGTCTTACAAAAACCGGTGCCGGATCGGTGTTTGTGCAATCTGTGAACAGCGGCTACACGGGCGCACTGACAATCAACGCGGGCACCTTTGCATTCACCGGGGGCGGCCTCTTTGGCGGCACGGGCGCGGTGGTGGTGCAGCCGGGAGCCACCCTCCTGTTGGACAACAGCGTCGCAAACACTGCCAACCGCCTGGGCGCAGGCTCCCGCTCGCTGACGCTTTCAGGAAAGCTGGTCTTCACTGGCTCCAACGCCGCCAACTCCAGCGAGGCCCTCGGGGCGCTTTCCGTCGCCACCGGAAACAGCCAGATCTCCCTCAACGCCGGCGCTGGACAACAGGCCAACCTCACCCTCTCGAGTCTTACCAGTGCCGGGGGCGGCGCCAGCGTGTTGCTCCGAGGCAGCAGCCTCGGCAGTAGCGCGGGCGCCGGTGTCAGCACGCTGCTGGTGACGGCGGCCCCGACTTTTGTGGGCCAGGCCGGCACGCTCAACTCCACCAACAAGGGGATCCTCCCCTGGGCGATCGTGGATGCTTCTGCGACGGGCGTCGGTACCGCCTTCGCCACGACCGACGGTGGTTCGGGTGCGCTGGTGCGCGGTCTCAACGGCTCGGAAGTCAGCGCCAACCTGAGTGCGGGCAACAACGTGCTCTTGGGCACGGGGACCGGCTTTAGCGGTGCGCTGGCCCTGAGTGTCAATTCCCTTAACCTGCTCAGCGGTGGGGCCGTCAATCTGGGCACTCAACAAACCCTGACCGTGCAAAGCGGCGGACTCCTGTTGCAGTCCGGCAACGGCGGAATCACAGGCGGCATCCTGACTGCGGGAAACCCGCTCACGGTATTCACCCCTGCCAGCGGCAGTTCCACGCAAACCATCAGCAGCGCCATCACCGGCAACAACGGACTCACCAAGGCGGGCGCCGGCGTTCTTGTGCTCTCCTCTACCCTGAGCGGGTTTGGGGATTTGTCGGCCAACAGTTTTTCCGGCCAGACAAACATCAACGAGGGCACGCTCCGGCTTGGGGCGAATAACGCTTTGGGTGTGACCGGGGCGCAAAGCCTTTCCTTGAATCCGGGCGGCAGTCTGGACCTGAACGGGAAATCGCTCTGGGTCTCCCAGGTCCTGAACCAGGGCGCCGCGCAGGGCTCTGGGGTGGCGGGAGGCACGGTCTTTTCCAGCACCGGTTCCGGAATACTGCTCTCCAGCGCCAGCGTGAACCCGGTGTTTTCGGGCAACATCCAGGGAGCCTCGGTTTCGTTTGTCCGCACGGGGAACGGGGGGCAGCAGCTGCTTGGCTCCAACACTTACGGGGGAGCCACGACCATCAACGGCAACGTCACCCTCAACGACTACGGTACGTTCTCAAACACGAGTGCGCTCAATGTTTCCTACGCCAGTCTGACAATCGACAACACGGGGCTCGTGGACCTTTCCGACCGCATTGCAGATGCAGCGCCGGTTTCTCTGCGGGGAGCCACCCTCGCATACAGGGGCCGTGCACAGACCGCCTCCTCCGAAACCATGGGGCTCCTGACACTGGCCGCCGGCTTTTCCACCCTCAACGTGGCCACAGGCGGCACCGGAGTGAACTCCGCCGACGTGGCGTTTGCCGGTTTTTCCCGAACGCCCGGTGCCAGTCTCAATTTTGCAACCAACAGTTTGGGCCTGGCAGGAAGTGCCCCGCGCATCAGGATCCTTGGAGCCGCCCCCGTACTGCTCAACAACATCCTGCCTTGGGCGACTGTGGGGGGAGGGGAGTTCGCCAGCTACGTTCCCTATGTCAGCGCGGGCGGTGCCTCCTCGGGCGGTTTCGGCGCGCTCAACGCCGTGGGCTTTGCCGGGTACTCACAGATCCTGAATGGGACGCTCACCGGGGTCGCCGCCTCGCCGACCGCCAACGTGAGGGTGGCAAACTTCGCCACACCGTTGGCGTTCCCAGCCGGCACGCTGGGGCTCAACTCGCTCAACCTTCTGGCTTCCGTAACCGGAGGGACGCTCAGCTTCGCAACGGACACGGACACGCTCAACCTGACTTCGGGCGGCCTGTTGCGCAGTGGCAATTTCACGTCATTCATTGGCACGACGCCCAACAACGGGCGGCTGACGACCGGAGGCAGCGGAGCGGCCGTGCCCCTTTACATCTATAACAACAACGGCCCCTTCACGCTCAACAGCCGGATCGTCGACAACAACGGCCCCCTGCAGTTGGTGCTTTCCGGCGCATCTGTCTTCAACCTGACGGGGGCCAACAGTTACACCGGTGGCACCGTCCTCAACGGGGTCACGCTTGCCCTTAACAACACCGTGCCGGGCGCGGTGATTCCGGCTGGCGGCTCCGGCTTGGTCCTCAACAATGCGACTGTGACGATGTCCAACGTGCAGGGCCAGATCGCCCCCGGCGTGGCCGCCACGGTCAACGGCAGCGCCAACCTGACTTTGTTTGGAGACAACACGCTTGCCGGATTGGCCCTCAACAACGCCGGCGGCGGGGGCTCGGCCACAGTCAACACGGGCGGCACCCTGACCCTGACGGGCGGGATCACCGCCACGAGCACCAACCCGTCCACCATTGCGACGCTTGGTGGCACACTCGACTTCGGCGGCAGCGCGGCCTCGATTCTGGTGAACCCAATCCAGTTCAACGGGGTGACCGTGGCGCCTTGGACACCGGCGCTGTTGGTCAGTGCCGCGGTGCACAACGCGGGCACGTTGAGTGTGAGCGGCGGTGGGGTACTGCAGTTGAGCGGCGCCAGCACCTTTGCCGGAGGCTACTCCCTTGCCGGTGATACGGGGCTTGCCTTCGGCGCCAGCTCCACGCCGACTGCGGCGGGCACGCTGGTGACCGCAGGGCCCTTGGGAACCGGGACGCTGCGTCTGCAAAGCGGGGCCACCCTCCTGGCGAGTTCGGGCTTCACCGTGGCAAACCCCATGACGCTCCAGGGCAACCTGAACTTCGGGGGCTCCAATAACCTCGTGCTCAACGGGGCGCTGGCAATGGGGGCCGGGACCTCGACCTTCAGCACGGCGGTTGCCGGCATCACCCTGACGCTGGGGGGCAACGTAAGTGGAGCGGGCGTTTCAATGTTTAAGCAGGGGCTTGGTAACCTGGTGTTGAACGGCGCCAACACCTTCGGCGGGAGCGGCAGTCGGGTGACGCTCGCCGGCGGAGTCCTGTCGCTTGGCTCGTCCGCCGCGCTGGGGGACGCCGGCAACACGCTGGTGATCCAGGGCGGCGCCCTCGACGCGAGTGCGGCGACGACCCTCCAGAACTACGCGCAGCTTTGGAACGCGGACTTCGCCTTCGTGGGCAGCAATGCGCTCAACCTTGGTGCTGGACCGGTCACCTTCAGCGCGTCGCGCGAAATCAGCGTACTTGCGAACACGCTCACCGTGGGAGGTTCCATTTCAGCGGCGGGCTTTTCGCTCACCAAGTCCGGGCCCGGCACGCTGGTGCTTGCGGGCAGCACGAATTTGAGTAGTCCGATTTGGATCAACGCGGGCGCGCTGAACCTGGTGGCAACCAGCAGCCTCAATCCCGGAGCAGGCACGAACATCAACCTTCTCACCGGCGGCACGCTCAATCTCAGAAACGACGGTGCCGGCAGCGGTGTGGTTGAAAACGTGGCCTACCCCGGCAACCTCGTGCTCCTCGGTGCGGGTACCGCCACCCTCGGAGTCGACCGGTTTGGGACGATCGCGCTCAACAAAGTCCTTTCCCTGGGCACCCTCACGCTGGGGGCGCGAACGCTCGCCGTCATCCCGGGCAACGGCTACGGCGCGGAGTTCGCCGGGCCCGTCACGCTTGCCGACGGTGCGACCTTCAACGTCAGTGGTCCGCAGGCGTCCAATGTGGTCCAGGGCCTCACCCTGAGCGGAACGGTTTCGGGCTCGGGGACACTCTTCACCAAGGCGGGCCTTGGCACGCTGGTGCTCGGGAGCGGGAGCAACACCTTTGGCTCCGCCGGCGGCGTGCTGGATGTGACCGGCGGCATGCTCCAGCTTAACTCGGCCGGGGCACTCGGCTCCCTCGGGACGCTGCGCCTCACCACCAACAGCGCAACGCAGGGGGTGCGCGCAAACTTCACGGGAAGCGTTGCCCAGACCCTCCTGCTCAATGCGGGCACTTCCACCCTCGACGTGACCGGGGGCAATGTTTTCACCCTCAACTCGGCCTTTTTACTGAGCGCCGGCAGCAGCGGACTGGCGAAAAACGACAACGGTACGCTCGTGCTGGCCGCCGCCAATCCGGGCTGGTCGGGAGGTCTCAGCATCAACGCGGGCGCCCTGCTGGCGGGGACTGTAACCGCTCTGGGAACCGGTGCGGTCACTGTTTTCAATGGCGGGGTACTGCAGCTTCCCGGCGGCATCACTCTTGCCAACACGCTGAACATGAGCGGGGGCGGCTCGGGGGTAAACGCGCAGGGGGTGGTGCAGAGTTTGGCGGGAACGAACACAGTCAACGGCCCGGTCAACCTGCTAGGGAACTCCAGCTACACCGCCCTCGGTGCGGATGCGGGCGCTGTCCTGAACGTCAACGGGGGCGTTTTTCTTGCGGATACCATTCCGCACACCCTCACCCTCAATGCGGAAGGTACCCTCAATCTGAACAGCGCTTTGACCGCCGCCACGGGCACCCCCAATCAGATCTTAAATCTGTACCAGTACGGAGGCGGGCGGCTCAACATCACCACGCCCCAGCCTGCCCTCCTTACTGGTGCGCTGATCGTGTATGCGGGTACTTTTGCGTTACAGGGGGGCGGTACCCTCGCGGGAGGGCCGACGGTCGCCGCCACCCTGAGCCCCGGCGCCACCTTGCTGCTTAACGATTCGGGGACCCTTGCCGTGGCCAACCGGTTGGGCGGCCGACCGGTGAGCCTCTCCGGCGGCAGCTTCGTTTACGTTGCCAGCGGTACCAGCGCCTCCAGCGAAGTCTCCCCCTACACCCTCACCACCACTTCCGGCCAGAACGGCATCCAACTCCTCAACACCGGGCCGGCCACGGGCTTGCTTTCCTTTGGCTCGCTGGGCGCGACGAATGTGGTGGCGGCTGGGGGCGTTTTGCTCTTCCAAAGCGGCACGGTGCTGGGTTCGCCTCAGGCCCAGATCAGGTTTGTTACGGCGCCGACTCTGTTGCAGGGCGGCTCGGGGATCCTTCCCCGCGGTGTCGTGCGCGACGCCACCGGCACAAACTTTGCCACGCTCGCAAACGGCAGCATCGCGGCCTTCTCCTACGGCAGTTTCGCAGCGAATGGAGGGACGGTTCTGAGCGTTGCCGGCACTTCGGGAAACACGGGTTTGAACGCGCTGCTGACCGGCTCGACCTACAACGCAAAAATCACCGCCGCGAGTACGGACGTGGCAAGCACCGGCATTGTTGGAGGCAGCCTCAGTTCCCTTCTGCTGAGCGGCGCCGGCACGGCGTTAAACTTCGCTGCGTCGGGTGGCAACGCCCTGACCCTTACCTCCGGAAACCTGCTGGTCACCGTCGGCAGCGTGAGCATTGGAAACGCGGCCCTCGCAGCGAATCGCAGCGCGCCGCTCATCGCCGTGGGCGCAGTGGAAGGGGCACTGCTCGTCGACTCGGGCGCCACGCTTTCGGTCAATGCGGCATTCACTAACTCCTTCTGGTTCACCAAGGGACTGGGCGGCAATCTGGTCTTCAACACCCCGCAGTATTTTAACACCCCCAACAATGCCAACTTCAGCATCACCGGCGGCACGGTGACTCTGGCCGGGGGCACAAACACCCTCTGGCAGGGCGCCCAGGGCGGGGTGGGAGGCCAAAGCCTCATCCTCGCGCCCGGTGCCACGCTGGATCTCAACGGGAACAGCCAGATGCTGGGCGGACTGAACGGCCCGGGCGGGGTCTCCACCCCGGGCTCGGCGGGCAGCCTCACCTCCGCAACCCCTGCCACGTTGCTCACGATCATGAACAGCAATCGCTTTGGCGGTTCGGTTTCCGGGGCACTGGGGCTGGCCGCCCAGTTGAGCGGAGTGAGTTCCATTTTCGAGCTGGGCGCAAACAACACCTACACCGGTCCCACCCTCTTTACGGGCAGGTCCAGCAGCGCCTACCTGCGGAATTCGGGTGCCCTGTCGCAGACCTCTTCGCTCGAACTGAACTTCACCGCGCTCTATCTGGATAACGCCCCGGCTTTTTCCGCAACAAACCTCAACGACAGGCTCAACGATGCGGCGCCCCTCACTCTGCGGGGTGGCGGGGTTTCCTTGCTGGGGAGGGATAACACCGCAACCTCCGAAACGGTGGGGCATGTCACGCTGGCCTCGGGGTTGAATGCCTTGAGCCTGAGCAACGGCGGTGGTGCCGTGCGCTCGACCGTCCTTGTTTTGGGAGGCCTTTCCGCCAGCCCGGACGCCACGCTTTGGTCGAATGCCGCGGGACAGATCGGCTCCAGCACCCGCCTGGTCGCAGCCAACGGTTTGGCGCTGCTTTCAAACCGCATCCTCCCCTGGGCCACCAACGGAAATGATTTCCTGAGCTACCTTGCGCCTTCCGCCGGGAACGCCTCCGGAGGCTTCGCTGGCCTGAATGCGCTGGGGTACCCCGGCTACGATGCCACAAGCCTGGGGACCTCCAACGCCTCACTGAACGTGAAGTTGTCAAACGCAACGTTCCAGGTTCCGGATGCAGGGGGCTCCGGGGTCCCGGGGGTGCACAACCTGAATGCGCTGGCCTTCGCCAGGTCCGGCGCCGGCCAGAACCTGACCTTTGCCGATGACGCCGACCTGCTCAACCTCACCTCCGGAGGCCTGCTGCTGGTGGGCAACGTGGCCTCGGCCGTCGGAGGCAGTCTGGGCAACGGCAGCGTCACCGCCGGCGGCACCCAGTCCTCGGGGCTCGCCCGCCTGTACCTCACCATCAACAGCAACACCCCCGTCACCTTCAATGCAAGGCTTGTGGACAACCCGAACGGCGCGCCGTTGCGTCTCGTCTTTACGCCGATCAGTTTTGGGGGCCCGCCCACGCTGAGCCTCGCGGGAGCAAACACCTACTCCGGCGGCACGGTGGTCGACGGCGGCCAGTATGCCACCAGCGGCATCGGCCTTTACCCGACGGGCACCTTGCCCGCCGGCGGGCTGACGCTCAATTACGGCTCGTTTACACAGTACGGGGGAGTGCTTGCCAGCGGGAATACGTTGACCCTCAACGGCGGAGCGACCGCAAACCTCAACACCTACGACCAGACCCTTGCCGGACTTGTCTTCAACAACGAGGGAGGCGTGCCCACGCTCAACCTGGGCGCCGGGGTGGGCAGCTTTACCGGCGCCACCACCACCTCCGGCTCCACCACCGTCACGATGACCTCGACCGCCGGACTCGTCGCCGGGATGCCCCTGGCGGGGGCTGGCATTCCCGCGGGCGCTCTAATTACCCAAGTGGTGGACCCCACCACCGTGCTCCTGAGCCTCCCCGCCACCGCTGGCACCAGCGGCCTGACCCTCGCGCCTTACGGCAGCGGTTCGACCAGTCTTGGAACCACCCTGGTGAGTGTGGGTTCCTCGGCCGGTCTGGCCGCGGGCATGCCGATCTCGGGCAACGGGATTCCCGCGGGCACCTTCATCCAGCAGGTGCTCGATGCAAACAACCTGCTGCTCACCAATGCCGCCACCGCCACCGCCTCGGGGACGCTTTTCACCATCGGCAGCACGTTCAAACTCAACGGCGACGTGACGGCCACCTCCGCGAACGCGGCTGGGATCGCGGCCATCTCCTCCGCAGGCGGTTCCGTGTGGGATCTCAACGGAAGGCCCCTCACCTTTAACGTCGCACCCGTGACGGTGAACGGCGACTCGGCCATTGCGAATGCGACACCCACGTTGAACGTGGGCGTGCTCCTCTACGATTCGGGTGGCACGCCGGGTTCGACTGCGGGTACTGCCGGACTCCTCAAAACAGGTAACGGCCTTTTGCAGCTGAGCAGCGGGAACAGTCTGTTTGGCGGCGGGGTGGACGTGCGGGCTGGCGGGCTGGTGATTTCGGGCAGCAGCTCGCCCTCGACCGTGGGGGCGGCGGTGACCTCGGGGCCCGTGGGTACCGGGGTCTTAAAACTGGGCAGCAACACCACCCTCTCGGCGACCACCGCCAGCACCCTCGCCAACAACTTCACGCTCGGCACCAGCCTCAATCTGCGAGGCCTTTTCAGCGTCACCCTGAATGGCAGCACCACCCTCGGCACGGGGGCGACCATACTGAATGTCGAGGCGCCACAAGCGACCCTCACGCTTGGCGGACTCCTCAACGGGGACAACACCACCGCACTGGTCAAGACGGGCCTCGGCACGCTGGCCCTCACCAACAGCAACAGTTTTTCAGGCGGCATCACCCTCAACGCCGGCCAGTTGCTCTTTTCCGGCCTGAACGATCCCGCCCCGGCCCCCATGCAGGGGGGCAGCGTGACCGTCAACGGCGGCCTGCTCCAACTCCTCAACAGCGGTGCCTCAAGCTTCGGACTGATCTCCTATGGCAACGGGATTGTCGCCGGCGGCAGCGCGGCGGCGCTCAACCTGCAAATCGGCAATAACGGCGGCACCAACGCCAGCAACACCATCGAGGTGCCGTCGCTCGCGATGACCGGCGGCCAGATCCTCAACGTCGCCGGCGCAAACGGCTACGGCCTGCGCATCAACAGCCTCACCGTCTCCGGCAGCAGTGCCGTGCGGGTCAACCCTTCCCTGGGCACGGCCGTCACCATCTTCGACTACGGCTCGGGTCCCAAGCCGGTCAACATCGGCCAGGGCCTTCTCCTTTTCCCCGACCTCGTGACGGCCGGCGCGCTCACCGCCCTGAACAACGAGTCGGTCTCGCTCCCGGCCAACACCATGAACCTCACGGGTTCGACTCCCCCCATGGTCGTGCGCAAGCCGGCAACCGCCCTTGCCTTGAGCAACGGGTTGCCCCCGCCGGGTTTCGCACAGGGCGGCCTCAACACGTTTTACGCTTCCACCTCCTCCACTTCCACGGCCAACGCCATCAACCTCTTCTCCCAGGGCGCTTCGGGTATCGGGTATTCCGGGCAGAAGGTGTCCACCCAGATTTCCGACGCCAGCCTGTTGAACCGGCCGCCGACCAGCTCTTGGGGAAACAACAACGGGATTTCCTGGTCGACCTTTTCCATGGAGGCCTACACCGGTTTCTTAAACATTAGCAGCCCCGGAACCTACAGGTTCGTGGCCGCCGCCAAGGACCAGTTTCTGCTCTACATCGACGGCGCGGCGTTGGCCTCCTACAACGCCCTGGGGAGCACCGGAAACTTTACGGAGCAGGCGGCGGTGAGCATCAGCCTCTCGGCCGGTCTGCATTCCTTCGCCTTCAAGGCCGCCCATATTTCGGCGCCCACAAATTTCGGTTCCGAGCGACTCCTCTATTCCGGCCCAGACACAGGCTCCAGCTTGCAGGCGATCGCAAAGGAAAACCTCTACTACGCCACCGGCGTTCCCTCGGCCGCGAACCAGTTCCATTTTGCCGCCCGGATTTCCACCAACTACGATCTCGGAGCCGGGGTTACCGACACCATCGACACGATGGGCTCGGTTTTCGGCGCGGTGGTGACGGGTTCCCTCACCATGGGGGGCAGTTCACAGCTCAACATTGTCAACGGCCCGCTCGGGTCGATCGCAGGCGGTTGGTTTGGGTTTGCAGGCCCCATCACCATTGGAAACGGGGCGGTTCTCAACAACGGCTCCCTCTCGCCCGCACAGGCCGGCACCACGCTCGCGCTGCTGGGCGATATCGTCCAGTCGGGCACCGGCAAGATCGACGGACTTGCCAAACGCGGGGAGGGATTGCTGGTTTTGGGCGGGAGCAGCGCGGCGGGTTTCACGGGGGACCTGAACGTTGCCGGCGGTGTGGTGTTGCTCAACAGCAACAGTGCGCTGCCCTCCGGGCTGACCACCCTGGGCGCGCTGGCAGTCACGACCGCAGCGAATCCCACGACCACGGCGGGCTCGCTCCTGGTCACGCTGGGCGGCACCGAGACCACCTCCGCTCTGATGGTGGGGATGCCTGTGACCGGCACCAACGTGCCTACGGGAGCCACGATCGCCGCCATCACCAGCACCAACACCTTCACGCTTTCAAGTGCCCCGGTGAGTCCCACCACGGGCAACCTCACCATGGGTTCCGTGGCCGCCAGCCTTGATCTCAACGGCCAGACGAACGTGGCGGGCAACCTGAAGATCTTCGGCTCGGGCCCGGGCATCTTTGCGCCGCTCTCGGCCACCGGCACCGGTAATCCGCAGTCCTGGGGGTCGATGGCGGCGCTTTGGAACAGCAGCCCCAACGCGGCCTCTTTCGCCGGCACGCTCACGCTCGGTTCGGCCGCCACCATCGGCGGCTATGGTGACATCGCGCTCAGCGGTCCGCTCAACTCGAGCACGGCCCTGACCAAGGTGGGCACGGACACCCTCACCCTTTCCGGTAACAACACCGGGTTGAGCGGCACCGTCACTGTTCTGGCGGGGGTCCTTCAATTGGGCGGTCCCGGGGCCCTGGGGACTGCTGCCACGACAGTCAACAGCGGGGCGGTCCTCGATCTCAACGGCCAGAGCTCGGCGGCGAGCGTGACCATCAACGGGGTAGGCTTCGGAGCGGCAGGCCTGATCCAGGGGCGGGCGCAGGTTACGCCACAGGGGGCGCTCATTAATACCAGTGTTTCCCCGGGCAGCCTCAATACGCTGGTGCTTGCCGCGAACTCCTCGGTGGGGAGCAACCATGTGAATGAACGAAGCGGAGTGGCGCAAGGGGGCAGCCTGTTTGTGCAGGGCGCCATCAGCGGCGCGTTTGCACTGACCAAGGTTGGCTCGAACACACTGGTACTTAGCAGTGCCAACACGCACGCGGGCCTCATCATTAACCAGGGCGTTGTGCTCCTGAACGGCTCGGGTCTCACCGGCGGCGACACCACGGTGCGGGCGGGCACGGTGAACGGACTTTCGATGGGGAACATTCTGCGCTTTGACGATTCCGGGGTCATTCCCGGAAGCCGCTCGGGGGGAGCCAGAACGCTCTTCCTCAATTCCGCAGGGTTCGAACTCGGTGGCGGGGTGAATGCGGGGACCGATTCGTTCGGCACGGTGAGCATCGCCAACGGGTTTAATCTGCTCACCCTCCTCCAGCCCGCCAACGGAGGCTCCCTGCTTTTCGCCAACATCAACAGCGGCCTCAGAAACACGGCTCCCGCCGCAAACCTCGCGACCGCATTGGTGCGGGGAGTGGTCACAACCGGGACCAGTCTCGTCGGTCTGCAAGGGCCTAATTCGGTCGTTGGCGTCGTCGGGCAAAACGGGGCGAACGGCAGCATCAACCGCGCGATCGTGCCGTGGCTGTTGGTGGATGGTTCGGTCGCCGGTGGCGGCACGAGTCTGGCGGTTACGGAGGTGGGGCAATACCTGGGTGCGCGGCCGCTCAACTTCGCCACCGAAACCAGCGCCGGGACGCTTTCCGGCGGCACCCAAGGCGTGTTGGTCCTCGCCGGCACCGCCAACAACTGGATCTTCGGCGGCACGCTCATTCAGGCTGCCGCGTCCACAGGCAGCCTGCTGGCGACCACCCCTGTAAATTCGCTGATCTTCGGCGGCTCCAGCATGAGCCAGGGCGGCACCCTCACCATTGACCTGAACCGGACCCTCAATGTGGAAAGCGGCGGCATCCTTGCGACTGCGAGCAGCTCGATTGAGCCGGGCATTGGCGGCGCCGGCGCGCTCAATGCCCTGGGCAGCGCGGCCTTTTACTTTCACACGCCAGGCGCGGGCACCGTGTTGTCGGTGAACGTACCTCTGGGTGGCGTGCTCGCACCCACCTCGGGCGGGCTGGCCAAAAGCGGGGAGGGGACCCTCGTTCTCAACGGAGCCACCAACTTCTACACAGGCCTGACCGCCCTCAACCTTGGCACCCTCCAGTTTGGTTTGGGGGCTCCGTCGCTGAACCCGGTGTTTTATCCCTTCACCACGCCGACGGCAGGCTCGATCATCGCCAGCACCTCCACAACCAGTGACTGGCTGTCGAACCCGGGTTCCACGCTGGACTTGCAGGGCAGGTCCCAGACAGTCCGTTCGATCTATTCCGCAGGCGTGGCGACCGCCCTGCCCGGCACAGGCGGCACCATCACCGACAGCCGGGGCAGCGGCGCGGCCTCCGACTTCGTAATCGTGGGCAACACCGCGCGCGATTTTGGCGGCCGATTCACAGGCAATCTCAACCTCTTTAAATCTGGGGAAGGCAACCTTACCCTTCGTGACGACAGCACCTACCGAGGCTCCACGACCGTGATGGGCAGCGTCCTATCCCTTGTGGACCAGGGCTCCCTCTCCTCGACCTCCGCCGTCACCGTGCGCAACGCCGTTTTGCAATGGGATGACACCGGGCTGCAGGCGAGTGCGAACCGGCTCAATCCCAGCGCACCCCTCACGCTGGACGGCGGTGCCTTTTCCTTTGTCTCCCGTTCCGGCACCGACAGCCTGGCAACCATCGGTTCGCTGACGCTCGCCGGTGGCGCGAGCCTTCTGCGCATCCAGATCGGCGGCAGCGCCAGCACCGGCGGCCAGACTGCCAACGGCATGGGCACCGCCACCCTCACCCTCGCGGGCCTCGCCAGCCGGGCGCCCGGAGCGACCCTCACGGTGGCCGCCGGCGGCTCCACCGTGAACGGCGGCGCAGGTTCGCCGGGGGACAACCCGAACTTCAAGTTTGCCGCCCCCTTTGTCCCACAGCTCACCAACGGCATTCTCGGCGGCTGGGCGCTGGCCGCCGGAGCCGACAGCTACGTCGGCGCCTCTGGCCTGTCCCTCGGCTTTGCCACCTACGACCCGGTGGCCGGCTTCCGCATGCTGTCCGCTTCGATGCTCACCACCAGCTTTGCCGCGTCCTCCCCCGCGAGCAACCTGGCGATTTCGGGCAGCGGCACCGCTCCGGCAAGCGGCGCAACGGTGAACTCGCTGACCCTTTCTGTGGCGGCCA
>JBIKSY010000395.1:0-2906 GCA_044348365.1 Chthoniobacteraceae bacterium
CCAAAATGGCGGCAGGAATGCCATTTTGCGATCGATTCGGGGCCATTCAAGACCTACCCGAGTGCGCCGGATGGAGCAGTGCCGACCAGTTTCGGCTTCTTGGTAGCCCGCCCTTGAAGCAGGGTACTCCTCATGTCGCTGACGGAGCTCAAAGAGGTCTTGTCCGGACTATGCAGACGCCATCCAGTGCGGAGCCTGCGGGTCTTTGGCTCTATGCCGCGGGCGGAAGCGAAACCGGGAAGCGACCTGGATTTGTTCGTTGAGTTCGAAGACATGCCTCCGGGCAAATATGCCTCCCACTATTTCGAGTTGCTCCACGAGCTTCAGGACGCCTTGGGAACAAAGGTAGATCTTCTCACCCCCGGCAGCGTAACCTGCCCCTCACTGAAAAGGAACATTCAGGAGGAAAGCGTTCTCGTTTATGAGGCAGGCGCCGGTTCTCCGGCGGAGGCGGCGGGCAGAAAATGACCGGCGGGGCCTCGAGGCTTGGCAGATTGAAAGGAAACGGCCTTTTTCTTTCAGAGGCGCGTCATCTCGTCCCGGGTGGATCCGGGCTGCCGTGCTGCGGCTTGGATTGTCTGTTCGCATTCTTCACGGAGGAGTTTTTTCGCAACATCCCAGTCAATGAATTTGTCCTGACCTGACTCGAGCCGGGACACCCGATCCGCGAGCACTGCCGCGTGCCAGTCCGGAGAGTCCACCAATGCATCGCCTTCCGAGAGGTCCCTCCACAGTGCCTCCATGAGCCGGATTTTATCGGGAACGGTCATCAGCCGAATGTCTGCCGGAGTCATCTCACTACCATACCACGCGGAAGTCCCTGAATCCATTCGTCTCCTGCGCTGGTCCCGCATTCTCAGCAGAGGCTCTCTTTGAAAAAGGATGTCCACCCCAGCACACGCACCCCGTTGCGTTCGTAGGCGTCCTCACCACCGTGGATAAGCCAGGGCATCAAGGCCTCCTCGGACGCAAACCGGGTCGTTTTTTGAGCGGCGCGGACATAGTCGGTCGTCACGGTTTGGCCGGACTTGATTTCCACCATCTGCAAACGCCCATCCCGCTCAAACAGCAGATCCGCTTCGAGTCCGCTGTTGTCCCGCCAGAAATAGAGATCCGCCGGTCTTCCGAGATTGAACCGCTGTTTGAGAAATTCGCTCACCACCAGCGTTTCAAACAACGCCCCCCGGCTCGGATGCACGGACAGGAGATCGGGCGAGCGGATGCCCAGGAGCCAGCAGGCAAGACCCACATCCAGAAAATAAAGTTTGGGCGTCTTGACCAACCGCTTGCCAAAATTTCTGTGGTAGGGGGGGAGTAAGTAAACGATGTCGCTCGACTCCAAGACCGACATCCATGCCCGGGCCGTACTGTGGGAAATACCCGCCTCGCCCGCCAGGGCGTTCAAGTTCAGAAGTTGCCCAGTCCGCGCCGCGCAAAGCCTGAGAAATCTCTGGAACACCATCAAATCCCGCACCTCCAAGACCTGCCGGACATCCCGCTCCACGTAGGTGGCGACATAACTCGCCAGCCAGTCACTCGAATCCACGGAACCCGCATACAGGACGGGATAGCCGCCCCGGAGCAGCATTTCATCCGGGCTCCCCAAACGCTCCGCAGGAATCTCGGCGAGCGAGAGCGGCAACAGGCGAGTCATTCCCACGCGGCCCGCGAGAGACTGGGTGATTCCCGCCAGCAAACCGAACTGTTGCGACCCCGTGAGCACGAAACGCCCGGGAGTACGGTCCTCGTCGACCATTCCCTGCAGATATGAAAAGAGAGCGGGCCAGCGCTGGGCCTCGTCAAAAACGGCGCCTTTGGCAAAGCGTGCCAGAAACCCTTTGGGGTCCTCCTGGGCAAAGGCGAATTCCGACGGGTCTTCGAGGCTGACGTATTTCAAGTCTGAGAAAAAACGCCGTGCCAGGGTGGTTTTGCCCGACTGCCGGGAACCGGTGATCGCCACCACGGGAAACGCCTTGGCAAAGCGGTGAAGCGTGGGTTGCAACTGGCGTTCGAGCATGGGAATTCCTTACAATCGGACGATTGATTCGTCAATCGGACAAAAACAACCGCTCTGTGACTATATTGTCAGGCGGGACCAAGTGAGAGCGAATCCACAGCAGGCACTCCGAAGCCGCGCCTGATCCGCTGACGCCTCATTTTGGCCCCGAATCTCCCAGAGTTTTAGATTTTCCCCCGCCAGAAAGACCTCGAGGCATGACCTAGCACTCAGCTTTTAATGCCACGAAAGCTGCGGACACGAAAGCTGTAAGTGTATGGAGATCAGACTAAATAAGGACAAAATGACGTGGCCGAAAATGTGGCCGATTTTGATAAACCGCTCAAAATAAACACTCCGCCCAATCTTCCCAAGCTGCATACGAGGGTTCGATTCCCTTCACCCGCTCCACTTTTTCTCTGACAGACACTTGCGCAGGTTCGGAGCCTCCAAAACAGGCCAAACGTGACACGCAACGTGACAACGTCCCCTGTAATCTCTCTCCGTTCCAGCGCATTTCCGGAGGGTGAGCTCCCCCGCTGAGTGCCACATTTCCCCCCTGGAAACAGGCCCGTTCGGGGCCCCCAAGAGGCTACGTCAGGTCTATTACGATGTTCAGTCCGCCCTCCTGCGGCACCCTCGACTCCTGCAGCATTGTCTTAATCAGCAGCGGCGCGAACGTCTTCGGATCCTCCTGCGCCAACCGCACCAGGTACTCCACGCCGCCCACCTGCTCAAACGCCACCTGGATCGCCTCCCAGATGGACTGGTTCACCTTGTTCGGTGTGCCTTTCGCCCGTCCGCCCCAGCGCGTTCCCTTGGGAGGCCTGGGCGGGATCCCTGGGCCGGAAGGAGTGGGCGCAGCGAGCGAACCAGACGGAGCAGTTGCCGCCGAGGCGAAGGCATACAG
>JBIKSY010000021.1:0-29977 GCA_044348365.1 Chthoniobacteraceae bacterium
TGGCGCTGTGGCTCCACGCGCTGCTACTCACGGGTTCGTTTGCGCTGCTGCTGCACTGAGCCGAGGATGAAAGTGTACGAATTTTCTCACCTCGATGAGGAACTGCTTGCGAAGGTTGGGCGGCTGCGGATCGAGGCGTGGGCAACCGAGACTGCGCGTGCTGCGGAGCAGTCGGTGTGGATTGATGAATTTGACCGGATAGCGCGGCATTGGGTGGTGTGTCGAGACGGCCTGCCGGTGGCAGCAGCACGGCTCAGCCTGCACCAAGAGCTGGCTGCAGTGCCGGATTCGGAGAGCTACGCAGGCGTTCTCTCCTCGCCGCTCGGGACGCCAATTGCCTCGCTCAATCGGCTTGTGGTTCACCCATCGGCACGGGGCAGCGGGTTAGGCCGGCGGCTTGATTTGATACGCCTCAAAGCGGCAGAACAACTCGGCGCGAGAGTGGCCATCCTATCCACATCATCCGGACAGCGGCGGATGGAGGCGCTGGTGGGGGTTGGCTTTTTTTTTCTGGGGTACGGGCCAAGGTTCAAAATACCGCCACTGTGCTACATGCCAGCGCCAGTAGTTTTCTTCTGCCGATTGCCACGCGTCGATACGAGTGGGCCCCCCTCCGTGTCTCGTTCGCAGTTGTTGAGCGACTAACGGCCATTTTTGGCTTACGCTGAGAAAGAGCCCGAGCGCGGACCGCGGAGTGGAGCTAAAAGCGACTTCCACCAATATTCGTTTCTCATTTTGGGCGTCACTTTGAAGAGCCGGATGCGTCTGCGTATCCCAAACCAAGCATGAACCCGCTGCGAACCCTCCTCCTGATCCTGACCGTACTGTTGCAGGCATTGCCTGCTCAGGCGTTGTGGCCGTTGACGAGTGGGGGAGGTGCGGTTTGTGAGCGGTTTTGCTGTGCAGCTCTTGGCGATGAAGGGCTGGACGCGTGTGAATGCAACCTCGGATGCGAGGCGCCGGGTTCGGAGATGCCTGCTTTGCCAGGTGCGATGCGGAAATCGGAGCAGACCACCGCTGTACTTGCAGCAGATGACAGGGTGCTTCGGCTGATCGCTGAAATGAGGGGCAAGGAGGGGAGGCCAGCCACTTTGGTTCGACGGGGGCCCCATCTTCCTAGGGTGCGGCTCACCGTGCTGTTTTGTTCGTTTCTGAATTGAGGCGCTGTCCTTTACGGACGCTTTGCACCCGCATGTCGCGGCCCAACAGGGTTCATCGCGTGCATGGGCGTGGTTTATCAAACCTTCAGCCGCTCTATTTCATGAAACGACTTCTGCTGCTCGCCCTCTTTGGGCCTGCAATGGCCGTAATGGCCTGTGACGACTGCAAAACATCACGCATTCCGATCGGTGTGCGCGTGGTTGAGTATGACCTGCACATCCGCGAGCAAACCGTGCGCCCGGCGGGCAAGGCGGTGCGCGGATTCACCATTAATGATGGCATCCCTGGTCCAACGCTGCGCTTTCGTGAAGGCGAGTGGGCACGCATTCGTGTGCACAATCACCTCGACGTGGAGACCTCTACGCACTGGCATGGGCTGCTGCTGCCGAACGAGCAGGATGGCGTGCCGCATGTGAACACGCCGCCGATCCTGGCCGGCAAGTCGCACACGTTTGAATTCGAACTGCGGCATGGCGGCACCTACTGGTATCACTCGCACACGCATCTGCAGGAGCAGAACGGCGTGTATGGCAGCATCGTCATCACCCCGCGTGGTGGTGAGGCGGTAAAGACGGACCGCGAACAGGTGCTGGTGCTCTCCGACTGGACGAACTTCAATCCACACGAAGCCATGCGCATGCTGATGCGAGGCACGGATTACTTCGGCCTGATGCGGCGGAACTCGCAGACCATCCTTGGCGCCTGGCAGCGTGGAAACCTGAAGGACTACTTCCGGCGCGAGTGGGACCGCATCATGCCAATGGACATCTCGGATGTGGGTTATCACGCCTTTCTGGTCAACGGACAGCGTCGGATTCAGCTTGAGGGCCTGCCTGGCGAGCGGCTGAGGCTGCGGATCATCAATGCCAGCGCGGCGACTTACTTTTATCTGCATTCATCCGCCGGGCCTATGACCATCGTGGCGGCCGATGGCCCGCCGGTGCAGCCGGTGAAGGTGAATCGGTTCCTCCAGGCCATCGCGGAGACCTATGACGTCGTCGTCACGGTGCCGGAGTCCGGTCAATACGAGTTGCGATTCACCTCTCAGGACGGCAGCGGCCATGCATCGGCCTTTTTTGGCAACGGCACCCTGAAACCGGCCCAAGACCCGCCCCGGCCGAATCTCTATCGGATGGATGAGATGCTGAACCTCGCGCTGGAGGAGCAGGAGGACGAACCAAGCGCCTCTCTAAACCTGCCACGGCCGGGATCGCCCTACCGTCTGTTAAAGGCGACGCACGACACAACGTTGCCCGCGAAGCTGCCGCGCAGGAAGATCACGATGCATCTCACCGGCGACATGAATCGCTACATCTGGAGTTTTGATGGCAGGACCATCGCGCAGGAGCCCTATGTGATGATCAAGAAGGGCGAGATCATCGAGCTGGAGCTGGTCAATGACTCGATGATGCATCACCCGATTCACCTGCATGGTCACTTTTTCCGTCTGCTGATGGGCAACGGCCGCCTTTCACCGCTGAAACACACCGTTGATGTGCCGCCGATGAGCCGGCGCGTCGTCGAGTTCGAGGCGAACGAGGAGAAGGACTGGATGTTCCACTGCCACATTCTTTATCACATGATGAGCGGCATGGCCCGGGTGTTCCGCTATGAGGAAAACGGTCATGCTCAGGGTTATGCAAACAATGCTGTGTCGGCTGAAGCTCCCGCCTCGGCAACAAAACACAGCCTATGGCATGCAACTGGTCTCGGAGAGCACTCGCATGACATGTCCTATCTCTGGGGTTCGGCTTCGATCCAGTCGCACATGAGCGAGGGACTGGTCACGTGGATGAATCCAAAGAACGACCTAATGTTCGCGTGGGAAGTCGGCAGGCAACGCGTGGACGAGCCTCAGTATGAGATCGACCTTCTCTACCAACGCTATTTCAACCTGAACTTTCAGGCCTTCGCAGGCTTTCGGCTCACCAACACTGACGATGCGAAAAATCGTGGCCTCATCGGCTTCAACTACCGGCTGCCGCTGATGGTGTGGGCGAATGTCAGCCTCGACACCGAAGGAGATGCGCGGTTCACGGTCGCAAAGCGCTTCCAGCTTTCCCCCCGCCTCGGCGTGTGGGGAGAGGTTTTTTACGACACCGGAGCGCAGTGGGAATGGACCGCTGGCGCAGATTACACACTCACACGATCCACTTCGCTCACCCTTTCCTGCCACAGCGACTACGGCCTCGGTGCCGGCGTGCTGCTCCGATTTTGATGGCCCATGGCCTTCAAACAACGCCCCCCTAAACAACGCCCCCTAACTCACACTACACCATGAAAACACTGCTCACCACCGTCCTCACCGCGCTTTCTGCCCTCGCCGCCACCGGCTTTGCCGCTGACAAGCCTTACCCGCTCAATACCTGCATCGTGAGTGGCAACACGCTCGGCAGCATGGGCAAGATCGTCGTTAAATCCCATGAAGGCCAGGAGATCAAATTCTGCTGTAAGCCCTGCGTGAAGAAGTTCGACGCGAATCCGGCCAAATACCTCGCTAGGCTCAGGAAGTGACCCCGATGGCTTCAAGATGAAATCGCTTTGGTTCTTCAGCAGAATCCGTACTTTCTTCCTCCCGGTCCCCGGTGGAAAGCGCCTTTCGACGACCCGCGTCACGCAGTGATAACACGCCTCAACCGCCCCCTCTTCCTCTAACAGCTGCCCCATTCTTATGTGGTAACCGATCACCCAGGACCACTCCCGCGTCAGCGGACTTTCCGTACGAAAAGCCTGTCACCAGCGCCCCCCAACCTTGGATTCCCGGCCATCTAAACGCAGGCTCTGAACTGTGGCCTCAACTGGCTCCGTCCCGGCAACCGCGGGGCGCTGAAAAACACATGCAACGGTGACGGCCGCGCACACCCGCACGCCATAACAAAAGACCGAGAGGATGCGCCGCAGCAAAGGCAGGGCTTGCCGACGGGCCGTTTGGTGGGGCGGGCACTCAAGCATGGGGGGTGTTTCCGGAAGCAACCGGGCGGCCTCAAACGGGGTGCCCCTAGCAAAGCCAAGGGGCGTCCCGCAAGCGAGCCTGTTTTCCGGCCCCACCTGCCGCATTACTTCCAGATCTCGCGGTCGAGGGAGCGGTAGCTGATGGCCTCCTGAAGGTGCGGCGCCTCAATTTGAGCGGCCTCCTCCAGATCGGCGATGGTGCGCGCAACCTTGAGGATGCGGTCATAGGCGCGGGCGCTCAAATTGAGGCTCTGCACCGCCGACTGCAACAGGGCCGCACTGTGGCTGCCCAGGGCGCAGTGCTGCCGGATTTCGCGTGGGCGCATCCGGCCGTTGCAGCGCCCGGCCCCACCGAGGCGCGCCGTCTGGAGGGCGCGCGCCTTGGGCACGCGCGTGCGGATGCTCGCAGAGCTTCCGACCGGGTGCAATCGCGCTCCGGGCGGTGGTTTTCATGCGAGCGCCTTTGGGGGATGGGTCCGGATCTCGGCAAGGGCCGGCTGGCAGTGAGGGATGTGCGATGGCTGCCCGCGCCCCCCTCTGCAACCATACAGCGTTGCGCGCGGCGCCAGGCTGTGGTGCCGCCTCCAAACGGCCGGGCGGCTCTTTGGGCGGGCACGGGCGGAACTCCGGGTTCAGCGGGAGCGGAAGCCCTCGTGTGACACGATGTCGAGGAGCAGGTCGTGCAGGCCGCGTTGCGGGCGAAGGTTTTCATCGGCGAGCGTCTCGAGGGCCTTACGCTCCGCATAGCTGGGCAGTCTCCCGGCACCGTAGAGAAAGAGCTTTTCGGCAAGGCAGCGCGCAAAGGGGCGCAAGTCGGCAAGCAGGTGCCTTTTGAGGTCCGCTGAATTCTGCAGGAGTGTCCCATCCGGCAGGGTGGCGCTGGTGTCGACCGGCGCCCATTCCTCCTTCTTTTTGCCGCTGGCCGGATAGCGGTCGCGCTTTTGGCCGATAGCGTCAAAGGACTCAAAAACAAAGCCGTAGGGGTCCAATTTACTGTGGCACCGGGTGCAGCTTTCCTCGCTGGTGTGGGCGCGCATGAGGTCGCGGATGGTTTTGGTGCCGCGCGTGTCCGGGGTGAGTGCGGGCACGGACTCGGGCGGCGGGGGAGGCGCTTCGCCGAGGATGTTCTCCAAAAACCATTTGCCGCGCAAAACCGGCTGGGTGTCCACGCCGTTTGCGGTGGCCATCATGACGCCCGCCATGCCCAGCAGTCCCCCGTTGCGTTCCCCCTTGGGAAAGGTCACCCGGGTGAGGGCGAAGGGTTGCTTGGAGTTGGGTGGCGGCAGGTCGAGCCCGTACATCTGGCGGCCCACGCTGTTGTGGGTGTGTGTAAAGCCAGGGTCGATGAAGTCACTCAGGGGGCCGTTTTCCCGCAGGATCTCCGCGAAAAGCTGTTCGGGCTCCTTGATCAGGGAACGCTGGTGGTCGCCTCCAAAACGACCCAGCGAAGCGTCGGGCATGATTTCCGGGATGGTCCGGGTGCCCAGCCACTGCCCTACAAAGTTTTCAATAAATTCCTGGGCGGCTTTCTCAGAAAGAAGCCTTTTGGTTTGGGCGCGGAGTGTTTCAGGCTGCGGGAGCGAACCGTCTGCGGCGGCAAGCAGGAGTTTCTCGTCCGGGGGGCCGAGTGTCAGAAAATAGCTGAGCCGTGAGGCAAGTTGGTGGGGGGAAAGCGCCTCCTCACCAGCGCTGCCGCGGTAGAGGAACTGCGGGGAAATCAGGGCGGTGCGGAGGGCGAGATGGAAGGCTTCCTCGAGGGAGTGGTTTTCGTTGCGGTGTCCCTCCAGCAGGGTCCGGTAGCGCGCAAGTTCGGAGGCCGAGGGCGGGCGGCGGAAAAGCTTTCCGAGCATCCGGCCCAGGGCGGCTTCTACGGCCTCCGGGGTGGTCATGCGCGCGGTGGTGGTGCCCAGCAGGTTGGTTTGATGGGTGCGCGCCCGCGCAAACCTGAAGTGTTCCACCGGTTCGATGGGACCCTCGATTTCGAGCGAAAGGATGTCCACGGCAGGACCCTCGGCATAAAGCTTCCAAACGAGGGGAATCACATAAAAGTGCATTTCGGTCCCTCCGACTCCATTGGGGTTTTTGTCGACGAGCATGGCGTCGATCAGATGGCGCGTGGCCTCCGGTGTGGCGCTTGAAAGGTCGAGGTCCGGCCGCGCGAACTCTTCTTCAAAGGCGCGTTGAATGGTTTTTTTGCGCAGTT
Organism: Chthoniobacteraceae bacterium; assembly: GCA_044348365.1. Lineage (GTDB taxonomy): Bacteria > Verrucomicrobiota > Verrucomicrobiia > Chthoniobacterales > Chthoniobacteraceae > Chth-196. The sequence goes on from JBIKSY010000021.1 coordinate 6,317, forward strand.
CGTAGGACTTGGAGAGGAAGGGCTTGAGCCGGAGCGTGCCTGCGGGCGAGTCGGGCGCCGCTTCATGAAGGGACAGCCATGCGGCGACATGGCGTGGCTGGAGCGCAAAGTGTTTGAGCAGGTCCTCCCTCACCTCCTTGTAGGGGAAGTTGGCGTCGATCCTGCCAAAGGCGGCGGTCTTAAACTGAAATCCCACGCCTTCACCCGGGTGCAGCGTGACGGTCAACTCGTGTTCGGCAATGCCCTCGGGTGGAAGCGGAAAGTCCTTTCCCCCAGCGGTGAGAACGACCTGCTGACCGGGGACGGCGTGGACGGCGCTCGCGCGGAAGCGGACCCGGTATTTTCCAGAGGCCTGTGCCCCGAACTTGCTGGTGGTTGAAAAGTAGTTGCGGAAGACGAGGCGCATTTTGCCGTCCACAACGAGGCTGGAGGGGCCGTAGCCGTCCGCGCTGGAGAGTTCGGCGGCGGGGAGGATGAATTTTTGGGAGGGAGGAGTTGGCTCGGGCGGGGGGGGAAAGAGCTGGTCGGCGAGCTCGGTGGCGGTCTCCGCGTAGGCCTCGAGCAGGGGCGGGGAAAGGCTCAGGGATTCAGCGATATTGTCGAATCCGTGGGAGCGGGAGTCCTCGGGAAATCCGGTCGGGATGCGGAAGGGGAAGGCAAAGGTCTGGGTGATGGTTTTGGCGTACTCGGCGCGGTTGAGGCGCCGGAGGCTGGTGGCGTGCGGGGGAGTGCGGTGGGTGAGTGCTTGGTCGATCCAGGTCAGGACGGCGGCCTGCTGCGCGGCCAGCGGGCGCGGCTTTTTCTTTGGCGGCATCTCTCCCTTGGAGAGGGCTCGGTGCACATGCGCAAGCAGTTCGGCGTCCGTCTTGAGGGCGAGATCCAACGCCGAGATCTCAAGGTTGACTTTGCCTTTGGGGTCTGAGGAGTCGTGGCAGTCTGCGCAATGGGAGTCCAGAAAGGCGCGGACATGCGCGGGAAGGGGCTCCGGGGCGCTGAAGGCGGGGAGAGGGACTTGGGGGAGGCAGACGCCGGCGAGGAGTGCGCAGAGGTGGGGCAGGGTGGGGAAGAGGCGCATGATTGCGGAAGCTGTGCGGGTGGTCCGGCCTCGTGGAGGGGGGAGCGGAGGAACCCTGAAAGCCTTCTAGAGCAGGGTGTCGTCCAGACTTTTAGAAGCGTTGGAAAAGGAGCTGGTCTCCAGTCCGAGGCGGCGTTCCATGGAGATGAAGAGGTCGCCGAGCAGGCGCTGGTCCTGTTCCGGCGCGTTGCGGCTGAAGGCCAGGTGGCGGCCGTGCTTGAAGCCGCCGCCGGCGAGGAGGGTGGGCAAATCGTCGTTGGAGTGGCGGCTTGCGTCGCCCATGCCGGTCCCGAATAGCACCAGGGTGTTGTCCAGGAGGGTCTTGCCGTCCCGGTCGGGGAAGGACTTGAGCTTTTTGAGGAAGCTGGCGAGGCAGCGCATGTTTTCCCGGTCGATCTGGATGAGCTCGGCGATTTTCTCCGGATCGTTGCCGTGATGCGAAAGGGCGTGGTAGCCATTTTTGAGCATCTTGCCCTCCAGAGTGAAGACTTGGCCGCCGCCCGGCAGCACAAGCGAAAGGACGCGCGCCGAATTGGACTGGAGGGCAAGGGCCATCAGGTCGAACATGACAGACTCGCATTCAATCATGAGATTGGGCGCGACCGGATCCGCCGCGGGCAGCTTGTAGGTTACCGAGGGAACCGGGTCCTGACTCCTCGCGATCTGCCGCCCGACGCGGGATTCCACCTCGCGGATGGAGGTGAAGTATTCCTCGAGCTTGGCACGGTCGGGGGCGTTGAGTGCGCTGCCGAGGCTCTTGGCGTCCTCGAGTACGAAATCCAGGGAACTGCGCCCGGAGCGCAGCAGGTAGTCCGTGCGTTGCCGGTCTGACTCTGAAGCAAAGAGTTTGCGGTAGAGCACGCTTGGGCGCTCGATGGCCGGGATGGCGACGCTGCCTCGGAGGAAACTCATGTTCGGCGCACCCGAGCCCGCACTGAGGGCGAGGGAGGAGAAGCGGGCGGGATTTGCCAGGCGCGAGGCGACGCGCTGGTCGAGGGAGACGTCCCCGATTTTTTTCCCGCACAAAAAGTTCGGCCAGTTTCCGTGGCCGCCGCCTGCGCGGTGGTCGAGCCCGGAAAAAAGAGTGAACTCAGAACGCAGTTCGTCGAGAGGTTCGAGGGAGGGGGTGGCGGTGTATCCGGCGCCGGTTGCTGAGGGATACAGCGCCGGGGTGTGAAAGCCAAGGTACGCGCCCACACACACCAGATTGCGGGCGGCACCGGCCGGAGATTGGGGCTGCGCGGGGGCGTTGCAGGCGGCCCGGGGGGTGAGCGATTCAAAAAAGGGCAGGGCGATGAGGGTGCCTGCATGACCCAAAAACCGGCGGCGGGAGGAGTTCATACGGTGGGGGGCATGGGATGCGGGATGCTTGCCTAAGGACAATCACCAACGGACAGTAATGATTAGGCTGTTGACGCAAAAGCAAATGACACGGAGGCGGGCTCGGGAGGGTGCGCCATTGGAGCTGAATGCGCTTGTTGCAGCATGCTTTTTCACGGGCTGTTGTAGAATTGAACGAGCAAGCAGGCTTGTGAAACAACCCTCGAAGGGATGCGCCCAGCGAACAGCATCTCCCCCGAGAACGGAGACCGTGACAGTTTCTTCGCGTGTGCTGTTTTACCCGATCCGTCCGCTTCCCGATGTACACGCACAGCCCTCTGCAGCCAGAGTTCTGTGGTGATTTACGTGCTCGCCATGTGCGGCAGGCTTTGGGCAAGCGCCGGTCTCGGAGCGTAAAACAACACGCAGTCGGTTGCCGTCGCTCGTCCCCTGAGCTCCTCAGGCGGCAACAAAAAACATGGCCAAGGGCAACACGCGCCACGCCGCCCGCAAAACGGCTGGCGTCCTCTTCACGCTTTGTTTACTTTTGCACCCGAACCAGACGAAACCCGACGGCGTTGCTTGAGAAGTTCACAGGGGTGGTTTCTTTAAAGGCGGATGTGCATCCGAAGTTGTAGTTGATCCACGAACCACCACGCACAAAGCGGGGTCCTTTTTTATCAGGCCCCAAATCTGCGGTCCATTCCGCGGCATTGCCTCCTAGATCGAAAAACCCCAAAATATTAGGCCTAAATGATGCCACTGGGGCTGTGCCGTAGATGCCATCGAATCCTTTCCTCTCCGGATCCTCTCCCGTTCCCGCGCCTGCTGCGTAATTTCCGTCGTCCCAGTTGGGTGGGTAATATTGCCCCCACGGATACTTGGAAGGTCCCACGGCGGCATTCCACTCTTTACTCGTGGGTACCCGCCATTGCTTGCCCGTCTGTAAACTTAAAAAGTCTGCAACAGCGCAAACCTGCGTCCAACTGCAATAAACCACGGGATGATTGTCTTCCTGCACAAACTCCACCCCGGTCTTCTTCCAGCTGCCGGGTTGCACGTAAGTAGCCTGATTGGTTGCTTTGTCGTAGAGCTTCCACTCACCTACCGTGAACTCGGTTTTGCACATTAAGGCATCGGTCCCTGGCAAGGGCAGCAGCTTGGCTTCCAAACTCTGAACCAGTTCGGCAAGAGCGGAGGGATCTCCCTTTCTGCCTTTCCAAAAATCATCCAGATCCCTTGCAAACCCCATCGCCTCGGACTGGCGGCCTTGCTCGCCCAGCGCCTCAAACAAGGCGGCCTTGGCCTTTTGTTCCCCTTCCAGCTTGGACTTTGCGATAAGCGCTTCTGTGAGCTTCAGGTTTTTCTGCGCCGTTTCATCGTCCCCGGCCAATCGGTATTCCGCGACCGCCTCAGGCCAGCGGACCAAGAGCTGCAAGATATTCCCGCGAAGGACATGGTATTCCGCAACGTCAGGATGAAGGTTGATGGCGAACGACACCGCCTTTAATGCGTCTTCATAGCCGCCCGAGTGCAGGGCGTCCTGAGCCCGGAGGGCGAACGTGGGAGCCGTATCTGCCAAACTTCTTAGCGCCTCGCTTGCCTCGCGCCCCTTCTGGACGACCCTCGCAGTGAATGCACTCACCACAACCCCTAACACGATGGCCGCCCCCGCCAGCACCTTGTTGCGTCCCACCCACAGTTTGACCCGCCTCCACGCGCCCGCAGCCTCCGCGCTGGTCGCAAAGCCGTTCTGGTACGCCTCGATGTCCCGAGCAAATCCCTCCACACTCGAGTAGCGTTTGTCCCGGTCCGTTGCCATCGCCTTGAGCGTGACCGCCTGCAACGCGGGGGGTACCGCCACCGTCATCGGCTCGGGCCGTCCGCCGATGCCCTTGGCCAAACGCGTCGCAGTCCCCATCGGGCTGAGTACACCGCTCTTCACGTTGCCCAACACCTCGGCCAGTGTCGAACCATCCACCGGCGGACGCAGCGTCAAAATCGCATACAGGATGCCACCCAGACTGTAGATGTCGCTGCGGGTATCCAGTTCTGCCACCATTCCCTCGGCCTGCTCCGGTGACATGTACTGGGGCGTCCCCATAACCTCGCCTTCCAACGTCATCCCGTAGTCGCCGGTGTCCGTGGCCGCCGCTTTGACTGCACCTGCGGCATCCCGTTCGCCCAGAATCTTCGCCAAGCCCCAGTCCATCACCAGCACTTCGCCGTACTCGGCGACCATGATGTTCTCCGGTTTAAGATCCCGGTGCAGGATCCCCTTGGCGTGGGCGAAGGCCATGGCGTCACACACCTTCCGGAAAATCGTCAAAAGTGCGGCCTGCGTGTACTCCGTCGTCGCGGCCGCGAGGCCGTCTTTGAGGGCGTTGAGTACCGCCTGAAGCGAGCGTCCCTTCACCAACTTCATCGAGTAGAACGGCCGCCCCTGGGCGTCCACTCCGGTGGCGTGGATCGGCACGATGTTCGGATGTGCCAGCAGAGCGAGTACCTTCGCCTCTTTCGTGAAGCGCGGGTCTTCGCCGCCTTCGCTGATGCTGCTCACCTTCACCGCCACCTGCCGCTCAAGTTGTGGATCCTCGCCGAAATAGATCTGCCCCATCCCGCCCCGGGCGATCTCACTCACAAGGGTGTATTTGCACAAGGCCTCGGCCTCGTTCAGCTCAACCGTCTTCTGCGCGATCACTGGTGCTGCTGCCCGTGGCGTCACGACGGTGACCTCTAGATCGCCCAAAGGGGCGCCTTCCTGCCGGGGGTTTTGCACAGGGGTTGCCGCCTGCGAAGGGGCCTCGCCCTTTTGCTCCACCACCAGCGTCAATTCGCCCACCTGCACGGACGCCGGATACTCCGCCTCGAGAAGCCCCGTGATGGGATGCCCGTTCACCAGTGTCCCTCCCGCGAGGTCCTCAACCTCGATCCGGCCCGCAGCCACCCGCACCAGCGCATGCCTCACCGCGACGCCCTCGCCCGCAATGGTCCACACATCGGCGGCCTGTTCCGTCCCCAGAACGAACTGGGTTTCGCCGGACTCCAAGGTGCCCAAAATTCCGCCCGGTCCGTGCAGGGTGAAAGACCATTGATGCATAGGCACATCACTTGCCGGAACGCTCAAAATGAGCAAGGGCATTGCTGGATGCAAACGGGCCGTTCTTTGCAGAGACCCTTCCTTCGGGACCCGCGTAGCCCCGGCCACCAAAAGCCAAACCGCCACCTCCCCGGGAGGCGTTGGTCCGCCGCATTACTTCCAGATCTCGCGGTCGAGGGAGCGGTAACTGATGGCCTCCTGAAGGTGCGGCGCCTCGATTTGGCCGGCTTCCTCCAGATCGGCGATAGTGCGCGCAACCTTCAGGATGCGGTCGTAGGCGCGGGCGCTCAAGTTTAGGCTTTGCACCGCCGACTGCAACAGGGCCGCGCTGTGGCTGCCCAGGGTGCAGTGCTGGCGGATTTCCCGTGGGCGCATCCTGCCGTTGCAGCGCCCGGCCCCCCCGAGGCGCGCCGTCTGAAGGGCGCGCGCCTTGAGCACGCGCATACGGATGCTCGCAGAGCTTTCCCCAGGTTCGGCGCGCGACATCTCGTTATAACTGACGGCGGGCACCTCCAGATGCAGGTCAATCCGGTCCAGCAGCGGGCCGGAGATCCGCTGGCGGTAGCGCTGCACCTGTACTAGCGAACAACGGCACCGGCGTTTGCGGTCGCCGTAAAAACCGCAGGGACACGGATTGAGCGCGGCCACCAGGACAAACTCCGCCGGGAAGGTCAGGCTGCCCGCGGCCCGCGAAATGGTGACGCAACCGTCCTCGAGCGGTTGGCGGAGCACCTCGAGGGTGGGCCGCTTGAACTCCGGCAGTTCGTCCAAAAACAGCACGCCGTTGTGGGCAAGGCTGACCTCGCCGGGGGTCGGGTTGGCCGACCCTCCCAGCAACCCAGCGTCTGAGATGCTGTGGTGCGGGGCCCGGAAGGGGCGGGTGGCCACAAAGGCGGGTTGCCGGCCGAGCAGCAGGCCGCAGGTGCTGTGGATTTTGGTCGTCTCAATGGCCTCTTCCAGCTGCATGGGCGGCATGAGGGAGGGGATCCGTTTTGCGAGCATGGACTTGCCGGAACCCGGCGGGCCCAGCATGAGCAGGTTGTGTCCGCCGCTGACGGCCACCTCGATGGCGCGCTTGGCCTGAAGCTGGCCGCGCACGTCGGAAAAATCTTCGCCCAGTCCCTGTTCGGCCGCTTTCTGAAGCAGTTCCCGCGCGTTGTGGGTGGCGGGTTGCAGGGAGGTTTCGCCCCGCAGAAACTGGACCGTCTCGCCGAGGGTGCGCATGCCGTAAACGGTGAGCCCCTCGATGAGCGCGGCTTCCGGGGCGTTTGCCGCCGGCAGCAGCAGCACCCGCCGGCCCTGCCGTCTGGCTGCCATTGCAATGGGCAGGGCACCCTTGACCGGGCGCACCGCCCCGTCGAGGGCGAGTTCCCCGACGATGCAGTACTGGGAGAGGTCCGGGAGGGGGGTGTCCTCGCAGGCGCCGACAAGTCCGATCGCGATGGGCAGGTCGAAGGAGGGCCCCTCTTTGCGGACGTCGGCGGGGGCGAGGTTGATCGTGGTGCGTCCCTTGGGCCAGTGAAGCAGGCTGTTGGAGACTGCGGTGGTGACCCGGTCGCGGCTTTCGCGCACGGCGGTGTCCGGAAGCCCCACGATGACGATGGCCATCAGACCGCTGGCGGAGTTGACCTCGATCTCCACCTCCAGTCCGTCCACCCCCTGCACCGCCGCCGAGAAAACCTTTGCCAGCATACATGGGAATCGGACGCGCCCCCGGATGCGACGGACCCGGGCTGAAAGCCGGTCTGGGTGCAGCTGTGGGGCCGGGGGCAACGCCTGCAAAAGGGCGGTTGCGGCAAGGCGGAGCCCTGCCGAATCCCGGTTTGCTCGCGGGATTTAACCTGATAGACTCTAGGCAGCTTGATTGCCTTCCCTAGGGGGTTTGGTTTTCAATGCACCTTGTTTTCCCCTGATGAAACTTCGCAATCAAATCATAGCTCTGTTGTGCCTTCTGGCGTTTGCGGGTTTGGGGGTTTTGTATGCGCGGATGTGGGTGGTCCAGAAGCCCCGTCAGATCATTCTTTTTGTCAGCGACGCCCTCTCGACCCGCACGCTGACCGCCGCGCGGTTGTACGCGGGCGGTTCCGAATACCGGCTCGAGATGGAGGAGCGGTTTCCCCACACGGCGCTGCTGCGCAACCAGAGCGAGGATTTTGCGGTGCCGGACACCGCCTCGGCGGCGACCGCCCTCGCGACGGGACGGCGCAGCCGGCACCGGGCGGTTTCCTCGACGGGAACCGGTCAGGCGATGGAAACCATTTTGGAACGGGCGCACAAGGAGGGCCGGGCGGTGGGTTTGGTGACCAACGCGCAGGTATGCGCGCCGTCGGCCGCCGCGTTTTACGCACACACGCCGCGGCCGCAGGAAGCCGAGGGGATTGCCACGCAGCTGCACGAACGGGAGTGGATCAAGGTGGTGTTGGGCGGGGGGCGCGGCGATTTCCAGCCTGAGAGCGAGGGGGGGCGGCGTAAGGACGACCGCAACCTGATCGCGGACTGGAAGGCGAAGGGGGTGGAGGTGGTGGGCAGCAAGGCGGAATTGGAGTCGGCTGTGGGCGGGGAGTCGGGCCGCGTGGTGGGGCTTTTCAGCAGCGGGCCCCTGGCGTTTGCCAACCAGATAGAGTCCGGCAGCCAGCAACCGTCGCTGGCGGACATGACGCGGCGGGCGATTGAGCTGCTGCGGTCGCACCGGCGCGGCTACGTGCTGGTGGTGGACGCGGCGTTGTTCACGGCGGCCTGCGAGGCGAACCAAGGGGAGCGGGCGCTGCGGGAGGTGCTGGCGTTGGACGAGGCGGTGGCGGCAGCGCTGCGGGAGGCCGGGGACAAGGCGTTGGTGCTGGCCGTGGGGAGGCACGGGACCGGGGGGCTGACGCTGAGTGGGTATCCTTTGCGGCGGCAGAAGCGCGCGGAGTTTCTGGGACTGGATCCGGCTGGCTACCCCTACCTCAGTTGGGCCACCGGCCCGAACGGTCCGCAGGGCGGAACCGCCGGCCCCAGAAACGAGCCGGCCGCCGTCGCGCAGCCTTCGGCTTTGAACACGGCCGAGGACATGCTGGGGATCGGCCGCGGCCCCGGGTCGGAGCGGCTCACCGGGTTTCTGGACAACACCAAGATTTTCGGTATTTTGCGCGACGCACTGTAGGCGGGGCGCGATGGAAGCCCACATTTCGAATTTATCATATGGCTATCCTTGTCACCGGCGGCGCCGGCTTTATCGGATCGAACTTTGTTTTGGAGTGGTTGGCGTGCGGCACGGAACCGGTGGTCGTGCTCGACAAGCTGACCTACGCGGGAAACCTTGAGAATCTTGCCAGCGTCCGCGGAGACGGGCGCTTTACCTTCGCGCACGGCGACATCGCCGATCAGGCGCGTGTGGCGGGGTTGCTGCGGGATCACGGCATCCGGGCGGTGGTCAATTTTGCGGCCGAAAGCCACGTGGACCGCTCGATTCACGGCCCCGCGGAGTTTATCCAGACGAATGTGGTGGGGACGCTGCAACTGCTGGAGGCCGTGCGCGCCTACTGGGGGGGGCTGGAGGCGGGGCCCAAGGAGGATTTCCGGTTCCTGCACGTTTCGACTGACGAAGTCTACGGCTCGCTGGGGGCCGAGGACCCGGCCTTCACAGAGGAGCACCTTTACCAGCCCAACAGTCCGTATTCGGCCTCCAAGGCGGCCAGCGACCACCTGGTGCGCGCCTACCACCACACCTACGGGCTGCCGGTGCTCACCACCAACTGTTCCAACAACTACGGCCCCTACCATTTTCCCGAAAAGCTGGTGCCGCTTATGATTCTAAACGCGCTGGGCGGCAAGCCGCTGCCTGTGTACGGCGACGGCCGCAATGTGCGCGACTGGCTCTACGTCACGGACCACTGTTCCGCCATCCGACGGGTGCTGGAAGCCGGGCAACTCGGCCGCACCTACAACATCGGCGGCCGCAACGAGAAGACCAACCTTGAGGTGGTCCAGACGCTGTGTGCCATTCTGGACGCGGTCAGCCCCCGGGCGGGCGGCGGTTCCTACTGGGAACAGGTGCAGTTTGTCAAAGACCGGCCCGGACACGACCGGCGTTATGCCATCGACGCCTCCCGGATGGAGAAGGAACTGGGCTGGCTGCCGGCCGAGACCTTTGAAACCGGCATCCGCAAGACGGTCGATTGGTACCTGGCCAACCCCGAATGGGTACAGGGGGTGACTTCCGGAGCCTACCGGGACTGGGTGGACAAGCAGTACGGCAGCTAGCCAGATTGTGTAATGGCCGATGACGAAAACAGCCTGGTTCTGCGGTCCGACTCCACTTTGTTGACCGCCGGGGACCCTGCAAAGGCCTTGCTCGCGAGGATGAGCGGGGCGGTTTTGCTGCTGGCGTCCCAAAAGGGGCTGGACCGTGCCAGGAACCTCTTCTCGGTGGCTGGCATCGACTTCAACGAACCGGACCACTGCCAGATTCAGGCCTGGGCGGAGGCTGTGGGAATCTCGGCAGAGGTCCTGGTGAAACATTTGCAGGAAACGGTTTACGACTCGGTCGAGGTGGACGAGATCCGCTTCCGGGTGGACGACGGGTCGATCGTGAGTCTGGCCTGGGATTTGGAAAAGCTCCCAATCGCCTCGTTTGAGACCCGGGTGGAGGGACTTAAAATCCGTGCACTGGCCATTTTTTACGCCGACGGACGCGGAGGTGCCGAGGGTCCTGATGCCGGCGGCGGGTTTTTGAAGGTGAGGCTCCGGGAGCTTTCGTTTCTGGAGTGCAAGGGAATGGGGCTCTCGGAGCTGGATCTGAGCGGTCTCCCGGCGTTGCAGGTGCTCCGGTGCGGGAACAACCGGCTCACAAGGCTGGATCTGAGGGGCGTGCCGGCGCTGCAGGTGCTCCGGTGCTGGAGCAACCGGCTGTCGGAGCTGGACCTGAGCGGCACCCCCGGGCTCCAGAGCCTCTGGTGCGGGAGCAACCAGCTGGCGGAGCTGGACCTTTCCAACGTGCCCGCGTTGCAGGTGTTCTTCGGTTGCGAGAACCGGCTGAGGGCGTTGGACGTGAGCCGCACGCCGGGACTCCAGAGCCTCTGGTGCGGGAACAACCAACTCAGGGAGCTGGATCTGCGCAACGTGCCTGGGCTGCAGGTGCTTCGATGCGGGAACAACCAGCTCACAGAGCTGGATCTGAGTAACGTGCCGGCGCTGCAGGGGCTCAACTGCGGCAACAACCAGCTCAGGGAGCTGGATCTGAGCAATGTGCCGGCGCTGCAGGGGCTCGACTGTTCCCACAACCAGCTCACGGAGCTGGACCTTGGCCACGCCCGGGCGTTGCGGGGTCTCGACTGTTCCAACAACCGGCTCACAAAGCTGGATTTGGGCAACGTGCCCGAGCTGCAAAAGGTATACTGCTCGGATAACCAGCTTCAAGAGCTGGACCTGGGCAACGTACCCGACCTGCAGAAGCTCTACTGTTCCAACAACCAGCTCAGGGAACTCGACCTGGGCAACGTGCCCCACCTCCAGGTGCTCCGCTGCGGCAACAACCAGCTCACGGAGCTGGAGCTCAGCAACGTGCCCGGGCTTCAGGAACTGAAGTGCTGGGAAAGCCAGCTGACGGAACTGGACCTGACCAACGTGGCCGACCTCCAGGAGCTCCACTGCGGAAACAACCAGCTCACCGAACTGGACGTTTCAAAGCTCTCCAACCTGCATTCGCTCGATGCCCGGTGGAACCGGCTCTCCCAAATTGACGTGGCCAAGTTGGCGGCGTCGTGCGAGATCAAGGTGGATGCGCATGTGAAGGTCATTGAGCAGAACGGCAAACGCTGGGGCACCGAATAAAGTGAAGGAGACCCCTTGGATCCTGTTTTGGCTTGATTCCGCCGGGCCCGCCTCCGCGCCTTATGCGGTGGAAATCGCAGCGCAGCGGATGCTGGGCTGGAGCCGGGATGGCGACGCCTTCCACCAGCTTTTGAAGCCCCGGGAGGGGGTGGTTTCAGGAGCCTCGGCGTTCTTTGCCCACTCGCTCGAAACCCTCGAGAGGGACGGTCTGCCCGCCGCCGCCGTCTACAGGGACCTGCTCTTGTACGCGGGACAGGTTCCGTGGGTCTCCTACGAGCTGGACAAACACTGGGAGGTGTTGCTTGCCGACTGGCAGCAACTGGGGATTCTACCGCCGGGTGAGCGGGGTTTTTGCGCGGCAGGCCTCGCCCAGAGGCTGCTGGATCCGCTGCCGGCCGCCAACTGCAAGCTGGAGATGCTCCGCCAGTTTTATCAGCTGCCCGAGCGCCCTCCAAAATCGGCTCTAGGCCAGCTGGAGACATTGGGAGACCTGCTTGAAACCGTGCTGGTTCCTCTGATGGAAACGCGGGAACTGCAAACCTGGCAGGAGCTGGTGGATTTCACGCTGGCGCCCTGGTTTCCCTCGAGGATCACGTTTGGAAAGTTCAAGGGGCGTCTGTTTCAGGACGCCCAGCAGGACGAGGGGCTTGCGAAATGGCTGGAGTGGCTGGCCGCCTCCTCAAACGAGCAGAGCGCCTCGATGGGCGCCTGGTATTTGCAGCAGCTTGGCGCACTTCCCGCCGTGGGCCCCGTGTCCGGAGAAGCCGGTGCGCCCGCGTTTCAGACCGCCCCCGGGGAGGGGAACCGTCCGGCTGGGGCGACCGGCGACGGGTCGCTCTTGCTTGATCCGGAGGAGGAACGGCTCAATGCCAGGGTTGCAAAGGCCAAGGCGCGCCTGGCCGAACTGGAAGCTGCCTACACGATTGACAAGCGGGCGGTCGAGACCGCCCAGAGCACCCTGTTCGGGATCCTGCGTCCCTATTTTCAAAAGCGGGACAAGCTCACGCTCGTGGTGCGTTACCGGCGCAAGTTTCTGGAAGCGCTCCTGACCGGCGGCGAGGAGGAGGCGGAGCGGGTGGTCAGTGAGAGCGAGACAGCGGCCGAGCAAACCGACACCGAGTACGAGCAGACCGCCTCCGCGATGGCGGACCGCAAGACGCTCAGCGAGGAAGAGGAGGAGGAGCTCAAGCGGTTGTGGAGAAAGCTGGTGGGCCTTTTTCACCCGGACCGGTTTGCTTCAGAGCCCGACAAGCAGGAGGCCTACGCGGAACTGACGCGGGAGATCAACGACGCGAGGGACAAGGGCGACATCGGCCGGTTGCGGGAAATCGTCCGGGACCCAGAGGAGTTCATGGCCAAAATGGGGCTCAGCCGGCTGAACTTTGCGAGCGAACAGGAGCTCACGGGGCTGAAAAAACTACTGAACGCTTTGGAGAGCATGATCTTGGCGACGCTCTCTGCGCTACAAACGCTGCGTGAAGACCCCGCCTACGAGCTGTACCGGTTAAACGAAAAGCTGCCCGGGTTTCTCGAGAAGGCGGCAAGGGAACAGGCGCGCAAGGTCGAGATCGAGATTGCAGCGCTGGAGGAGGAGGCGACCAGGTTGCAGGGGGAGATCACAGAGTTGAACGGCGGAGCCGAGGCCGGAATTTAACCCCCCGGCGGCGTCGGTAGATCTTTGCCGTGCCGGTCCGTACCCGGGGCCCCTGCGCGGTTGCCACGCGCGCCTCCGGTACCGCGGGGCTGTTTGGAAGCCGGCAAGACGCGCGGCTTTCAGAAGAAGCAGGCTTCGTCTTCCGGGGCCGCGGGTGCAGGTTCTCCGGGCGGACGCATCCAGTCGGACCAGGCGTCATCGTCGAGCAGCGGGTTGCCTGACACCGCAAAGTGGGGAAGGCTTCCGCGGCAGAGCGGCTCAGGACAGCCGAACACTGGCTTTCCCGCGCGCACACCGATCCGAATTTGCACGCCCTCAAACTCGCTCCCGCACAGCATGCACACCCGCCGTTCACGCGCCGAGTTCCAGGGTCTGGTCCTGTCGTGCTGGCGCAGGAGCCTCAGCCTGGCGCCCTCCGAGGGTCGGGTAAGCGGGGGTGCGAGGCGGGCGGAAAGGTGGGGCAGCAGGCTGCCTTGCGGCAGGGGGATGGAGGTGTCGCTACAGGATTGAAGGGCCACATTCATTTCGGGGAACAACGCACAAAATTAACCAACCGCAACCGGAAGATTCAGAGCGCACCGCGCGCCCATCCGGCAAAGAAACATCGCGCTGGAATGCGCTTGTGAGGGGCGGATTCGGTGCAAAAACAAAAGGGGCGCAACGCCCTTTGGCGTTGCGACCCTGCCTCGGGTTGCAAAGGCAAACCGGTTTAGGCGGCTGCAGAGAAGGGAAGCGAATCGCAGGACAACTCCTTTAGCTTGAAGGAGATTTTTTTGAGCGCCAGTTCCAGACGCGTCTTGATGGTCCCCAGGGCGATCCCGGTTTGGTTGGAGATCTCGCGCTGGCTCATTCCCTTGTAGAAGGCCATCTCCACTGCGACGCGCTGCGCTTCGGGCAGCGTCTGGATGATCCCGGCCAGCACGCGCCGCAGGTCAGCCGTTTCCACGTCGTCGCTGCCTTGGACCTGGGTCCAGGCTTCGGGCTGCTGTTCGGTTTCCTTCTGGTAACGTTCCTCCACGCGGCTGTAGGCCTGTTCGCGGCGCAGGCGGTCGATCGCCCGCCGGCGGGAAAGGGTGATGATCCAGCCAAGGGCCTTGCCTTTTTCGGAGGAGTACCGGCCCGCGAGGCGCCAGACCTCCAAAAACACCTCCTGTAAAAGGTCTTCCACGGACTGTTCGTTGTGCAGTACGCGGGAGATGACGGCCCGGATCGTCGGGCTGTGGCGGCGGTAGAGCTCGTTGAGGCCCTCGGTGCGTTCCTGCTGGACGGCCGCCATGAGGAGCTCGTCCGGGCAGGTTTGAATGTTGGCGAGGAATTCTGAGTAAGAGTCGAAGGAGTAGAGCATAAGCTTTCGGAGTTGAAGGGTGCAGCTCCTTAAGCAGCGCGAATGCCAAGCGTAAATCACACAGGGAAAGCTTCTTGTGCCTCCGTTTTAGTGTAAGATAAACTGCCGGGGATGTAAGGTTTTCTTACACTTCCATGCGTTGTCCGCCGAACTGCGGATGACAATCCTCCTTCCCTTGTTTAACGTCCCCAACCGACCGCCCAATCTTCCACGCCGCCCCCTCCCTATGCTCGTTGATGTCCGCCATCTTTGCAAATCCCACCCCTCCCCGGGCGGGGGAAAGCCCGTCGAGATCCTGCGTGACCTAGACTTCCAGCTGGAACCGGGGGGTACCGCCGCCATTGTGGGGCCCTCGGGCTCCGGCAAGAGCACCTTTCTCAACATTCTGGCCGCCCTGGACCATCCAGACTCGGGCGAGGTGCGCGTCAACGGGCTGGTGCCCGCGGAGTTGCGGGGTGGGGAACTGGTGGATTTCAGGAGGCGTTCGGTGGGGGTGGTATTTCAGATGCACCATCTGTTGCCGCAGTGCACCGTTCTGGAAAACGTGCTGGCCCCTTCGCTTGCGGACCGTCGGCAGGCGCGGCTCAACGCGGAAAGCAACGCCCGCGAGGCGCTGGACGCCTTGGGGCTTGCCCACCGGCTGGGACACCGGCCCTCGGAGCTCTCGGGCGGGGAGCGCCAGCGGGTATCGGTGGCGCGTGCCCTCGCCGGCGCCCCTAGGTTGCTTCTGGCCGACGAACCCACGGGCGCCCTGGACCGGGCCAGTGCGCAGCATTTGACCGGGCTGCTTCTGGAACTTAACCGCGCCCGGAACGTCGCCCTGCTGGTGGTGACCCATTCCCGCGAACTGGCAGCGCGCATGCAGCAGGTCTGGGAATTGGTCGATGGCAAGCTCGTGCAGATCCCATGACGCTTTTTAAACTGGTTTTAGCCGGCCTCCGTTACCACTGGCGCTCCCACGCGGGCGCCTTTGCGGGGGCGGCTTTGTGCGGGATGGTCCTGGTGGGCTCCCTGCTGGTGGGCGACTCGCTCCGGGGCACATTGCGCGACCAGGCCCGCTCCCGCACCGGCACCGTGCTCTCCGCACTTGCGGGCGGGGAGCGCCTGTTCCGCACCGCCCTCGCGGCGGAGGTCGCGGCGGATGTTTCCCCGGTGCTGCTGCTGCGCGGCAGTGCCTCCCGCGCCGACGGCTCTGCCAGGCTCAACCAGGTGCAGGTGCTGGGGGTGGATCCACGTTTCTGGGCGCTTGCCCCGCGGGGGGAGCGTCAGGAACTGCAGCCCGGTGACGCGGTGGTGAGCAAGGCGCTGGCTGCGCGGCTTGGGATCGGGCTGGGGGACAGCCTGGTGGTGCGCGTGGAAAAACCCTCGGCCTTCTCCAAGGACGCCCCCCTCTCCGGTGAGGAAGACGGCATAGAGGCCCTGCGCGCGCGGGTGGCTGCGATCGCCGACGACGCCCACTTTGGCCGGTTTTCACTACAGGCCGCGCAGGTTCCGCCCGCCACGGTGTTCCTGCCCCTGGAACAACTTCAGGAGCGGCTGGATGTCGAGGGCCGGGTCAACCTGCTTCTCTCCAACCGCCCTCCCGCCGAATTCCGGGAGGCACTCGCCCGCCACTGGTCGGCCGGGGACGCCGCGTTGGAGACAAGACCGCTTCCGGACGGCGCTGGGGTGGAGTTGCGTTCGTCGCGGGTGTTTCTCGATGACGCGCTCGTAGGGGTGCTCCCCGCGGGCCGGCGTTCGCTGACCTATTTCGTCAACGAACTGCGCAGCGGCGACAAGGCAACCCCCTACTCCATGGTCACCGCCGTGGAGCCCGGCTCGCTTCCCTTTGTCCCCGCGGACCTCGCAGAAAACGAGATAATCATCAGCGACTGGCTCGCGGAGGACACCGGCGTGCAGCCGGGGGCGGAACTGGAGGTGAAGTATCTGGTCATGAATGCCAAGCGCCAGTTTGAGGAGCGGCTGCGTAAGTTCAGGGTCCGTTCGGTCGAACCGCTCGGGAAGGCCGGTTGGGACGGCTCGTGGATGCCCGATTTTCCCGGGCTTGCCGACGCAGGCAACTGCCGGGAATGGAAGCCCGGCTTCGCTCTGGACACCGAACGTATCCGGGACAAGGACGAGGCGTTTTGGAAACAGCACCGGGGTTCGCCCAAGGCGTTCATCGGCCTGGAGGCCGGCCGTCAGATGTGGGCGAACCGCTGGGGAAGCGTCACCGCGGTGCGCTATGGACCCCAAGCCCCGGCAGCCATGGAGGAGCAGATCCGTGCGGGACTCAATTTTGAAGCATCCGGAATGCAGCTCCTGCCCCTGCGCTCTCTAGCTTCCGCGGCCACGGATTCACCCGTGGACTTTGCGGGGCTGTTTTTGGGGTTCAGCTTTTTCCTCATCGCGGCTGCGCTGGCGCTGGTGGGGTTGTTGTTCGGACTCATGGTGGAGGGCCGCATGGCGGAGGCCGGGACGTTGCTGGCGCTGGGCTGGCCGGTGCTCCGGGTGCGCCTGTTGTTTTTGGGGGAGGGTGTTGGAGTGGCGGCCGCCGGCTCCCTGCTGGGGACGGTGTTGGGAGTGGCCTACACGCGTGGAATTTTACGCGCCTTGGTCGGGGTGTGGCGGGGGGCAACCGGCGGCACGGCGATCGTCTTCCATGCGACGCGTACCTCCCTGTTTGTGGGGGCCTGCGCGGGGACGCTCATGGCGCTGCTGGCGATGGTTTGGGTTACCCGCAACGCTTGGAAGCGCTCCGCCCGTGAGTTGCTTGAAGGAGGTGGCTCCTTTGAGGCGGCGGGGGCCGGCACCCGCCGAAGAGGGCTCTACGCACTTTTGTCGGGCGTATTCGGCCTTTCCGGGGCCGGCATCCTTGGGATGGTCCTGAGCAAGGGGCAGGCGGATCCCGAGCTTTTTTTCAGCGGGGGCAGTCTCCTGCTCCTCTCCCTTTTGTTGGTTTGCAGACTCGGACTCGACCGGCTCGCCAGGGGGGGGGTGCGTGCTATCCGGCAGTTGGCGTGGCGCAATGTGGGGCGCAGGCCGGGCCGTGCGACCGCGGTGGTCTCGGTGCTCGCCGCAGGCGCTTTCTTAGTGCTTTCGGTGCAGGTTTTTCGCAAGGAGTCGCCCGCCGGGCCGCAACAGCGGGCTTCGGGAACCGGGGGGTTCGCTTTGATCGGCGAGCTTTCCACGCCCGTCTACGAGGATCTCAACGCGGCAACCGTGCGCGACGGCCTCGGTCTGCCGGTGGAGGAAGGTGTCCGGGCCGTCTCTTTCCGGGTGCGCGACGGGGAGGATGCAAGCTGCCTGAACCTAAACCGGGCGGTGCGGCCCAGAATTTTGGGGGCGCCTTCGAGGGAACTGGAGGCACTGGGGGCTTTTCGCTTTGTGGAAAAAGGGGGCGGCTGGAGCGTGTTGCGTACGGAAATCGCCGGCGTGATTCCGGCGGTTGTGGACGAGGACACGCTGCTTTGGGCGCTTCAGAAAAAAGTGGGCGACGAGGTGAACGTACCCGACGGACGTGGCGGGGAGGTGCGTTTGAAGGTGGTTGGCAGCGTGGGCGGTTCGATCTTGCAGGGCGCGCTTCTTATTGAGGAGGAGGCGTTTGTCAGGGCGTTTCCAGAGGCCGGTGGATATCGGTTTTTGCTGTTGGATGTGCCGGAGGGGCGCTTGGAGGTGGTGCGCGGAGCCTGGAGCCGTGCGTTGCAGGACAGGGGGTTGGAGCTGGTGTCAACCACGCGCAGGCTGGGAGAATTGCTGGCGGTGGCCAATACGTACCTCCAGATTTTTCAGGTGTTGGGGGGCCTCGGGGTGTTGCTGGGGGCGGTGGGCGTGGGGGTGGTGGCCGCACGCAACGCCGTGGAACGGCGGGCGGAACTGGCTGTGTTGGAGGTGGGCGGATGGAGCCGTTTTCAACTGTTGCGCCTCTTGATGTGGGAGCTGGTGCTGCTGGTGTTGCTGGGCCTGCTCATCGGAGGGTCGTGCGCTTGGGTGGTCACCGTTCCCGGACAATGGCTGCGCGGAGCCGTGGTGGACCATGGGCCTCTGCTGGCGGCGTTGGCGGGGCTTGGAGGGGTCGCTTTGGTGGCAGTCCGCGTGGCCCTAGCGCTGAGCCTTAGGGGAAGCACGAGCGGGATGCTGCGCTCGGAATAGCCCGGGGCGGGTTGTTTTTTGTGAGCCTGCGCAGCCTGCTCTGGCGGGCGGCCTCCCTGTTCGGTGGCGGTGCGCGGAGTGGGCGTGCCTATTTTGAGTGAATCTGATGGATTTCATTTAAGTAGCTCCTCACCAATTTTTTACAGTGACAAATCCGGAGGCTGCCCGGCGCCTTGGTGCTCTTTTTTAGCAACCGGGTACGGGCGGGGCCGCCTTCCCGAACGAACCAGAAGGCGACACCAAGGGGGCGGGTCGCTATTTGGCTCGATGGGGATGGCGGGTTGGGCGGTGGGGGTGTTTTGGGGGGGCGGCAAAGGTTCTGAAAAGGGGCCGGTGTCCGCCCCCCCATCGGGCAGCGGAACAAGACGGATGCCGGAACCCGGCAGAACCGACCGCGCCAAATGCGGGTTCCCAAGGCAAGGGTGCAAAACAAAGAGGGGGGAATTTATGACGAATAAAACACGGCGGGCGGCGTTTTTAACGGCGGGACTTTTTCTGACAAACCTGCCCGGCACGGAGGCGGCACGGGCGCTGCTAATCAAGGACAGCTACGCATCGAGTGTGGCTCACCAGCTGGCGCAAAACTACAATGCCGCCGGCAACATGCTCGTCGACGGCCGGCAGTCGTCGCAGCACAAAGCGTTCCTACAGTTTGACCTGAACCGCGCGCTTCCAACCGGAGCGGTGGCGGAGAACCTGCTCAAGGCCACGCTATCCGTTTACCTGATCGGGACAAGTTCACCGGGGGCGGTTAACGTTGTGGCGGCCAACGGCAGTTGGAGTGAAACCACCCTCAACGGACTCAACGCACCGCCGCTGCTAAACTCCCCTCACACAAACCAGCCATATGCCTCGGCGCGCGTTGAAGGGGCCAAAGTGTGGTTGAATTTCGACGTCACCGAACTGGTCCGTGACTGGCTGGACGGCACCCTGCCAAATCAGGGGCTGGGGCTTGTCCCGGTTGACGGAAAAACCCACGCGGCGTTTGCCAATAAAGAGCTCGGCCCGTACCGCGTCCCGGCAGAACTGGAACTCGTCTATGCCGGCCCCTCCCAAACTGTCACGCCCGGACAGCCCGGACCGATGGGCCCAGCCGGGCCCGCAGGAAAACAGGGAGTTTCAGGCGTTCAGGGGCCCGCCGGCCCGAACGGACCCGTGGGCGACACCGGTCCGGCGGGTCCTGCAGGAGAGCAGGGCCTGCCCGGGGAGCGCGGTCCCGCTGGTCCCGCCGGACCAGCCACTCTGCCTGTCTACCGGATCCTGCCGCGCGGGGACGTTTCCATGGGTGAATTCACGCAGGGTGCGAAGCCTTAATCCCAGTGCTTTATGTTGAAGCTAAAGAAGAAGGCTGTTGTGCGCGTCTTCGCGATCGGAGTGTGTGTGACTGCAGCTGGGGGATGGCTCGCGGGAGTCGTCCTCCGGGCGCAGGCGCCGGGTTGGTGGGGCCAGCGCTCTGTCCTACTTGCGGGCGCGACCGCCGATGATTTTGCCATTCTCAACCAGGGGCAGCTCAAGCAATTCGCGCTTGCGGGCCTTGGCGAGCTCGAGGAGCGCCTTACAGACGGTGCGGGGCCGGAACTACACGCCTTGCTCAACCTTTGGAGCAAGCTGGATTCAAACGGACAACGCGTCCCTATAGCGTCTCCATTGGCGGATGATTACGCCCCCGTAAACGTCGGGCAGCTCAAAGCCGTCGCCGTGCCGTTTCGCGAACGACTCGCTGAGAGCGGGATCATCTTGCCCGACCCTTTCAGTGAGGCCGCACCGGACGACTATGCCTTGGCCAACATCGGTCAGGCCAAGCAGTTCTTTCAGGTCGACCTTGCCGGACAGAAGATTGCCGCGATGAGCACCCAACAGGATGGCTCTGGAATTAACCTGACTTGGACATCACTGGGCATCAAGGACACCTACACCCTCTACGGAGTCGACGGCTATGCGGACCGGAAGAGCCTCGTCGTACTTCAGGCGGACCTCAGCAAAGGGGCGGCGCGCATCTCAAACGAAATAGCCGCCAGATTCGAAAACCTCGCCGTGCAGGTTCGGCGTCAAAACGTATGGGGCGAGATCCAGATCATTTGGACAGCAGCAGCCAGCCCGGGACTGCTGCCGGATCCCATCCCCGAAGGTCCCGAACAGGACACTGACAGGGACGGCGTCGCAGACAGGAAGGACGGTTGGCCGACGGACCCCGACTTTGCGCCGCCACGTGCGCCCAGGCCCGGATATGCACTGCTGCCGCTGCCCTCGGAAGTCGAGTGGGTGGCGCTCAACGAAAGGGCGAGTGTTGCGGGGAATTCGACGCGAGGGGCGGAGTTTTGGAAAAGCGGCCGATGCACGCTTATCCGGGCGGACGCCACTGTGGTGGCGATGAACGACCAAGACCAGGTCCTCATCGAATACGAGCGGGAGGCGAGGCCGTCTGAATACAACCTGAACGTGGCACGTGCGGTGGCCTCTAGCCTGGACGGTCCCGAGCAAAGTAGCGACTGGTATCCCGAGTGGTATGCAGACCCCCAGGACGGCGAGACGGGCGAGTGGATTCCCCCTCGGGTGAGGGTTTCGGGGGTTTGGAGTCCCGAGGGCGGCCTGCAGGAACTGAGCGAGGTGCGGGAGGTTGCCTTGGGTGGCCGCTGGCCGCGGTGGACCAACGGCAGCAGTCTGTTTACCATGAGCGGGCGATGGCTGGACAATAACGGCGTGGTGTATGGCGAGGCCAAGTTGGCATTGCTTCTCCACCAGGGCTCTCTGGAGCCAATTGGCGCCCGCACAATTGACGGAGGGGAAAATGACGGGGCGCTGGGAGTGCGGCAGAACATCCCTTGGTACGAGCAGACGCGTTGGACGCGGGCTGCTTCGGTAAACCGGTGGAGTGTGAAGGGGGGCGGCTTCGCCATAGCTCTCAAGCCTGACGGCCAGGGTATCGGACAGCAGGGGAACTGGTGGTATCAGAGTGTTTCCTCCAGCGGCCAGGTGCTCGTGGGGCGCTGGGAGCCGGCGTCCGGAAAGATTCGGTTTGAGCTCAACGGCGTCAGCATTCAGGAGGACGGTTTCTTCACTCAGGTGCACAACCCGCTCACCCCGGACGGGGAGCCTATCCTGCATGAGTCCTCAGGCGGCTGGCCTGAGGCGCTTTGGATCCACTCAGGGGGGCGCTGGGTGCCAAAGCCTGTGGGCTTTGGTGACTCTTGTTGGGCGCCTCTGGGGTCGCTTGCCAGCCGGATTCAGCGCGCCGATGCCGCCGTGCCGAAGGACCGGAGGCTGGAAGTCCGGGCAATCACCGACTCCGGACTGGCGTTGGGCAATGCCCTCCACCTCAATGAGGAAGGCGAGCTGCTGGACCCGATTGTGGAAGAGCGGGCGCTCTTTATTCCGGTGGCGCCGAGTGCCGCCGAAGTCTACATGTTCTCAGGGCACGAAGGGGACGTTGTGCGGTTATCTGCGGCGGTCGGCTCGGCTTTGCACTGTGAGTGGCGGATGAAGGCTGCAAGCCCGGCAATTGGGCAGCTCGCTTCCGGAGAATCAGCCGCGTGGGGAAGTGTTGCGGTCGGAACCACCGCGAGGTTTCGGGCGGGCATGGTTGGCAGCCCAAACATCGCCGGGCACAGCCGTTCGCAGTCGCCGGGCCGAAACAAGTTGGAGCTCTGGATCGAAGGAGTGCGCGTCTTGGAAAAACCAATTGAAGTTGTGGAAATCAAACCGCGGGCATTTTGGGGGGCCGCCCCCGCCAAGCTTGAAAAGCTCGAAGGAATGAAAGCCCCCAACTGCGTGACGTTGCATCACAGCGCAGGTACCGACTTTGGTTCCAAGGAGGTCTTCAACATTCAGAAGCGACACACGGCATGGGGCTTTTATTTCCTCGGTGGAAAACGCTGGGGGGACATCGGATACCATTTTCTGCTGGACCCCTCCGATCCTCATCCGGACGCACCGGTGTCCCTCTTTGAAGGCCGGCAGTTGGAGGGGCTCGGCCTAGCCGGTGGGCCCTGGACAAAGGCCTCTGCCGTGATGATGAAAAACACCGCTGCGGGCATCAATTTGTCGATCCTTGGGAACTACCACACGCTGAAGGAAACGTTTACCAACACACATGCAAAGAGGACGGAGAAGGTGCTGACAGCTTTGTTTTTACGGTACGACATTTCAGGGGAGATGCTGCGCACGCACCGCGGGCTGGCCTCGCTTGATCCCGTCATCGAGCCGACCGTCTGTCCGGGCTGGCAGGTCATCACCTATCTCACGCCCAACGGCATGCGCAGGGCAGTGCGGGAAAATTTGGAATAGCAAAAAGCAACCTAAACGGAGGCAGAGAATGAAGGGAAAGATCGCGGTCGGGGTGTTGGTTTTGTGCGGAGCAGCAGGCTATGTGGGGGTGCGGGATTGGGTGGCGGCCCGACCCGCCTTGCCGACCACCTTTCATTTGGAGGAGAAGGGTGCTCCGGAGCCTCCGTCCCGGACCCAGCCACCGGTGGCAGCCAGGCCGGCAGCTCCCAAGGCAAGCGTGTCTGCTTCCCGTTTGCGGGAGGTTACAGACGAAACTGCTGTCGAAGATCTGCTCAATCGGACGATGGAAATGGCGGTTGGTGAAAAGCGCGAACTGGGCGGCAACCGGGAGCAGCTGGTGCTCAATGGCAAGGTGGTCTTTGAAGGCTTTCAGCTAGGGCCGGCGAGAGTGTCCGAATCGGGAAGAGTCACGCTTGCCTCACAGGACTCGGAGTTACCCGCTCTGGAGGACGCGGATCTGGCGCTTCATTTTAAAAACGGAAGGCTCGAGGCCAGCGCGTCGGCGGTGTGGTTGCTCAGGGATGGACAGACGGAACGCATCAGCCCGCCTGAGCTCCATGCACAGCACCCCTGCATTTCACCAGACGGCACGCAAATCGCCTACAGCGGGCAGGTGCTTGATGCACAGAATGTGCCACGGGCGTTTGGGTTGTATTTGTATAACGTTGCTTCGGGTCGCACCCTCGCGGTGCGATACAAGAAACAGCAGCGCGCGATTCCGCTTTTCTGGCAGGAAGGAACACTCGCTGTTTTTGAGGGTGGCCAGGAAGCCATGGTCAACCAGGTTACCTTCTTGAAGCTGGTGCTCTGACAAGGGGTGGGGCACTCGGATGACGGATCGGCCAAGATGCAGGGGTTGGTATCGGCAGGTCCCTCTCGATGGTTCCTTTGAGGAGGGACCGACAAGGCGGGCCGCCACGTGGCGCGACAAGGCAGAGCGC
>JBIKSY010000146.1:0-9661 GCA_044348365.1 Chthoniobacteraceae bacterium
CCGCTTTTTTGCACGATCTCAGTGTAGCCGTGGTCGAGCACCTGGACCTCGATTCCCTTGGGGAGCCCCGGCTTTCCCGCAGCGGTGAGCTTTTCAATCGACTCCGGAGTCGTCCATACAAACACCCCAGAATTGCCTCCGAACTTTAGGTGACTCCACTCAACCACCATCTCAAAGTTTTTGTACTCCTTGGCGGTGCGCAATACGCTCACCGGCCTGCCGGTGCAGTGGAGCAGTTTTTTTTCCCACGACCAGGTGTCCTCCGCGCTGTTGACGGGTGCAAAATCCGCCGGCCCCAGACTGACCCACCCCGGGGACTCGTCGTCCATGAAGGCCCGGCTGGGTGGGGGGGTAGAGTGTCCGGCCGCGGGTGCGGTTTGCGGTAGCTCCGATGTCTGCGCGTTTTGGGCGTAGGCGGAAAGTCCGAGGGCGAGTAGGGCGAGTGGAACGAGGGCGTGGGTGTGCATTGTGAGGGGGGCGGGGCTAAGGCCGGCGGCCGTCCAAGGAAATGGGTGGGCAGTAATCGCCTTGGTAGGAACGTTCCCACCAGTCGCCCGAGGTGGCCTTTTGCTCTGACGTCGTAAATTTGTATTGAAACAGGGCGGCACGCAAGAAGCGGGGAGGTTTTTCAGCAAAAGGATTGACGCCCAGAAGCGTCTGGATGGCTGGCTCCCCTTGTAAAATACGTATCATGAGGTTGGACAACCAAGGGTTTTGCCGGAGGTTTCCCAGCGCCGCAAACCACATCTGCCAGTCGAGCCGGGGCTGGTAGGGGGCGACAAAGAGCGGAGGGCTCCCGGTTGGCCCCGGCTTCCACTTAAAGACATATTCCTTCCAGACGCGTCCATCAGCACTGCCCTCCAGGACGACCTCGGGACGCGTCTTGGTCATCACCGCAAACAGGCCGTATTGGTTGATGGTGCGTAGCGGCGCCACCCATTCGAGCGGTATTGCGGCCCAGCGCGGCATGGTCCGGATTTGAAAGAGCGTGGCTGCGGTTTGAACGGCACCGCACCAGAATCCGAGCAGAAGCAGGAGGGTGGCCGCCACGGAAAGCGAGGGAAAGAAGGCTGGTTTCGGCTGTCCGTCTTGGGGCGCAGGGGCGTCAAGCCGCCATATCGGAGCCATCCGTTGGAAAAATGCGTTGTCTAGGAGGGGAAGGCTGAGGGCCATGACCAGCAGGTTGAAGAAACAATAGTTTCCGGTCAGTGCGATGAGTCCCATTAAGCCGATGAAGGCGAGTCCGGCCGTTCGCCTTCCTGGGCGACCGCACAGCAGGAGAAAGGGAAAGGCAAGCTCGATGGCAAACATTGCCACACAGGAGCCGGTGAGCAGGGGCTGTGGCAACTGGTGTGCCCACCATGCCAGGGGGGTGGGGAGGGGCTGGGTTTCAAAGTGGACGGACAACGCCGAAAGGCCTGCCCAGAGTTTATCTTTGCTGAGGAGTTTCACCGCCCCCGAGAGGAGCATTAGACGGAACAGAAGCCACCACAGGGACAGCAGCGCCAACCGGCGCGGCGCGGAACCGGACCCAGGGAGCGAGGGTCTCCAGCTTCGCGGGGCGATGAAAACGGCCAGAAAAGTACTTTCCAGAAGCAGCGCGTCCCATTGAAAGCCGAGGAAGGCTCCTCCCACCGAACAAAGTGACAGGTAAAGCGACCAGAGCAGGCAGAGGGTCAGGCGCGGTGCCAGCCCTATCGTCAAAGCCAGTGCAATCGCGGATCCGGCGGCGCAGAGGGTCTGGCGGAAGGCGTCGGAGGGATCCAGCCAGCAGAGGGTTGGAACCTTCCAGAACCGGTCGGGCCCAAGCTGTCTGGCCACTGCGTCCAGCCACTGGGTGGCGGGAACGATGCCGTGGTCGCCGATGAGTCCGTCCAGTTGGCCCCAGAGGGACAGAAACGCAAAGAGGTGGCAGAGGCCGAGCACGCGCAGAAACAGCCAGCACCCGGCGGAATAGTTGGTTGCGGGTTTGGCCAGAGACTCGAGGAATCTCAAAACAAGGCGCCGGCGCGCCGGGGAGGGGGAGTCTTCTTCGGGATCGGACACACTTGAAGAGTGTCCAACCCAAGGGGGCGGCGACAAACAAGAACTAGTCCGCCTTTTGAACCGGTAGTCCAACCCAAGACGCACCCACAAGCCGGTCGAAATCATGCCGTTGGAAATAAAACGACTGTGCTGCCGAAATGCTGCGCCGCTTTCTGACCATGCTTGCCCATAATCAGGGAGGCCTGTACGACGCCTCAAAGGTCGCGACTGGGCTGGAAATCAGCCCTCAAACCGCAAGTCGCTATCCCGATCTTCTGGTGGATTTGTTGTTGGTGAGACGCCTCCAACCCTACCATGTGCGGACTGATATCCCCGCCGCCAAATCCCGGGGGCTATTCTTGTTCTCGCACCTGCAAGTGACCTCCAACGGAGATGCCCTGAGGCAAACCCGATAAGATCGCAGAGTGGAAATGTACGAATTTTACGAATCTCGACGGCGCCACCGGAGAAATTCCGTTGCGCGTCCATCGGGAGGCGGTTCGCTGGATTCCCGGTCAGGAAATCAGAGTTGAGCCAAAGCAATCCTCACTTGTTCTTCGATGACCTGCGTGAGGTAAGCCCACCAGGCTGGATTTTCCAGAGTGTCCCGCACCGCGGTGGCGGGGA
Organism: Chthoniobacteraceae bacterium; assembly: GCA_044348365.1. Lineage (GTDB taxonomy): Bacteria > Verrucomicrobiota > Verrucomicrobiia > Chthoniobacterales > Chthoniobacteraceae > Chth-196. The sequence goes on from JBIKSY010000146.1 coordinate 2,653, forward strand.
GAAAGCGGCGCATTTCCTTTAGAAAATCTTCACGCAACTGCGGCTCTGCTTTGAGGGCTGCGGAACGGCTTTGAAGCAGGAATACAAACTCGTCCTCTTCCCGCCGATGGTCCCTGACCTTTAATGGGATAAGCGCTGCGGGCAACGCAACACCTTGCTGGACCAGCCACGCGATGTCCCAGAGATCACGGTTTTTGATGCGGTTCTCGCGGAAGGCGAGGGCGACCATTTTGTCGGCCAAAATCTCCTCGCGGCTCTGTGCTTGCAGGATCAGCCCCGATGTTCCGAGGTCGATTCCATAGAGGCTGCGCAGCATCATCGGGCGCGGGGCATGACTGGGGATTGCGCAAATATCTAAATGTATCCGCTGCGCCGGCAGATGCCGCTGCCCCGGGCGGGTCTCGATGGTGAGCTTCCACGTGGAGACATTGCCCCCGGCTTTCACCGGTTCGCTGATGCGAACAGGCAGTCCATAACGGGTTTGCAGGCGCTCAGTGAGCACAACCGCAAGAGCGGAGAGATCTTCCTTTTGGAAACCACTGCCGCCGGTGAAATCGAGGTCCTCGCTGAGGCGTGGTGATCCGTAGCAGGCCCGCAAGCAGGTGCCGCCGATAAAGGTCAGAGAAGTGAGCAGTCCAGCCCCGCTCAGCTCCCGCAGGATGTCGTGGTGAAGCAATTCCTTCTCGACGACCGGACGCAGGGTCGTGAGGTCGCCCCTTGACCTCAATGCGTCTCCGACGAGCTGGTCAAACAAGCTCATAGAGCGCCTCTTCGTCTACAAGTTCCATGCTGCGTCGCGTGGCTCGCATATCCCGAAGCGCCTGCTTTACCGAAGCCCTCCAAAGGTGACGGTCCGGGTCGTAGGACAGTTCCGCGCTGATTTCTTCTGGCTTCTGGGCGGTGTGGACGAACTCGATGTGCCCAAAGTCGCCGCAGTCCACAACGTGGCTGCGCCCCGAGGACATCAGGCTGATCCAGTTGATGGGCACCTGCGGGATGACCCCGGCGTCGCTCAACACGGTCTCCAGGCTGATGTAGTTAAATTCCGCCGCCCTGAGACGAGCTGCCGCGTGAAAAAGCAATTCGCCCGCCGGGTAATCCCGAACCGGAAAGAGATAGACCCCCTTGCACACACGCCGAAGAACGCCGGCCTTGGTTGCCCGTGAGAGGAGGACAGAAAGTTGCCCGCATTCGGGAACGGCAGAGGCGAGATCGGCAGCGGCAAAAATGCAGTGGTCCCGATCGGCAAGCGATAGCAGGGTTTCCCGGAGTTGTCGAAGGGGCTGCACAACCATGACAATACAAATCCTTTCAAAAAGCGCAATGATTTGTCGAGTGCCGTGCTTTCTATCCGTCTCGCCCCATTGCGACCGCACACACGAGTCGAGGAGCTTCAGCAGACGCAAATGGCACCGGCAACCTGTATCTGAAAGAAAATGAACACTGACCCCCACTGACCCCCACTAGTTTCCGCTTTACAATGCCTGCTGAGTTCCATCACACCAACCGCGCCGATACACAACCAGGGCAGTCCGCATTTATGTCCCAATCATCCACTTTAGGTGCTCGCCTGAAAATCTTCTTTTCGACGTTCGGGTTCCTGTTTGACGGGGGCCATTTGAAAGGCCAAGTCCGCCGGATCTCTTTTCTGGGAGTGTTGGTCCAGTTCCTTTTTCTGCAGCAACAGGCTTCCGCGCTGCAGGTCTCCCCGAGCCTCCCGGTCCTGTATGAAGGATGGAACAACGGCCAGGTGGAAGTAGTCGTCGATCTCACGCCAGAAGAAAAAGCACAACTCACGGGCAGCGGCGTCATTTCGGTGGCGGTAACCAGCGTATCCCTCGAAGTGGTTAGCGGGGCGCTGATTTCGATTCCATACAAAGGGCAAGAAACATTCCCTCAAAGCACTGCGGTTTTGCGGAAAAAAGCGAAGGTTCCCGAGCGTGACGAGGAATACCACTGGGGAGAATATGGATTTTCCACGACTCCCATGAATGCACCTCAGTATGTGGAGTCAACATACTTTGTGGTTTCCGTTGTCGGGAGCCACTACGAGTGTGTGAGGCGATATCTCACGCGGGCCCAAATCGAGTTTCAGAGTGCTGCCGCCAGTGATAATCAAGCGTATATTGCAGCGAGTCAGTTCAAGAGCCATTTCACCGATGAGGCTCTGTATCCTGAAAGCCGGAGGTATTCGATCTTTGCGAATCTCGTGAACAACATCGTTCCCGAGCAGCATTTCAGGAAGTGGCTGCCCTATATTTCCGCGAATCCCGGTTTGGACGGGGCGTTTATAGGCGCCACCTACGCGCTCTCCGTCGAGCCAGACTACCTGTTGTCCCTGTCCGACCCGAATGGACTGGGAGGTTATGGTTTCACTGTAAATTTCGACTTTTTGGAAAGGGGCGTTGATCGAAGTGGAATGTCCGAGGCCTTACGTGACGAGTATTTGAGTAAATTGGGTGATCTTCCTAATTTCTCCATTGAGAACAGGGTGCCTTTGAGTTTTTTTGTGCAAGAGTTGTCCAAATTGCATGCCGACTTGAATGTAGGATTAAAGGACTACACGGTCGCAGGTCTTTATAACAAGGAGGTCAGGGTTAGAGAAAGGGTTGCCCTGATTGGGATGGATGCGGACTCCCTTTATCAAGGGTTGCTCACCGATTACGGGGTGGACGATTATGCAATGATACCTCCAGGGCTTGCTGAGGTAATCGCCAGAACCTATACCGATCCGCAGTACAGAAATTCCCGGCCTTTGGCATTGGTTGTTTCCGATAAGGACGTTTCTGAAGGGACTTTCTCGGAACAGCGGATCCTCGCGCACTTGGCTAAAACGCACCGCGTGGTTTTTGGTCAGGCGCTTGACGCCGCTCAGTTCAAAGCAATTGCCGCAAAAGGATATCAGAAGCACGGAGCTTTTGACCTGATAGTGTCTGCTGGACACGGCAATTCGGCAGCGTCCGGCGCGATCGGAATTGGCTGTGATGATCTGTTCGAGCAACTCGCCCTTCAGCTCAATCCACAGGCAACCGTGCTACTTGCTTCTTGTTCCAGCGGAGACCGACGGGGAGTTGATGACACGCTGGCCGACAAGATGAGGAGACTCCTGCCCGGTAGGCGGGTGATTGCCGCGGATTTTCTGACGTCGGGTGTGTTTTTGCATTACGACGAATCAGCGAGTGCGGAAAATCGGTATCACGTGTACAATAAGGGAGCGGCGACTGTGGGGGCTTTTGAACTGAAAATCTCGCCTCCGGCCGACGTTTTGGTTGCGGCATCTGATTTGAACGGCACTGTGGTCCACTATCCTGCCGCTTCTGTCGCGGCTCTGAATGGCGGAAGTCTTTCGGTTCAATACTCAAAAGCATCCGGCAGTCTCTTTCCTCCGGGTATTACTGTCGTGGTGGTGACCGCGACGGATGGGTTGGGGCACACTGCCTCGGCGAGCTTCAAGGTCACGGTGCAGGCTGGTTTGCCAAAGAGTCAGAATTGCAATCTGGTTGACATTATCTTGAGTTACGGAGTGCTGCACAATGGCTTTTTCGACAGGGATAAAACCGGCTACAGCGTCACGGTTCCCTTCGCTGTGAAAAACCTCAGGCTGACGCCTCTCGCGGATGATCCCACGGCCGGTGTGCTGGTGAATTCCGTCGCGATTGCCCCCGGAGAAGGAAGGTTGCTGCCTTTGAATGAAGGCGACAATGCGATCGATGTGCGTGTCACGGCGCAAAGTGGTGCAAACAAGACTTACAGACTGATGGTCAAACGCGGCGCGCCTCCAACTGGATCGGAGGCAAGTGCCGATCTTGCGTGGCTTGGCGTGAGTTCCTCACAACTTCCCCAAGAGAAGAAGAATGCCCTGGGATACGATGCGCTCGCCCCCGGCTTCGATGGATCCAAACTTGATTACGCCTGTTCGGTCCCTCCCTTGGCCACGGCTTTGAGTGTGACCCCTTTGTTGGGCAATTCCTCTGCGAGGGTCGCTGTAAACGGTGCTCTCCTATCCGCAGAAAGCGTTTTGGTCCAACTTGCACCGGGGCAGAATGTCGTCACTGTCGCTGTGACTTCGGCTGACGGACGAAACACCAAGACATACCGCCTCGGAGTGAACCGCACGACTTGGAACACCAATGCGAATCTCTCGAGTTTTCAGTTCGAAGAAGGCCTCTCGCCGGTTTTTTCAAAAGACCGGACTTCATACTCCGTGAGTGTGATTGAGGGGTGGCCTAGGGTGCGCATCAGCGCGCTTGCACCCGAGGACTCGAATGCGAGAGTCACTTGCAATGGGTTTCCAATCACGCCCCTTACCACACTTGAGGTCGGTGGATATGATTTAGTGGTTACCGCGCAGGATGGAGTCACAGTGAAGACCTACGCTGTGAATGTGATGCCGGCTGCTAGCGAGAACGCGGATCTCGCGGGGCTTGCGGTGACTGGGGGCACATTGTTGAGTGGGTTTGCCTCTGGGGTGACGGGTTACACGCTGAGCGTGCCATACACGACGACCTCACTGAGCGTGACGCCGGTGGCGGCGGTGTCCACGGCAGGCGTCAAAGTGAAAGGAACGCCTGTGGCTTCTGGGAGCGCAAGCGCATCCTCATCGTTGGCTGTGGGGACAAACGTGATACCGGTTGCGGTGACTGCGCCGAATGGAACTAGAGTGAAGAGGTATACCATCACAGTGACGCGTGCCGCGGCTTCCACAAATGCGAATTTGGCTAATCTAAGTGTCAATGGGGGAATCTTATCGCCGGGGTTTGCGAATGGGGTGACTGCTTACACGTTGAGCGTGCCGTACACGATTACTTCGCTGAGCGTGACCCCCGTGATGGCGGATTCGACGGCAGGCGTCAAAGTCAACGGAACGCCTGTGGCTTCTGGAAGCGCGAGCGCATCCGTGGCGTTGGCTGTGGGGAGCAACGTGATACCAGTGGTGGTGACTGCGCAGGATGGAGTCACGAAAAAAACCTACTCGCTGGCTGTCAGCCGATCCGCCGGCAGTCTTGCTGCTCTGAGAAGAATGGAGCTCAGGTCTGCTAGTTTGAGCCCAGCGTTTTCGACGGGCACTACGGGTTATAGTGCGACGGTGCTTAATTATGTAAATGCCATTACCGTTGATGCAACTGCGGCCTCGGCGAATGCGATTATCAAGGTGAATGGGGTGGTAGGCTCCGGTTCCCTGAGCACTTCGGTCCCGCTAGTGGAAGGCTCCAATGCGATCAATGTTACGGTTACCCCAGAGAATGGCGGTGTGGAAAAGGGTTACGAGGTGGTGGTGCTCAGGCGGCCCGCATTCGATGGCGGCTACGATGGCATGGTGTTGCCTGCCTCGGAAGCGCCCAACCCATCGCAGGCATTGGGAGTGAGCTCGGTCACCGTGAATGCTGGAGGGCGTTTCAGTGGAAATGTGCGGCTTGGTGGAAAGAATGTTTTGGTGCCTTTCTCCGGGTATTTCGATGTTTCCGGAGTGGCTCAGTTTGCAGTTGGCTCCGTGAGGACAACGTCTAGAGACATTGTCCGCGCGGGATTGCCGACTTTGGCGTTATCGATGCGTGTCGATTTCCAACCGGGCTTGACGCATCAGGTGGTTGGGGAGCTGCGATCCGGATCACTGGTGGCGGGAACCTTCACGCTGAACCGCAGGCTGTACTCAAGGACGCCGGCGCCTACGGCCCCGATGAAAAATGTTTCCGTAATCGTACTGGATCCCGCCAAAGACAATGGAAGATATACTTTCACTTTGCCTGCGGTAGATCCTGCGGTGCAGAAAATGGCTGCAAGCACCTATCCACAGGGCAGCGGCTGGGCAACTGCTGTGGTGAGTGCGAGTGGATGGGTGGCGGTTTCAGGTGAACTTGCTGATGGCGAGAGATTTGCGCTTAGTCAGTATCTCTCAAAGGATAATCGCTTGCCATTCTACATAGCAGCATATCGTGGCACGGGGGCTTTTGGGGGAGAGGTCTCCTTCCGAGACGTTCCTGGGCAAAGTGACGCGGATGGGATGGGGTTGCGCTGGTTCAAACCGCCTCTTGCCGCAGACGCCCTGTATCCCGGTGGCTGGCCCTCGGGTATCAGGGTGGACTTGTTGGGGTCAAAGTTTCTTGGTGTAACTGTGACCAAGAATACGGTGCTGGATACTGTTCCCGCGGTTTATCCTGCGGTAAACGCTCTCCTGTCTCTGCGCCATGGGGGATTACCCTCGATGCTGAGCAATAATCTGACTGTGGGCAGGACGTCAGTTAGGGTGCAGGGAGCGCCTGCTGGAGGGGTCGCCGCCCTAAATGGGCTGGTTGCTTTGGGAAGTACCGGCCAGATCACTGGGCGTTTTGCTCGCCCAGATGCGGCTGGTAGCAGCGTCCAGATGCGTGGCGTCGTGTTCCAGAAGACGCATCACGGGGCCGGGTACTTCATTGCGCCGTCAGTTGGCGGGCGCAAACTCGAAAGCGGCCTTCTAAAACTGGCTTACTGATTTAGTTCGGTGAGATTTTACTGCAAGCCGGCGAATTAAGGCCTCAATGCCCCATGGGAGGCTCTGCATCGGCAGGGATTTTGCCACGAATCATTCGGCCCATTTGGCCGGTGCGCCACAGGTAGTAGTCGCTTGGGATGTCGAGGAAATAGGAAATAGGGGTCAGTGTTCATTTTCTTTCAGCCATCGGTTGCAGATGTCATTTGCGTTTGCTGAAGTTCCCGACAAGGCGCGGAGTATTCGATTGAAATTTGAGGGGGCTTTTTATCATGTGATGGCTCGAGGGAGCCGGCGGGCGGCGATTTTTTGGACGATTAAGAGGGGAGGTTTTTTGCAATGCCTTGCCGATGTTTGTGAAAAAACAGGTTGGCGTGTGCACGCTTGGGTGTTGATGGGGAATCATTACCACTTTTTCATTCAACGATGCCGTGGTCGCCGATGAGTCCGTCCAGTTGGCCCCAGAGGGACAGAAACGCAAAGAGGTGGCAGAGGCCGAGCACGCGCAGAAACAGCCAGCACCCGGCGGAATAGTTGGTTGCG
>JBIKSY010000147.1:0-9619 GCA_044348365.1 Chthoniobacteraceae bacterium
CTAAAATTTCGCGGACGACCCGCCCGCGCACATCCGTGAGCCTGAAGTCGCGACCCGAGTACCGGTAGGTGAGCTTCTCGTGGTCGAGCCCCATCAGGTGGAGGATGGTCGCGTGGAGATCGTGCACGTGCACCTTGTTTTCCACCGCCGCGTAGCCGAACTCGTCGGTCGCGCCGTAGGTCATCCCGCCCTTGACCCCGCCTCCGGCCATCCAAACGCTGAACCCGTGGTTGTTATGGTCCCGGCCCTTCGAGCCTTCCGAGGCCGGCGTGCGCCCGAACTCCCCGCCCCAGAGGATAAGGGTTTCTTCGAACAAACCGTGCGCCTTCAAATCTAGGATCAGGGCCGCGATCGCCTTGTCGGTGTCCAACGCCTTTTTGGCGTGGTCTGCGATGTTGGTGTGGTCGTCCCAGGGCTGCCCGCCTCCCGTGTACACCTGCACCATGCGGACGCCCCGCTCGACGAGCCTGCGCGCGGCGAGGCAGGCGTTGGCGAACGGCCCCCTTCCGTACAGGTCGCGTGTCGCCGGCGACTCCTGCTCCAGGTTGAAAACATCCTGCGCCTCGGTCTGCATTTGGAAGGCCATCTCCATCGAACCAATCCGGGCCTCCAGCGCGCTGTCCGTACCGCCCCGCTGTGCGAGGTGCTGTCCGTTGAGGTTCCGCATCAGGTCGAGCTGCTCGCGCTGCGAGCTCGGCGCAAGGTACGCGTTGCTTACATGCTGGATGATCTTCTTGGGGTCGAAGCTCGTGTTGTTGATGTGTGCCCCCTGGTAGATGCCCGGCAAAAAGCTGTTGCTCCACAACTGCGGCCCCACCACGGGTTTGCCAGGGCACAACACCACAAACCCAGGCAGGTTCAGGTTCTCTGTCCCAAGCCCGTACAAGAGCCACGACCCCATGCTTGGACGGGTCGGCTGCTGTTCGCCCGTGGTCATCATGAGCAGGGACGGCTCGTGGTTGGGCACGTTGGTGTGCATGGAGCGGATCACGCAGATGTCGTCAATGCACCCGCCCACGTGTGGAAACAGTTCGCTCACCTCCACCCCAGACTGGCCCCGCTTTTGAAACGCAAACGGCGAGCGCATCAGATTCCCCGTACGCCGTTCCGTCTTCTTGTCGGAGGCGGGCGGCCGCTGGCCGTCGTATTTGTCCAAAGCCGGCTTCGGATCAAAGGTGTCCACCTGCGACGGGCCGCCGTTCATGAACAGGTGGATGACGTGCTTGGCCTTGGTCGGAAAATGGGGCGCCTTGGCTCCCAGCGGATTTCCGGCGGCGGCGCGCGCCTCCGTCTCGGCCAACATGGCGGCTAGCCCGAGGCTCCCCATCCCGGTGCCCACGCGCTGGAGCATTTCACGCCGGGAAACCCCGGCCACGGAGGAATCGTTAAAGGGAAAGGGGCTCATGAAGTTGTCTGGTCGAGGCGTTTCTAAAAAAAGAGCGGGTCCGGGAACTGCGGCTCAGTCCGTATAAAGAAACTCGTTGGCGCCAAGCAACGCCTGCGCGACGCGTTCCCAGCGGCTGAGTTTGTTGGCGCCCTTGAGCTCCTCGGAATCGGCCCCGCGCAGGAAGGCGCCGATGACGTCGAGTTCGCCGGGGGCCACCGGCCGGCCGTAAGCGAGCAGGAAGGCGTGGTTTACCCGCGCGGCCTCGTCGGCAAGGCTGCGGTCCGCCTGCAGCCGCGCGCTGAACGCCCTGGCCTGCTCCACCATAAAGGGACTGTTCAGCACAAAGAGCTGCTGCTGCGGCACGGTCGTCTCGCTCCGCTTGTCGCTGGTGATGTTCGCGTCCGGAAAATCGAACAGCCGCAGCAGGCCGTCCAGTTCGTGCCGGCTAACCTTCCCATAGACGGTGCGCCGCCGGTTGCTCGCCTGGGCCAGATCGGTCGACGGCCCGCCCAGCTGCGGATCCAGCAGCCCCGAGGCGGACAGCAGCGCGTCCCGCCAAGACTCCACATCGAGGCGCTTGCGGCCCATGCGCCAGAGCCACCGGTTGTCTGCGTCAGTCTGTTCGTTGTGCGCGTCTTTGGCGGCCCCAAGCTGGTAGGTGGCGGAAAGCATCAGCTCGCGGTGGATCGCCTTCATGCTCCAGCCCGACTCCACAAAGCGCACCGCAAGGTAGTCCAGCAGCGCGGGATGCGTCGGTGCATCGCCCAAAAGCCCAAAGTTGCTTGGCGTCCCCACCAGTCCCACCCCGAAGTGGTGCTGCCAGATCCGGTTTACCATCACCCTCGCGGTGAGCGGGTTCGATTCACTCGCCACGGCCTCCGCCAGCTCCCGCCGCCCGCTGCCCTCGGCAAACCGCGCCGGCTCCCCCGCCCCGCTGAGAATGCGCAAAAAGCGGCGGGGCGCCAGTTCCCCCGTCCGCGCCGGGTCGCCGCGCACAAACACCTTCATGTCGGCGGGAGTCGCGTCCTTTATGCCGTGCGCCAGCGCGTAAATGGGCGGCGCGGATTTCTTGGTGGCCTCGACCTCCGCCCTCAAGGCGAGGAACGCCGTTCTATCAGCCTCCGGAAGCAGGCGCTCCACCTCGTCGTCCGCCACCGAAAGCGCCCCCTTGTCGCCCAAAACAGCGGTGAGCAGTTCCTGCGTTTGCGGGCTCACCTTGGCCTTTGGCAAATCTCCGGTCGGGATGTCAGACGGCGGTGCGAAATACACCCGGAACTGCACGCTGCCCACTGCCTGTCCGTCCAAACCCACGGTTGCCTTGAACCTGTGACACCCCTCCGGCAGATCGTAGACCACCTCCGAGGTTGCGTGCGTGCCGATCCCATAGTCCAACTTGCGGCCGCCCAACACCAACGGCGCACCGGCAAAATTCGTGTGCTGCCTTACCGTGCCGTAGCCGGAACGTGCGGACCTCCACGGCAGATCGGTGAGCTTTCGCTCTCCGCCGGGTCCGACCAAACGGGGCTCCCCCCAGTCTGCGTGGTCGCTGTTAATCCCGTCCCCGCCGTCGGTCACCACAAGGTAAAGCTGTGCCGCCCCGGTGATATCCAGATCCACCTCCGCATGGCGCTCCTTGGGAGTCAGAACGGGGCTCACAAACTTTGCCTCCCCCTTGACCGGAGCCGCGCCGGAGAGCGGCTTGCCGTCCCGCTCGGCCAGGGCCGCCTCCACCTGCTTTTGAATCGAAACGGCTGCGGCCACCCACTGCGTCGGAGCCTCTCCCCCCGCCCCGGCCAGCTCGAACCACGGCGCCAAGGCGGGCAGCTTACCCCGGTTTTTGACGTCGAGAAGTTCACTCCATTTTCTAAGCGCCGCCTCGCGCAGCTTTCCCTGCGCAGCCAGTTCCTTGGCGCCCGCCGCCGCGGCGCCAGCCTTCGGATGCTGCAGCGTCCAAAGCGCCTCCAAGTACTCGGGAATCCTGCACACCTCCCCCTCGGCGAGCCGCTTCTTTTGTTCGGTGAGAAAGGCCTTCAGGCGCGCCTCCTCCCCTTTGACCCTGGCTTGGCCGGCATCGTACACGCTCACCTCCTCCGCAGGCACCAAGGGAATGTTCGCGAGGTTGCAGCTCTGGAACACGCCCGCCAGCGAGTAGTAGTCCTGCGTGGGCACCGGATCAAACTTGTGATCGTGGCAGCGTGCGCACGCCACGGTGAGTCCCAAAAAGCCGCGGGTCAGGGTGTCCACCCGGTCGTCCAGTTCGTCGGCGAGGGCCTTGGCCTTGTCGCTGTTCTTGTAGTACTGCGCGCCGAGGCCGAAGAAACCGAGCGCCGCCGCATGGTGGCGGGCCTGCTCGGGGCTGTCACCGAGCTTGTCGCCCGCGATCTGGCGTTTGACGAACTCGTTATAGGGCATGTCCGCGTTAAAGGCTGCGATGACCCAGTCCCGGTACCGGTAGCCGCTGCTGTTGGGAGTCACCCCGAAGGTATGGGCCTGGTCCTCGGCGTAGCGGGCCACGTCAAGCCAGTAGCGCCCCCAGCGTTCTCCGTAATGAGGGGAGGCCAGCAACCGGTCCACCACCCGCTCAAAGGCCCGGGGCGATTCATCCGCCAGAAACGCGGCGATCTCCGCAGGCGTCGGAGGCAGCCCCGTCAGATCAAAGCTCGCACGCCGCAAAAGCTCCCGCCTGCCCGCGGGTGCGACGGGGCGGAGTTGCCGGGCCTCCAAGGCGGCCAACACATGGAAATCCACCTCGCCGCGGGGCCACTCCTTGCGCTGCACCGCGGGGCGGGGTCCGCGCACCGGCGGCACAAACGCCCAGTGGTTGCGCGCCTTCTCCATGTCAACGCCCTTCCCGGCCGCAGCCACCGGAGCCGGCTCGAGCCTCGGGTCCACCGCGCCCCGCTCAATCCAGCGTACAAAATCACCGACCACCTCCTCGGAAAGCTTCTTCTTGGGGGGCATCTCCAGGTTTTCATGCTTGAGGGCGGCCACCAGCATGCTTTCAGCCGCCTTGCCTGGCACCAGCGCAGGGCCGGATTCGCCTCCGCGTAAGAGCCCCTCGCGCGTGTCGAGCAGCAGCCCGCCCTTCACCTTTTTGGACTCGGAGGCGTGGCACTCGTAGCACTGGCTCACCAGCACAGGCCGGATCTTCGCCTCGAAAAACTCCTCCTCCTCGCGGCTGGGGGCTGGAACCGCACCCAGCCTCTGGACCAGAATCAGCGCACACAGGAATCCGGTGAAACCCAGCAAAAGGCCGGCCGGAAAACGGGGTGGGAGCTGCATGTCTCGAAAGGGAAAATGTGCCTGCAGTACCGCCTGGCCGCCGCAGAGCAGGATCACTGGATTCCACCCGGCCGGAGACAACTTCTTAGGGGTTTCCCCTGTCGCCTGAGGGTACGCACAGGAAACCGGCAGTCCTAGCCCGGGTCAGAACCCAATCGAAAAGGTGACTCCCCCGCGAATGATACGGCTGCCTTGAAGGAACTCCTCCTCACCGTAGACGCGAATCCTGCGCCGCTCGTTGAGCTCCAATTCAAGAAACCCACCCAGACGCAGTGCGTCGCCTGCAAGTGCACCACTTTGAATGGTCCACGCTTCGATACCTCCGCTCTGAACCTGCGCCTCCATTTGCAACGGATCCGTCTCAAACTGCCGGACCCACGCCGCGTTGACGCCAAGGTGCACCGGCAGCCCACCGGCTTTGACCTCCTTGGCAACATCCAGCCCGATGCGGGAAAAGGTCATCGAATTTCGGGACGCGCGTGTCTGGCTTCCCATCTCCCCAAGCCCGCTTTCCAAAACGCTCTCCAGGTTCACCTCCGCGTGGACGACTTGCAGCGTGGGAATCACCCTCCAGGATGAGTCATCGGCCGTCAGCTGTGCGCCTACGCCAACCTGCGCCAGCCACTCCTGACTTTCCATTTTTGAATGCGTCGTGACCTCCTCGGGCCCGAACGGAACGGTCCGTCGCACCGTGTTCTCCGCCTGCCCGTAAAGCGCGGCCGCACTGAGGAAGAAACGTGATCCCAGGTTTGTGCTCGAATAAGCGCCCGCATGCCAGGTGTCGGCCGACACCTTGGCCGTCTGCAAGGCAAGCTGGGTCTGGCTGCCGCCCGCGCCACCGAGGAGCCCAATAACCGCGTCCCCGAAACGGCGCTCCACTCCGGTGAGATTCCCAAACGAGTTGGACGTCGCCGAAGGCGCGCCTGAGGACGGGTCCGCCTTTCGCGACAAGGCGCTCCCATAGCCGTTGGTCCAGGCGCCCCACAAGCTGTCGGACTCCGCGGAACCGCCCGGGGCCGCTGCCGACTTCCTGCGCACAAGGTCGGCACCCAGAATGGAAGTCCTGTCGCCCAACACCTTCTGGATGTCCTGGATGCGTGCAAAAGAGAGCGGCGCAACCTCCGCAAAAGGACGGGGGGTGAAGGCTCCCAGCGCCAGTTGGACCTGCTGCTGCGTGGGTAGCAGGTCGAGCGAGTCAATAAACGCGCCGAGAGAAGCATCGGTGGTGGCAAGGGAGCGGTCCAGCAGGGCGCCATAAGCGCGCGCGGCGCCGCTGCCCCCGAGCACCTCATAGGGAACGCGGTTGAGCCTCATGCTCAGCGTGTTGGTACCCGCAAGCAGTGTTGCATCGTTTGCGCGGCCATCCGTGTAAAGCAGTTCCGCCCGGATGGCCGCAGTCTGGACCACACCCGCAAACGCACCGGAGATGCCGTTGGAAGCGGTCATGATCGTGAAGGTGTGCGGATTAAAATCAGGAAGCCTGACCATGGCCTTTGGCCGCACCGCACCACCGGCGAGTGTGATGGTTCCCAGACCTTCCGCAGCGGTGGTCGCGCGCTGCAGGTCGCTCTGGTGGCTGCCTCCCGTAAAAAGGTACTCCGCTTCGTAGACCGAACCAGCTCCGAATGAGATTGATCCAACGGTCAGGACGTCGATCGAGTTGCCCGGAGAGAGCACACCAAAAGCCCGGATCTCAACGCCCCCGTAAATCGACCCCCGCCCTCGGAGGATTTGATTGGTGCTGTTTCCGATGACAAGCCCTCCTGCCAGTCTGGAAACGTCCAAAACCGAGTCCACGGATCCTGTCCCACCCACCACCAACAAAGGAACCTCAGCGAAGGCCGACGCCGAAGCCGTACCCACCACAATGGTCCCCGCCTGCAGCACAGTCGTGCCCACAAACTTTGAATTCCCCGATATCTCCAGCTTGCCCAAACCCAGCTTGGTAAGATCCCGCAAAATCTGGTCGCCACCGACCGCCAAAGTCCCCGACTGAACCTGCGCGCTCCCCTGCACCGTCCCTGTTCCGTTCCAAAGCAAGGTGCCCGCCCCGGCCTTCACGAGTCCACCAGCGCCACTTTCGGCGCTGACTACCTCGAGGACGCCGCTGCTGACATTGAGCGTCCCGCTCATCCTGAGGACGCCCTGGCCCGTCTTGGAAAGCACACCGTTGCCCGTAAACATGCCGCTCATTTCCGTAATGCTCCCCGCCGCGGGAGTCACCGACAGGGAGCCGCCCACGGTGACTGGTGCCGTGAAGTTCGTGTTACCCAACACGCTGAGCGTTCCGCCGTTGAGTCGCAGCGAGCGGCCCAATGCGGCAGCGTAGCCAACCTCCAAAACCCCCTCCTCCAAGCGGGTGCCGATGAAAGTGTTGCTCGTGGAACCGATCGTCAGAACCCCATGCGCCTCTTTGACCAAATAGCCGTCTCCAGCGATTGCGTTGTTGAGAGTCACACGTTCACCCGCGCCGACATTCACCGCCAGTCTTCCGGCGTTTCCGATCCGCACCTCCCCGGTGCCGAGCGCGCCGGTCCGGCGAATCTCAAGCGTCCCCGCACCGATTTCCGTGCCACCGGAAAAGGTGTTGGACGTTCCAGTGAGCACGACGAGACCACTCCCGTTTTTGAGCAACGCGCCAGTACCGGAAACTAGATTTTCGATGGCCAACACGCTCCCAGGGTTGCCGGCGGTAAGCGCCAGCGTTCCGCCTTTACCAATCTCTACCCGACCCGTGCCCAGTGCGGTGGAGGCCACAACCTCCAGCGTTCCTTCACGCACCTGAGCCCCTCCACTAAACGTGTTGGTGCCGCTCAGCGTGAGAACTCCCGCACCAGTTTTTGAAAGCATCCCGTCCCCATACAAGGATCCGCTGAGAAGGAGGCTTTGATCCGACGCAAGACTCACCCCCGAGCCGCTGGCGCCTGAGCCGGAAAGCAGTATCTTATTAGCAATCGTCGAAGTACCCCCGACTGTTAGCGTTCCGCCGCTGAATGTAACCGTTCCGCTATTGAATGTGAGGGTTCCGCCATTGACTATCTCCACAGGCCGGACTGCGTAGAGGGTTCCGGTTTCAGCGGTCGATTCGGCCTGAATTTTCAGGGCCCGTTGGGTCGTGCCCCCGTCCCAGAACACGTTGTGATTGGCATCCAAGGAAAGGACGGTGCCACCGATAATCTGGTTCGGAATGAACAGGTCCGCACTTCCGAGTTGGAAGGCGATTTGCGCCCCGTCCGTCAGAGAGATTGTGCCGGTCCCCAAGGACGCTCCGCCGCCAATCTCCAAACGACCACCGTTGATCTGCGTGGGACCTGTAAAGGTGTACCCCGCAGCGAGCAGCAGAGTTCCATTGCCAGCCTTCGTGATACCGAAGCTTCCGCCGCTTACGACTCCAAGCACGGCGAGCGTGCCGGTTGTCACGGTCACCACCCGGTCTGAACCCAGGGAAACCGCACCCAGCCCCAAACTCAAATTGTTCGGTCCGTTGAAGGAAAAGTCGCCGTTCCAATACTGCGGGTTCTGCGTCGCCAAAGCCACGGAGGCACCCGAAGTGTTCCCCAGCGTCCCTCCGGTGAGCCACAAGGTGCCTGTGCCAAGGGGAGAGGCGGACGCGTTGCCCCCCGCGTTCAGGTTGAGTTGCCCTTCCGCGAGCGTTGTGCCGCCGGAGTGCGTGTTGAGGCCGCTCAAGGTCACCGTGCCCCCGGTGGTTTTTACCAGCGACTGGCTTCCGGCAAGCACCGCTTCAACCACGCCGCTGCGCGCATCAAAGTTGCTGGCCTGCGGTTGCAGCGTACCATTCCGCACGGTCCCTCCGCTCAAGACCACGGCTCCCGAGGTGCTTTGGTGGTTGCCTCCGAGGTCCAGAACGCCACCTTCGAGCGAGAGGGCTCCACTGGTCGAAAGCGGGTTTACTCCGCCCCGCAGCAACAGCGTACCAGAGGTGACCGTGGTGCCCCCCGTGTAGGTGTTCCCGGGGCTCAACGCCAACACACTCTGACTCTGCAGGCGGAGCCCACCCGCACCCTGAACCTGCCCCAAAAACTCCACCGGCGCGGTTCCGGAAACAGTCAGCACGCTGCCGCCGAGCAGGAGGCTCCCGCTCTGGGACAACACGCCGAGCCCCGAGTTGCTCCACGTCTGATTGCCGGCAAGCGCCACCGAGGGCGCGAGGCTCAAGCTTCCGGCCCCCAACTCAAGCGCGACCCCGAGGGTCCCCACGTGCAGCGTGAATCCATCATCCGCCAGACTCGCCGGAGCCGCGGATTTACCGACGATTCCAGCCACACGCGTCTCGGCTCCCAGAATCATCCCGCTCAAGTTTGACGCCAGGGCAGCCTGAGCAGAGAGAATCACCGTCGTGTCTGCCGTCGGCGTCCGCGCTGTGAAGAGGGATGCCGCCGCATTGGAAACCCAGTTTGAGGAACTCCACTCCTTTGGCTTGGAGCTGTTTCGTCCTCCCAACCAATACAAGTCTCCCGACGCGGACGGAGTCTGTGGGATGAGGCTCAGACGGTCGGTTTCCGCCAGCAGCGCGTAATCAAAGGAAGCCGCTCCGCCAAACGTGTAGGATGCGAGGCTGAGCTGGCTGGCGGACCCGCCCGAGAGGATCAGGTAAGACCGGCCGCTGGTGTAGGCTCCGCTCAAGTTGATCGTGATGGATCCCGACGCACTCGCCGATCCAGTGGCCGCAAGGGCACTGCCCCACGAGAGACCAACGGCCGAGGCGTTGTCCAGCGAGAGACTGGCCACGGTAAGGGTACCAACCGACGCAGGCAGGAACTTGAACTCGCCCGAGGCCAACACCGAAAGACCGCTGTTGGCAGAAAGGGACCCTGTCCCTGCCACGAGCAAAGTTCCTGCATTGACGACAGTCGGCCCGCTGTAGGTGTTTTCCGCCGTAAGAGTGACGGTTTCCGAGGAGGACTTGACCAGTCCCTGGGTTCCCGAGAG
>JBIKSY010000396.1:0-2879 GCA_044348365.1 Chthoniobacteraceae bacterium
TCGCGCGCCGGGGGCGGATTGGCCGCAAATGGCCGGTAGAAAGGACGGGCAGCGGGGATTCCCCTCGCAGTCGGCTCAAAGGCCTGAGGCGAATGCCTCCAAGTCCGGAGAGGTGAGGGCCGTTCTGTGCAGCGCCTTGAGCCGGTCCAGATCAGAGACCGCCGCCAGCATCTCCCCAAGGCCCTCAGGAATGGAACCAAAGCGGACTTCCAACACCTCAAGAAGAGTCTGTCGGCGGGAGAGAACTTCCCCCTCATAAAGGCCTTCTTGGCGTCCTTCCACACGTCCTTCTTGATGGCCCTTCTGGCGGCCTTCCTGACGAAAACGGTCTGCGAGTGTCATGGCGAGTTGGGTTAAGTGCTTGGATTCCTGTAGGTCCACCTTCGTCCGAAACGCCTCTGTGTCAACGTTGGCGTTGAGCACGTACCGGAAGAAGCGCTCCACCGCCTCCCGGCTGACGCCGGTGAGCACTGCGTGGTCCCATACCAGATCGTGGAGCAGTTCGCCTAGGGGCTCGGCTTTCAGGCTGCGCAGGGCCAGAATGCCCTCAGGCGTGCCTTGGATCTCTTGATACGGTAGGTCCACCAGTTGGAGCAGACGGAACGCGAAGTCCGGGGTGCAGGTTTGCACCGCCTCCCAACCGCCCTGCGGAAAGGTGAACAGTTCGTGGAAACGGGTCGAGGTCTTCCAGTGGTCCTTATCCTGGGCCAACACCAGCGGCAGGATGGGCGAGAGTTTTCCTGGGAAGCCGCGCTCCCTGGCCTGCCGCTTCCAGATACGAACCATGTAGGAAAGCAGGCGCAAGCCCATGAGCGGGGCTTCCGTACGCTGGTGTTCCCAGAGGATGTAAAGCAGGGCATCGGCCCCGCCGATTTGCACGGAGAAGAGCAGATCGGCTTCCGAACCGGCCATGCGGGAGTCGATGAAGGAACCAGGGAGCAGGGCGAGAGAATCCCAGTCGATGAGGGCGGGATGCGGGCCGCCAAGGTGGTGCCGGAGGAAGGCGGCCGCGTTCCGCGGATCGGAAAAGGTGGCGCGAAAGAGTTTGTCGTGCGGCTGGTGAACGGGTTCTTCCGGCATGGAGGCGCGCGACCGGCGGATAGTACCGCGGCCAGGCGAAGGAGTGATCGTGCGCCGGCGGCGGTCTGCGCGTTGACCCCGACAGTTGCTAAAGTGGCTAAGCGGTCAGGGCGGCGCGCTCGTTCTCGAAGCCGCCGGTCTTCTCCAGAAAATAGTCGTACCCCCCGGGATAGGACGTCACCGCGCCGTTGTTCACGTGCAACACCTTGGTGGCGAGCTTGCGGATGAAATGGACGTCATGCGAGATGAACACGAGTGTTCCCGCGTAGTGCTCCAGGGCAAGCAGCAGCGACTCGACGGTGTGGATGTCCAAGTGCGTCGTGGGTTCATCCATGAGCAGCAGGTTTGGCGGATCCACCAGAAACTTGATCAGGTTGAGGCGCGTCTTTTCCCCGCCACTCAAGACGGCCGTCTTCTTGTAAATGTCATCCTTCCGGAACAGAAAGCTTCCCAAGATCCCTCTGGCCTCGTTCTCCGCAAGCGTTGGGGCGGTGTCCATCACCTCTTGGAGGATGGTTTTCTCTGCGTCCAACGTCGCGGCGCGGTGCTGGCTGAAGTAACCGATCTTCACGTTGAGCCCTAGCTTGCGCTCCCCTTTTTGAAAGTCGACGACCCCGGCGAGGATTTTGAGCAGCGTGCTCTTACCAGCGCCGTTTGGGCCGACGAGTACGGTCCGTTCGTCCCGCTCCACATCGAGACTCAGGCCGCGGTAAACGGGGTTGTCCCCGTAGGACATGTAAATCTTGTCCAGACCCACGACCTTCGCCCCACTGCGCAACGGCTGGGGAATGTTGAACCGGAAGGGCTTTTTGGGCTGGACGGGCTTTTCGACGAGGTCCATGCGCTCGATCTGCTTGAGCTTGGACATGGCCTGGGAAGCCTTAGAGGCGACCTGCCGGAAGCGGTCGTAGAACTCCCGCAAATCCGAAATCTCCTTCTGCTGGTTTTTGTAGGCGGCCTGCTGGCGCTCATAAGCGGCCTCACGGAGTTCGAGGTAGGCCGAGTAGTTGCCCTTCCATTCAAAGAGTTTCTTTTCAGAAATCTCAAAAACCGTTTCCACAATCTCGTCCATGAATTGGCGGTCATGGGAGATGAGCAGCACGGCACCCGAGTAGGATTTGAGGTAGTTCTGGAGCCAGATCAACGAAACAAGATCGAGGTGATTGGTGGGCTCGTCGAGCATCAGCAGATCGGGCTCCATCACCAGCAGGCGCGCAAGGTGGGCGCGCATGACCCAACCGCCACTCATGGTGCGAGCCGGACGTTCCCAGTCGCCGTCCTTGTAGCCAAGGCCCGCGAGCATCCGCTTGGCCTTCGCATCCACCTTGGGGTTGGTCAAAGCCTCGTGCTTCGCGTGGGCCTCCATGTAATCCGGCCCGTCGACGGTGCCGGCCTGCTCGAGTTCGCGCAGTTTCTTTTCCAGGGCGGGGACTTCGGTCGCACGGCCCGTGGCGATGTCGAGCACGGTCTCGTCGCCCACGGCTTCCGCCTCCTGCGGCAGGAAGCCCACCATGGTCCACTCGTCCCGGTCCACGGTTCCCTGGTCCGGCTCGTCGTGGCGCAGGATGATGGAAAAAATGGTGCTCTTTCCCGCCCCGTTGGGACCCACCAGGGCCACACGCTCCCCGTAATTGACCTGCATGGAGGCGTTTTCAAACAGGGTGTTTCCCCCGTGGGACTTTTTCAAATTGCGGATGGTAAGCATGGCGAATGAACGGGCCTTACTATCCCGCCCTTTGGATCCGGTTTCAAGAGATGCCGCAAACATCTCGCTCCTGCGCCACCCAGCCTTGCACCCG
>JBIKSY010000397.1:0-2878 GCA_044348365.1 Chthoniobacteraceae bacterium
GATCAAAGTGCTCAATCGCCAGCGGCATGAGCGGCAGGTAGGAGCGGTAAAACCGTCTCGCCCCCGGGAGGTTTTGCAGAAAGGAGGTATGCACCTTCTTTCCCCTCAGAAAAGCTCGCTCGGATTCGGGCAGGAAATCCACGAGGCTGTAGAGGTGGGCCTGCGGAAGCAACTTCAGGATCTCTCCCAGCACGCGCTCCGCCCCACCCACTTCGGGGAGCCAGTCGTGTACTATAGCGATGCGCTTGGGCAGATTTGCAGAGAGCGGCGCCGCGATTTCCAGCATGGATTCGGAGGCGGTTTTCATTGTGCGGCTGGCAGCGCCTCCTCGCTTTTGGGGCGCGCACTCGCCCCTGCAAACCCGCTTGCCCTTGTACCGGAAGCTTTCCGGCTCGGAGGTGTGCATGCTTCCTCCATCCAGGCCCAGCGCCTGTGTTTGTACACGGTGGGATCAAAGATCGTGTCCCACACCGCAGAAACCTCGCACGCCACGCGGTCCGAGCGAAACATTGTCAGGGCCCGCAAGCGCCCTTTTAGCGCGTATTCAGCGCGCAGAAGTGGCTGGGCAAAAACAGACTCGAGCTGCTGGCACAGCGCGTTGGGGTCGTCCATTGGGAAGAGGCCTCCGCAGCGCCCCTCATCGAGGAGCTCCGGCACGCCACCCCCGTTGGCTCCCACCACCGGGACGCCCGCAGCCATCGCCTCTAGCACCACGTTTGGACACGGATCGGGTGCCGTGCTGGCGTGCACCAATACGTGCCAGCTTCGGATGCGCTGGGGTACATCCCGTACAAAGCCGCAAAAGGAAACCTGCGTCTGCAGGGCAGTGGAGGACACAAACTGTTGGAGCCGTTTTGCATAGTCATCTTCACCAAAAAGCGGTGCGCCCAGGAGCTCAAATTCCACGCGGTGTCCCCGCTGGATAAGTTTTGCGGCGGCCTCCAAAAAAACGTGTTGGCCCTTCCACGGAGCAAAGCGCCCCACAATCCCCACGCGCCAGACGGGGGGCAGGGAAAGGCCGGGTGGCGGCGCGGGATTTTCAAAGCAGTCGGGATCCACTCCGTCGTAAATTACGTCCGCACATTGGGTGGCACCAGCGCCGAGGGCGTCCTTGGCCACGCTTTTGGAGACGGTGATCACCCGATTGGGTAGGTTCCGTGCTAGGAAGCGCATGAGCCGCAAAGCGGTTTTTGGCAGGTGCGCCGGATGCAGGCAGTCGCGCAGGTGCCAGGCCAGCGGGATGCGGCACAACCTTGCCGCGAAACCACCGAGCACGTGGGCTTTCATCGAATTGGTGTGCACTATCTCGACCGCTCTCGTTCGAAAAAACGAGGCGAGCTTCAGAACGTAGACGCAAGCATCCCAGGCCGCCTTAGGCCTCATCCAGGCGGCGCCGGCCAGACTGTTGCGACGCGCCTTTCCGAGCTGTGCCGACAGAGGCAGCACGTAGGTTTCCACACCATGCTTCCGGAACAACTCGACGGCGGGGCCTTCTTCCCCGAAGACCACCACCGGATGCCATCGACACCGGTCCAGCCCAGCTACCAAACGGTTGAGGGCAAACTCCGCCCCCCCGGTGACTGCCGTGTGATTTACAAAACAAACAACCCTCGCCCTTTTCATAGAGCCCTCCTCCTGAGGGACGCGGCTGTCGCGTCCTAGTTTATCCAAGGTGCACCGCAGCAGCCAGGGGCGGTGCACGGGTCACGGCTCCCAGCCGGACCACCTCGTTACCTCACAAAAAACGTTTCAGCGACGACTCACCACGCTGAGGTAGACCTGCCGCATCTGGGCGGCAATCGCATCCCACCCGTAATGAAGGCAGGCGCGCTCGCGACCCTTGACGGCAAACGAACGCTGCAAAGCCGCGTCTGTCCGAAGACGCTGCAAGCCCACCGTAAGGTAGGCTGCGTTGCCCTCAGGAAACACAAGACCCGCTTCGCCGATGACCTCGGGGATCGCACCCGAACTGGAGCCGATTACCGGAACGCCGCACGCCTGAGCCTCCACAAGCACTCTTCCAAACTGCTCCTTCCAGCTCGAAGTGGTGCGGGACGGCAGTACCAACGCGTCAAGCCCGCGGTAAAAAGCCGGCAACTCCTCCCGGGGTAAGTTTCCAGCCCACTCCACAAACGGCAGCTTGAGCAGTCTCTGGAGGCATGGCCCCTGCCCGCTCAACACAAGAGTCCTCGGAGCAGGCAGGCTGCCGATCGCCTCCACCAGCACATCCAAGCCCTTTTCCTCCACGAGGCGCCCAGCGTAGCCAATTCGAAACCCACGCTCCCTGGCACGTGTCTCCTGTCTCCCCGAGGCGGCGGGTGAAAACAGCTCCGTGTCTACTCCGTTACCGACCACCGACGCAGGCCCCCGAAACCCCTTGGCACGAGCCACAGTCAACGCCTCAGCATTGCGTCCGATCAGAAAGTCAGCCTTTCGCAGCGAAAAACGTCTGAGCCATTCAAACGGAGGGGGCAGAGTTTTGGAGATGTTCTGCTCGGTCTCGCTGATGATTTTGGCGTCGGGCAGAAGCCTGTCGCGCAGGCGGCAGACCTGGGCGCTCAAAAGACTCCATGGTTCCTCCCAAACATCGATGACATCCGGGCGTAGTGCCAGAAGGGTTGCGGACAGTTTGGGGTACCACTGCAGGTACCACTTTGCCGGACCTCCCCAGGGCAGACCCACTGGGCTGACTTGAAACCCGTAACCGGGCTCGACGGGTAGAACCGGCCGACGCCAACGCACCTCTCCCTCACGGTACAGAGAGGGCGCCAGCACGTGCAGCTCGAGATCCGCAAAGCGGGCCAAGGCTGCTGCTTTGGCCTGTCCCTCGGTGGGCACCTGAAACTGGTGGCCGATCAAAAGCACACGCAGCCTGTCG
>JBIKSY010000398.1:0-2875 GCA_044348365.1 Chthoniobacteraceae bacterium
CCCGACATCGTCAATACGGAGCGGACGCAGACCCTTGTACCCCAGCAGGCTTTGTTTGCACTGAACGATAGCTTCATCATCGAACAGGCGCGCCGGCTGCTCGCGGAGGCCGCCACGGCGGAGGGTTCAGGGCAGGAGGCCGTCCAGTGGCTTTACCGCCGGCTATTTCTCAGGCCGCCCTCCGCTACGGAAGCCGGCATCGCCCGCGCGTTCTTGAAGGACACCGGAGAGATTCATTCCGAGCCCGCCGCCGGTTCGTGGCAGTACGGGTTTGGAAGCGCGGATCCCGCAGTGGAGCGGTTCGCCGCCTTTGCACCGCTTCCGCACTTCGATCCGCAGGCAAAGCGGTATCAGGGAGCCCGCACCTTTCCCGACCCTAAGCACGGATTTGCGAGTCTGAGTTCGGCCGGAGGACACCCGGGCGCGGGGCTGCAAATGGCCGCGATCCGGCGCTGGATTGCGCCGCACGACGGGGAGTTTTCGCTCACGGGCGAACTCGCCCTCAGCCCCAAGGGAACCGGGGACGGCGTGCGTGCGCGCGTCATTTCCTCGCTCACGGGAGTCAAAGCCGAATGGGTGATCGACCGGACGGGCGCGCCGGGACTCGCGACCGAGCTGGAAACCCTCCAACTCAGAGCGGGCGAGATCCTCGATTTCACGGTCGATTGCCGCGAGACCACCAACTCCGACGGCTTCGGCTGGGCGCCCGTGCTGAGGCTCAAGGTGGCCGCGGAAAAAACGCCCAAACAGATGCAGACAGTCTGGGACGCCAAGGCAGAATTCAAGGGCCCGCCCCCCGCCAAACTGCAACCCCTCGAACAGATGGCACAGGCCCTTTTGATCACCAACGAGTTTCTTTTTGTCGACTGAGCCATTTTCCTCAGAAGCAACCCACTTCCACACGCCATGCATTCTTACCCAAATTTCCTTTCGCGGCGCGAAGCACTCACGCGCGCCGGCTTCGGCATGGGCGGACTCGCCCTCGCAGGCGTGCTCCACGACCTCGGCCTCACCAGCGCCAACGCCGCCTCGACAGACTCCACGCTGGAGCCGCGGACCGCCCTGTTCGCACCGAAGGCGAAGCGGGTGATTCATCTTTTCATGAACGGCGGTCCCTCGCAGATGGACACCTTCGATCCCAAACCGAAGCTCAACGCATTCCACGGCAAGTCTCTGCCGATCAACTCAGACCTGAGCAAAGACAAGCGACTCAGCGGTGCCGCACTTGGTTCGAATTTCAAGTTTACCAAACACGGCCAGAGCGGCATTGAGATCAGCGAGCTTTTTCCAAACGTCGCCAAACACGCTGACGATCTCTGCGTCGTGCGTTCGATGTTCAGCGACGTGCCCAATCACGAGTCGGCGCTGATGCTGATGAACACCGGTAGCCTCACCCTGCCCCGTCCGAGCGTGGGCGCCTGGACGCTTTACGGGCTGGGCTCCGAAAACCAGAGCCTGCCTGGCTTTGTGGTCATGTGCCCCGGGGGTCTCCCCGTCTCCCAAAGCGCCAACTGGCGCAGCGCCTTCCTTCCGGGCGTTTACCAGGGCACCCACATCGACACCAAGGAAACCCGGGCGGAACGTCTAATCGCCAACCTCCGCAACGAGGCCATCCTTCCCGGCCAGCAGCGCAAGCAGCTCAGTTACATCCAGCAGCTCAACGAACTGCACCGCAGCGAGCGCCCCGGAGACTCCCAGCTCGACGCGCGCATCCAGTCCCTGGAGCTGGCCTTCCGCATGCAGAGTGAGGCCACCGACGCCTTTGACATCACCAAGGAACCCGAGAGCGTCCGCAAAATGTACGGCGACACCCTTCAGGGCAGGCAGATGCTCATGGCACGCAGACTCGCCGAGCGCGGCGTCCGGTACGTGCAGGTATGGCACGGCGCTGGCCAGCCTTGGGACAGCCACAGCGGGATTGAAGAAGCACACCGCCGGCTCGCCGGCGAATGTGACCAGCCGATTGCCGCTCTTCTTCAGGACCTCAAAAGCCGCGGCATGCTCGAGGACACCCTCGTCCTGTGGGGCGGCGAATTCGGGCGCACCCCAACCGCCCAAATGCCATTGACCCCCAAAGTGGGCCGTGACCATCACAACGACGGCTTCACCATCTGGATGGCCGGCGGCGGCGCCCGTGCAGGCTACGTGCACGGAGCCACGGACGACATTGGACTGGGCATTGCGGAAGGGAAGATGCACGTCCACGACCTGCACGCCACAATCCTCCACCTCTTGGGCTTCGACCACGAGGCGCTGACCTACAGGTATGCAGGCAGAAACTTTCGGCTTACCGACGTCTCCGGCGAGGTGGTCAAGGAGTTGCTAGCCTGAGTGCACCCAGCAAACTGCCCTCTATTCCCGCACGATCTCTCCCTATAAAAAGCTCAAAAACAAAAGGCATGGACCTCCCCCCCTTCGCAGTTAAAGCCTCAAATGCGGCGTCTCTCCTTTCGATCTGCCCCGCACTTGTTTGGGCTTGGTCGGCGTCCGTCGTCCCACTCAATGCGGCCGGTCAGGGTGTAGAAACCCCCACGCCTCCCGCGGTCAAAAAAGCGGAGGTGGATTGGGTGACCGGTTACGGTTCGCTTACGAGCGACAAGACCCGCGCGGTTGGGGTGGACAAAGCTGGCAATGTTTACATGGCGGGTGAGAGCAACGGGGAAGCCAGCTTCGGCAGTCTGTCGGCACCCGGACTGGGCGGGATGGACAGCTTCGTCGCCAAGATTTCCATTTCGGGAGAGCCGCTATGGGTCCGGAGTTTTGGCGGCGGTAAAATCGACCGGGCCTACGGGGTCGTCGCCGACTCCCATGGCAACGTTTATGTGACCGGCCATTTTCAAAGCACGGATGTGCAGCGCGATGGAAAGGAACTGCC
>JBIKSY010000434.1:0-2873 GCA_044348365.1 Chthoniobacteraceae bacterium
CGGCTGTGCAGTTGCCTGGGCTGAGTACTGCGGCGGTGCGCGGGTTGGGCGGCGCGCAACTCGCCGCGTTGACGAGCGTGCAGGTGGTTGCTTTGACAACGGCGCAGGTAGCGGCGTTGACGACCACTCAGGTTCTGGCGATGGAGGCCGGCGATCTGGAGGCGCTCTCGACCCTTCAGATGGCTGCGCTAAGCACTTTGCAGGTGGCGGCATTTTCCGTGGACCAAATCGCAGGACTAAACAGCCTGCAGGCGGCCTCCTTGAGCACTGCGCAGATTGGGGCGTTGAGCGGCATACAGGTTGCGGCGTTGGAGACGGCTGATTTGAGCGGCCTAACGACGGCACAGATGGCGGTGCTTAGCAGCACGCAGGCTGCGGCATTGACCCTTGAGCAGGTGGCCGCGTTGACCACTTTGCAGGTTTCTGTCCTCAGCGTGGGTGCCGTCCGGATCCTGGGAGCCGACAGGATCGCCGGACTGAGCGGAGCCCAGGTGGCCGCTTTGACGACGGCCCAGGTAGCTGCGCTGACAACTGCGCAGGTGGGGGCTTTGGAGACAGAGGATGTGCAGGCGCTCACCACCGGACAGTTGGCGGCAATGGGGACATCGCAGGTTACGGCTTTGAGTGCAGTGCAGTTGGCGGCGCTGACCAGCGGGCAGGTTGCGGTGCTCACGACCAAGCAGGTTGTGGCCTTCTCCCCGGCTCAGGTCGCCAGCATTGAAAGTGACGATTTGCGCGCTTTGACGACAGCGCAAGTGTCTGTGTTGTCTTCATTACAGGCCGCGGCTCTCGGTGCGGAACAGCTCTCCGCCTTGGACACTTTCCAGATCTCGGCGCTTTCTACGGGTGCCCTGCGTGCCTTAAGTGCGGTGCAAATCGAGGCGCTGACAGCGGAGCAGGCCGCTGCGCTGACAACGGCCCAAGTGGCCAGTTTGGGCGCCGCCCAGTTGCTCTCCCTTGAATTGGCTGATCTTCAGGCACTCACCTCGGCGCAACTGGGTGTGCTCAGCGCGGTCCAGGCGGCTGCCTTGAGCATTGGACAGGTTCAGGCGCTGACAACGGACCAGTTACCAGCACTCAGCACCGTCGCAATCCGTGCGATCAGCGAGGATAATATCGCCGGCTTGAGCAGTGCGCAGGCGGCGGCTTTGACGACTGCGCAGGTGGCGGCGCTTACGACTGCGCAGGTGGCGGTGCTGACTCCCGCTCAGGTGGCTGGACTCACCACGGCGCAGGTGGTAGCGGTGACCACGGCCGGCGTTCGGATTCTTTCTGCCGAGCAGGTCGGGGCTTTGAGCACCGCACAGGCGGTTGCACTGACGACTGCCCAGGTGGGGGTTTTGACGGCTCTCCAGATTACAGCATTGGAGACGGCCGATCTGGAGGCGCTTTCGACCCGCCAGATCGCTGTGCTAAGCGCGGCTCAGATAATGGCTCTGTCGGTCGACCAGGTTGCCTCGCTCACCAGCGTGCAGGCCGGGGTGTTGGGGGTCGCTCAGATCTCAGCCCTCTCCGCCGGTCAGTTCGCCGCGGTGGAGACGGCCGATCTGAGAGCCCTCGGGACAGCCCAGATTGCGGCCCTCAGCTCTGCCCAGTTGGCTGTGTTGACGAGTGCGCAGGCAGAAGCGCTGGGAGCCGACCAGATTGCGGCCCTCAATGCCACGGCGCTTCCGGCGGTCGGAACGACGGCCCTGCGGGCATTCGACTCTGCACAGATTAGTGCGCTGACCACGGAGCAGATTTCCTTGCTGGCCACCGCCCAGATAGCTGCCCTCCTTACCTCGCAACTTGTAGCGGTTGAAGCGCAGGACTTCGCCGCGCTGCTTCCCAGTCAGTTGCTCGCACTGAGTGCCGCCCAATTTGCTGCGCTCACCACAGATCAGGTTGTCGCTCTGGCTGCTGAGGCGGTGGGCGGGCTCACGACGACTCAGATCCGGGCTTTGGGCTCTCTCCAAGTGGCTTCGTTGAGCACCGAACAGGTGGTGGCGCTCACCACTGCGCAAGTGACTGCTTTGACCACCTTGGCAGTGCGGGGGCTGACATCCAGCCAGGTTGTGGCGATGGAGGACGAGGATGTCGCCGCCTTCAGTACCTCCCAGATCAAGGTGCTGGCCACTACCCAGATTGTGGCGTTGAGCCCCGCCCAAGTCATGGCGCTACAGACGGGCCAGGTCCAGGCGCTGGTGCCGGCTCAGGTACAGGCGCTGCTGCCCCTGCAGATTGGCGCCTTGCTGACCACGCAAATACGGGTGCTCAACAGTGCCGATATTGTTGCCCTCAGCACGGTGCAGGTGCCCGCCTTAACTACGCTCCAGGTGAGCGTCTTGACCACCAGCCAACTGGCTTCGTTCAGCACCGCGCAGATCGTTTCCATGGAGGTTGCGGACATCGGCGCACTTCACCCCCTGCAGATGCCGGCGCTCAACTCCCTGCTGTTGGCGGCGCTCTCAACCGAACAGATTCCAGCGCTCTCCATCGGTTCCTTCCAGTCGCTCTCGACCAACCAACTGGTGGCGCTGACCACCAGCCAGATGACGGTGATCAGCGGCCCCGCCCTGAACTCTCTCAACACCAGCCAGCTGATGTCTTTCACTTCCGCTCAGGTCGAGGTGCTCTCCGCCCCGCAAAAGGCGGGGTTGTCGCCGGACCAGAATGCAGCTCTGATGGCCTGAGTGCCCTGAACGGCTGTTCTCTGGGCCCGGCCCGCCCAACCCTGCCTCTGACCGGGTCTGGAGCCAGCGCTCCACATCGTGGGGGGCGTCTTGGCTTTGGCTGTGTGGTCTTGGCAGATCGAACCCTCCTGTCCGCTGCTAATAGACAGAGGCAGCCGGGAGGACCAAGCCGAGGCGTGGAGCAATCTAACGGGAGGTGAT
>JBIKSY010000400.1:0-2856 GCA_044348365.1 Chthoniobacteraceae bacterium
GAGTGCAGAGCGGCTTCCGGACATACCTCGACAAACTGTTCTTGGAGCAGCGATTCAATCCGGGCGAAGACTTCTCTCATGGTTTCCCAATCAGGCAGCAGCGTCAGCCTGAAATGGTCTTTGTATGGCACGTTGAAGCTGGTGCCCGGTGCGATCAGCACGTGTTTGCGTTCCAACAGCTCAAGGGCGAACTTCTGGTCGTCAAAGTTGGGCAGTTTTTCGCGGTTGACCCCAACAAACGCGTACATTGCTCCCATCGGAGCCTGCACGGAAAGAAACTGCGAGGAGCGCACCGAATCCAGAAGAGCCTGACGAGTCTTCCAGAGCCGCCCGCCCGGCCGGATCAGCTCCGCGATAGACTGCCGCCCCCCTAGGGCGGTTTGGACGGCCCACTGGCCTGGAACGTTGGAACAGAGTCTCAGGCTGGCCAGCAACTCAAGGGCTTGCAGGTAGTCACGGGCTCCTCCTTTTTCACCTGAAAAGCTGACCCAGCCGACCCTGAATCCGCAGGCCCTGTAGACCTTTGAAAGCCCGCCAAAGGTGGCGCACAGGGTTTTTGTCACCAGCGTCGCCATTGGAATGTGTTCAGCCCCGTCGAAGGTGATCTGGTCGTAGATTTCGTCGGAGAAAATCACCAGCCTGTGCTCCTCGGCAATCTGCGCAATCTGCTCCAGAACCTCCCTCGGGTAGACCGCTCCCGTGGGGTTGTTCGGGTTGATTACGACAATGGCCCGGGTGCGCTGGGTGATGAGATTGCGGATCTCCGCGGGGTCTGGGACAAAGCCGTTCTCAGGATGGCAGGGGTAGTGGACGGCTTTGCCCGAGTGGAGCGTGGTGGCTGCCGTCCAAAGAGGGTAGTCGGGGCTGGGGATGAGCACTTCATCCCCGGCTTCGAGAAGGGCGGAGAGGCAGAACAGAATCAGCTCTGAAACCCCGTTGCCCATAAAGACGTCATCGGCAGTGACGTCGCACACCCCGCGGGTTTGCTGCTGCATGACCACGGCCTCACGTGCCGGAAAAATTCCCTTCTGGTAACAGTAGGCGTCCGCCTCCCTCAGGTTTTCGATCATCGCCAGACGCATGGTCTCAGGCGCCCTGAACCCAAATGCCCCGGGATTGCCAATGTTGAGCTTGATGATCTCGTAGCCCGCCTTTTCCAGTTCGCTGGCGCGCCGGGCAAGCGGTCCCCGGATTTCATACTTTACGCCTTGGAGGCGGGAGCTGGGGGCGATGCGGGGAGGTTTCATAAAAAGACTTGGAAAGGAGGAACCCTAGGTGGCTTTGGTAAGGGAGCGCGGGGAGCTCGGAAAGTAAAAACCGCCCGTATAACTTTGCACCGCTGGCCGAGTACGCAAGCGCTACTCCGGGTTGCGCTCGCCATCGGGCTAGGGCAGTCTCATATCACACTTCGCCGTACATGAGTTTTTGGAATCCCTCCCTCGCCCCCGCATCGCCTGCGCTCAGGAGGTTTGCCTCGCTCCTCGCCCCGTTGGACGGGGCCTCCCTGGAAGGACTCGCCTGCGAGGCGACCCTGCAAACCAGGCGCAACTTTGGGCGGGCAATCCGGATGTTTGCCCCGCTTTACTTGTCCAACGAGTGCATTAACTCCTGCACCTACTGCGGCTTTTCCCGCGAAAATGCGATCGTGCGGGTCACATTGGAGGCGGGTCAGGTGGCGGCAGAGGCGCGCCATCTCCATGCGGAAGGGTTCCGCAGCGTCTTGCTGGTGGCTGGGGAGCATCCTAAGTTTGTGTCGCAAGGCTATCTGGAAAGGTGCGTGGCCGCTGTTGCCAACGAGGTGCCGTCCGTGGCGCTGGAGGTGGCTCCGCTGGACACCGATCAGTACCGCGCGCTGGTGGGGGCAGGAGCCGAGGCGCTCGTCGTCTATCAGGAAACCTACGACCCGGAGTTGTACGCACAACTGCACACGGCCGGGCCTAAGCGGGACTATGCCTGGCGGCTAGGTTGTCCGGAACGCGGCTACGAAGCCGGCTTTCGGCGTATCGGAATAGGCGCGCTTTTTGGGCTGGACGAATGGCGTCGAGAGGCCCTCGCACTGGCCAACCACCTCGACTACTTGCTGCGCAAGTGCTGGAAGGCGCAGTTCACCTTGAGTCTTCCCCGATTACGCCCTTGTGCGGGCGAGTTCGAACCCTCAGATCCCCTCAGCGACAGGGACTTTACCCAACTTTTGTGCGCCTTCCGTGTGTGTTTTCCTCAGGTGGGAATTGTGCTGAGCACTCGGGAGCCCGCTTCCTTGCGGGATGCCCTCGCGCCACTGGGGGTCACGATGATGAGCGCTGGGAGCCACACCGAACCGGGAGGCTACACCGGCCAGGGTAAGGACAGCCTGCACCAGACCGTCCGGGGCCGGCAGATGCCGCTGCCAGAGGATTCCCTCGAACAAAAGGCCACCGAACAGTTCGAGATTGCCGATGTGCGCTCCCCTGCGGAAGTGGCGCGGATGCTGGGGACGCTCCGCTTGGAGGCGGTTTGGAAGGACTGGGACGCGGCTATTCTGGGGGCGGTCTGATGGAGCGGCCCATCGAAGTGTTCTTGAACGGGGAACCCCGGGCAGCGGTTTTGGCTGGCACGATTGCCGAACTGGTTTTGGAGCTGGGCCTGCCGGGACCTGCTTTGCTTATTGAGTGCAACGGTACGGCACTGCACCGCGCCGAGTGGGACCACACACAGTTGAAAGCCGGTGACCGTCTCGAGTTTGTGCGAATTGTAGCGGGGGGGTAGGGGATTTGGGCTTCCCGAAACGGTGGGAGCGGTTGCGCCCCCTAGTCCTCCTGATTCCGTCGCCCGCCCTTTGCTTGCCGGGAGTTGTGGCGCTCTGTTTTGCGGGTTTCA
>JBIKSY010000399.1:0-2856 GCA_044348365.1 Chthoniobacteraceae bacterium
GAGTGACCGAGCTGTGGAAGTGGTGGCAGCTGTCGCAGGAGAACTTCACCCCCGCCTTGTCCGTAGGGAACGGTTGGTGGCACTGGACGCAGGACTGTTGGGAGGGAAGCAGGATGTCACTGGTCTCCTTACTCTTGAGAGCCGCTCCATGGCAGTCGGTGCAGGCGTACTGCGCGTGGGGGAGGTGGTTGTAGGCTCCCTTTGCCAGCCAGCGTTTGGGAGTCTGGGTGGGGAGCACCTCCGGCCCCGAGCCGTCCGGGGCGTCCTTGACGGTGTGGCACTTGGCGCACTCAGTGAGAAACTTCGGCTTGCCCGAGCGCATCAGTCGTTCGCTGTCGAGGCCGCGGGGATCGCCCTCGACAAAGACCCGCTTTTCCATGTCGGCTGCGGAAAACAGCCCGCGTTTGCGCAGCGCTTCCTGTTCCTGCTTGAGCCGTTCGGCCACGTCGCCTGCCTCGGTGACACCCGAGGCTCGAATGCTTTTTGTGATCGAGGTGTCGAGGCCCGCCAGAAAGAAACGGACCTTTTCCGAGTCGCCGTGGGGGATGTGGAGGTCGGGGAGGGTTTGCTGGATTTGGAGCGAATGGCACTCCTGACAGTGCTCCTCGTAGCGCACCGGTTGGTAGAATGCACCGTCGGCCCAGGGTTGGTGGCAGGAGATGCAGTCCAGTTTTCCCCCTTTGAGCTTTGGTACGTCGGAACGGAAATGACGGGCGTGGTTGAATTTGAGGTCCGACGGATCCTTTGCATCCGGGCGCTCATAGGCGAAGGAGGGATGTCCCTTGGCAAAGCTTTCAAAAGCGGGGGTGGCTTTGGCCTTGGCCAGTGGCGGAAGGAACACGAGGACCCCGTCGCCAATGTCAAAGGTCGTGCCACCCGGGGGGATTGATGCCGTTTGGGAAGGGGGCTGGTGGATGGAGTCCGCGCGCGCCTCCTGAAGCCGCGCCTCGGAGCCGTGGCAGTCCGTGCAGGTTTGGGCGGAGGGGAGCGCCATGCGGTGCGGCCCGGCGTGTTCCCTGTGGCAACTGGCGCAGGCGGAGGCGTGGACGAAACCCGACTGAGAAGGGTTGTGCAGCGCGACGTTCCACATCTGGGGGGCGTGCAGGGTGCTGCCCGGGTGGCATTTTGTGCAGGCTTCGTCCATCGCAGCGAGGGAGATGGAGGTGGTGAATTGCTCCAGACCTCCAGCAAAGGTGGCTGGATTTTTGAGGTCGGAACCTGTGTGGCAGGTGTCACAACGGTCCGCCAGATGGGAGTGGTTTTGGGAAAGGGGCCCGGTGCTGAAGGCACTGGTTGAGCCCCATTTCTCGAAGGTCAGGGCGAGCGCGGCCGTCACCAGCAGCGTGAGGGTGAAACACCAAAACTTGAGGCTGCGCAGGTAATGTCCGCCGCGGAAATAACCGAGGTTCGCGGAATAGCCTGAGGAAATCTTTTTCTGTGAATCGGGTAGTTCTGGCATGGGCTTCAGCGGAGTTAAGAAACCAGAAACCGAAGGCCGATCCAGGCATGCCAGGCAGTCACAAGAATCAGGGCAATGGAACCGGGCACATGGATGAGCAGCCACCCGTGCAGCCAGTGTTGAAACTTGGTCTGGAGGTCCATGAGTCGCCGGGATTCACACCAGCCCTCCATCTTAGAGACACGTTCCCTCCAAACCGGGTGGACGTTGACACGAAGTGCCTTGAATGTTTCGGCGGCGCCCTGCGGACTGGCCAAATGCTGGCCCTTCGGCGACTTGAGCGCCAAAAAGGGCAGGCAGCTTTCGTCCAGGAAGCGGCGCAGGATCCCGGGAGAAACGTCCCCGTCCACTCCCAAGGTTTCTGCTTCGGCCACCTCTGCGCGCATGCGGGTTGCCGCCTCCAGCAGGGAGGCGCGCAGGTGGGGGATCTGTTCGAAAACAACCTCCCGAGGGAGGCTTTCACGCATGAGCGGGGGAAGGAAGTGCTGGAGGATGATTCCCAAGACGCCGCTGGCCATGACCAGGGAGTAGAGGGCCAGCAGCCATGTGGTGTGTGGGCCGCCCGCCCGGAAGCCTGAGTGCAGGGCGATGAGCGGCACAGTCAAGACGGTCAGCCAGAGGTGGGCCTTCAGCCAGGTCTGGACGCTTCCCAGAGGCCAAAGCCTCTTTTTTTTACGCACCCCAAGGGCGGCGGCGAAGAGAAAGATCCCGAAGGCTGCGAGGCCGAAAAGCAGCCCCAGTGGGGTTCCCCCATAGGGCACCCTGGCGGGGGGGACAGGCCCGAGGACAGAGGGAAAGACCAACCCCGGGGGCAGTGGCAGAATCGAGATATTTGCGGCGTATGCCAGCGCGGCGAGAACTGCGACCCCCAGTGTGACGGCGGCCCAGGGGAGGTGCGAACGATCGATCCTCATGGTCAAACAGCGGCTCGCACTGTCAGTTTGAGAGGCGTAGAGCAGGTGTTACAAATCGGCATGGAGGTTAGGTAACAGCAAAGCTTGGTTGTAAAAACAAAGTTTTTGAGGACAAATTGTGACGTTCTTGTTTTGGCAGAAGTCTCAGCCGGCGGCGGCCTTGCTCTTGAAATCCTTGGATCACAGGGGAGGAGCGGGCGGGCGGAGCACGGTTCCTTCGTCTAAATAACATCTTATTTTTTAAAATGAAACTGATTGCCGCTCTTCCTCTCCTGTCTGTCGTCTTGCTGGGGTTTCCCGCCTTTGGTGCCGATGGTCCCCGTCTGGCCCTGGGAGCAAAGTTTACCGGCAACCAGTCCTGCGCCACAACGGGTTGTCACGGCGGAGGAACCATTCATAACGAGTCTATTATTTTTGAGCGCAAGGATCCCCACGCCGTTTCCTACGGGATCCTCGGCAAGGGCACTTCGCTGCGCATGGCTG
>JBIKSY010000148.1:0-9545 GCA_044348365.1 Chthoniobacteraceae bacterium
GTAAGCACTTCATAGAGGGAGGACTGGCCGTAGCTCATGTGCAGGAGGCGGCCCTGCAGCGGGCCCCATTTCGGGCTGGTCACCCACACCTGGCCGCCGGAGGAATTGTCAACGGACTTCGGCATGAAGAGGATGTGGGGTTCGAAGGCGGTGGGCACGGGCTGCCGGTGCGAGAGATCGGGCACGCTCACAAAGGAATCCTTTTTAACGATGTGCACGTAGCACATGGGCACCCACGTCCCTTCGTTGTCGCCGGAAGTCACCACGTCGCCGGGGCCGACACCGATTCCGTTGGGCGCACGCAGGCCGGTGGCGAAAACCTCGAACTTGGAGCCGTCCTTGGACACCCGCATCATCGCGCCGTTGTGCTCTGCAATTGGATCCCAGCCCCGGCCGCCGCCCTTCACCGGCCCACCCTTTGCAAAATAGAAGTTCCCTTGGGAATCCGTCTGCAGGTCGAACATGAACTCGTGGAAGTTCGGCGTGACCTGCACCATGTTGTTGAACGCCTCGTAGAAGTCAGCCTCTCCGTCCTGGTTCGTGTCGATGAGGCGGACGATGCCGTCCCGACAGGTCACGTACACCGTGTCCTCCACGATCCGCAGCCCGAGCGCCTGGTGCAGACCGGCGGCAAACCGCTTCCAGCGGATGTTCCGCAGCTCCGAGTCGATGCCCGAACCGATCCACACATCGCCGGCAAAGGTGGAAAAAGCCACGCGCCCGTCCTTGAAAAAGTCGATCCCCCCGACCCGCAACCACGAGTGCCACGGGTTCTGAAGCGGCAGGGCCACGGTGTCCAACTGGAACGCCCCGTCCTCGTTGCCGATCTGACCCTGAGCGGAGATCACCTCGGGCCAGAGCAGCCGGCCGGGCGCCGCGAGCGCCGCCAGATCCTCCGGGGCCGACACCGCCCCGAGGGCAGCAATCCCGGCACCAGTCGTCGGAACCGTCCCGCGCCAGTGCGCAATTTTGAAACGTTCCCCGCCGCGAAAGGCCGGGAGTTCAAACCCCAGTTTGCCCGGCTCAATCCACGTCCAGCGCGCGCCCTCGGGCGCTCCGATCGCACGCAGCAGCAGCACCGCATCCGGCTTTCCTGCTCCGTCCGAAAGCAACACCACTCCGCCCCCCCGCTGCTCCAACTTGGTCTCGGCCGGCACCTCCGCCACAAAAACCGTCGACGCTGCGCCGGGGTTCTTCACCTGAAAAGAACGCACCAGTGCGGCCGCATCGCCCGCCCCTTCGAGTCCCGGAGATTCCAACAGCCGCGCTTGTCCCACCGTGTACTCCAGGACCACCCGGTTTCCGTTCCGGTGCAACCCCTTGTACTTGGCCCACTCCGCCGGCAGCGGTCCGTAGGGAATGGTCGACGCCCCGAAGCCCTTGGGCAGCTCGCGCGGATCCTTAAAACTGCCCGCCTTGCTCCAACCCGGCAGCGCAGAGGTGCGAAAGACCACGCTCCCCACCGGACCGGGATTGCCCCCGTGTGAACCACTGAAGGCCACCCCCTTGAAATCCAGAAAGCCACCCGTCCAACCGCCGGTGCAACGCAGCAGGTCGGTGTCAAAAACCACCGTGCCCTCGAGTTGCTCCCCCACCCTGACGGCCACGCCCTTCGGTGTCGAACCCGGGTTCTCACCCGGCATCTGGACGCTCAAATTGAGAAACGGACCGTAGTCCATGTCCCACTTCTTCCTTTCGGGCACAGGCTTTTGGGCCGGGGCTGTGGAAGTCCACAACGCCAGCGCACCGAGAGCGAGCCCGCAAACCTGCCAGACGGCGCGCGACGGAGCGAAAAACCGGGAGGAAGAATCCCGGTCGACACACGCCGCCGAGGGTCGGCTCTGGCTGGGAGAAGGTTCAAGCGCGCTAAAGCGGGAGAGAGAGGCAAGCAGGCGTCTGGCTTTCATAGTTCGGGAGGGCAGGGCTGTGGAGGAACCTTTCTACGGCAAAAGGGCCTTGGCGCAAACCGATATCGAGACGGGCTGGTTTGGCAGGACCAGGCGCTTGCCGGTGCCGTACAAATCGTGGCGGTTGGTGCACGGCGGGATCGTCGCTTGACCGGGTGCGTCCCGCACGCCGAAGCTCTTGCCTCCCCATGAAACGCGTTGCTCTTCTTCTTTCGATTCTGTTCGGCCCCTGCGGTTTCACCCGTGCCGAACCGGTGGTGCTCGGACATGGGCCGGCCCGGTACACCGTGGACCTGAACTGGGCCAAGGCGGATCCGGCTGTGGCCCCCGTGGTCAACTCCCACGCGCTTGCAGAAGGCAGGGATGGACGTATTTACCTTGTTACAGACCACCCCAAAAACGACTTCATCGTCTTCGAAAAGGACGGCCGTTACGTGCGGTCCATCAGTGCGGGCCTTGGCGGCGGGCACGGTCTCGAGATCTTTGAAAAGGACGGGGTGGAATACCTCGTCCACGTGGACTCCGGCTGGCACATGGCGGCCGAAGGCTGGAAGCCGACCGCCGTCGAGGGAGGCGTGACCCTGCTGACCACCGAGGGAAAGGTGGTGCGCCGGTTTCCGACCCCGGCCGAGCTGGGGTTGAAGGACGGCAAGTTCATGCCCTGCGACGTGGCCTGGTCCCCGGCCGGCACGCTCTTGGTAGCGGACGGCTACGGCTCAAACTTCGTCTACGAGTTTTCCTTTGAGGGGGTGTTTCTCAAAAAATGGGGCGGCCCGACCAAGGACGCGGCAAATCTGGCCAACGCCCACGGCATTTCCATCGATGCGGCGGACCCCCGCGGCCCCCTGGTCTGGGTGCCTTCGCGGAGCCAAAACCAGATCAAGGCCTTCACCCTGGACGGCGCGCATGTGGACACGATCGAGCTGCCCGGCGCCTTTGCCGGCCAGTTGTGTTTCCGCGGCGACAAGATTTACACAGCCGTGTGCTGGAGCAAGGACGCCAAGGGCCAGCGTCAGGGGCAGTCTGGTTTCCTGCTCGTCCTCGACCGCGCCACCAAGAGGGTGCTCAGCGCCCCGGGCGGCAGCGAACCGAGTTACGTCGACGGCCGACTCCAGCCCCTGAGCCAGACCCAGCCGGTCTTCAAACATGGCCACGACCTGTACGTGGATTCAGCGGGCGACATCTATCTTGGCGAATGGAACGCCGAGCGCCGCTACCCCTCAAAGCTCAGTCTCGTGCGGTAGGCGGCACGCGGGGTTCAGCCGTTGCCCGAGCCGGCGCCAGGTGCACAAAGTTGAGGCCGTCAAATGTTTGAAAATCGGAATCGAAGGAAACGAGGCGGTGACGGCATGGTGCCCCAACAAAAAACGGCCAGCTCGGCAGCATCATTCTCGCAGTAGAGAAGCGCCGCTGAGGGATGCACATGGCGGCTCTTGAGCAAAGATTGTGGACTCCGGGATGGAGCGCCCCGGCATGGAGCAGGCCGTGCACACAAACAGATCCTTAGAAACGGTCGGCTCTTGATCAAACAGTTCTGTAAGCTGTTCAGCTCCAAAGTGGTCGGGGCGATAGGATTCGAACCTACGACCTCCTGGTCCCAAACCAGGCGCTCTACCAAGCTAAGCTACACCCCGATGTCTGCGGCCTTCAGATCAAAGACGCGCTGGTAGTATGTGCGCTTGCTGCAGAACGGCAAGCAAAAGCGGCCGCCGCGCCCTCCCTGACACCCCGCATACGGCAGGGTGTCCTCGCTGGCGAAGGTTGAAACTTCTTGGTTTATGCAAAGCGGCGGACACGTTTCCTTTTGGAAGTCCCGCTCCTCCCGCTTATGAAAACCGCGTTCTCCTCTGTTCTTTGGCTTGTGTTGGGACTTCTGGCTCCGCCCTTCAGCCTGGCGGCTCCCCCGGCGCTCGATCCCTCCTTGGTTCCGGAGCCGCTTAAAAGCTGGAACGCCTGGGCGCGCTGGGACCAGTCCACCGGTCTGGAATCACCTCCGGGAACCTATCAGGACCCGGAAAAGAGGGTTTCCTTGTGGCCTTCCACGCTGGAGCTCGCCGCGGAAGAAGCTGGCGGGAAGTTTGTTTTCAACGTGGAGGCGTACGCGCAGACCTGGGCGTTTCTGCCGGGATCCCGCGACCTGTGGCCCGTGCGCGTGAGCCTCGACGGAAAGGAGGCCCCGGTGCTCGAACACGACGGCTGGCCGGCGGTGGTTCTGCCCGCCGGCACCCACCAGTTAAAAGGAGAGCTTTTCTGGGAAAAGCTGCCGCGTTCCCTCCACATTCCCAGCCAGACAGGGGTGTTGGCGCTGGTGCTCAACGGGCGGGCGGTGGAAAACGCCACCTGGGATGCGGAGGGTCTGCTTTGGCTCGAACGCCGCCAAACCGAACAGGCCGGGACTCCGGATTACGCCGAGTTGAAGGTCTACCGCCTGCTAGAGGACGGCGCCCCGATGTGGCTGCGCACCGAGTTGGAGCTGACCGTCTCGGGCAGGAGCCGGGAGCTGGAGCTGGGCTCCCTGCTGCCCAAGGGCTGGCTGCTCGCGGCCACCCGGGGCCCCCTGCCGATGGCGGTGGACGCTTCGGGACGCCTCAAGGTCCAGGCCCGCGCCGGCAAGTGGACCCTTCACGCCGATGCCTTCAGACTGCAGTCCGACCCCGAGTTTGGCTTCGCCCCGACCGCCACACCCGCCGCAGCCAACGAACTTGTCGCCCTCAAAACCGCCCCGGATTTCCGGAGCATCGAATTTTCCGGAGTCCCTGCCGTGGACGTTTCCCAGACCACCTTCCCCCAAAGGTGGCGGGAGCTGCCCGTCTACGGGTGGGACACGAAAACACCCTTCCGGATCGAGGAACGGCTACGCGGCATGGGCAGGCAGCAGGCGCCCGGACTGGCGGTGGTGCGCCGGTTGTGGTTGGACGAGGACGGGCGCGGCCTGACCTTCAACGACCGGATCACGGGCGTCCAGCAGACGCTCTGGCGGCTGGACAGCGCTCCGGGACAGCAGCTCGGCTCGGTACGCAACGGGGGCGAGGGCCAGCTACTCACCAAAAACCCGGCCACCGGAGAGACCGGAGTCGAGGTGCGCTCCCGCGTGTTGCAACTCGAGGCGACCGGGCGGATTGAAAACGCCCGCAACCTGCCGGCCAGTGGCTGGAACGCGGACGCTGCCTCGGCACGGGTCACCCTGCACCTGCCACCGGGTTGGAGGCTTTTCGCGTTATTTGGAGCAGATTACGTCAAGGGCGACTGGCTGACGGCCTGGACGCTTTTGGACCTGTTCATCGTCCTGGTGTTTGCGCTGGGCGTAACGCGCGTGTTTGGACGCTGGGCAGGGCTTCTGGCTTTCGGTGCCCTTGTGCTCTCCTACCGGGAACCGGAGGCGCCGCGTTACACCTGGCTTGGTGTGCTGGCCGCATTGGCTTTGGCGCGGGTGGTGCGCGAGGGCTGGGGCGCGCGTCTGGTTGGGGCCCTCAAGGCAGCCGCCGTCCTGTGCCTGCTGCTGGTCCTGCTGCCTTTTGTGGCCACCCAGCTCCAGGAGGTTTTGCACCCCCAGCTTGAAAAACAAGAACAGCCCAGCCGCCGCAACTCGGGCGTGGAGGAGCCTTTCGGAGCGGCCGAAGTTCGGGAGCAGGCCGAGCCTGACGGCAACAAGCTGTCGTCCTTATCCGCAAAGACGGAGGTCGGTGCGAGCACCCGGCGGCGGCAGGCGGTGGGCGGCGCCAAAATTGCACTCAACCTCGCCTACGACGCCGGCGCCCGGATTCAGACCGGCCCGCCGGTGCCCGCTTGGAGCTGGCGGAGCGCCTCTTACGGCTGGAACGGACCCGTAGCCGCCTCCCAACAAGTGCACCTCGTGCTCCTGCCCATTGGACTGGTGCGCACCCTGACCGTTGGACGCATCACCCTGCTGCTCGCGCTGTGTGGCCTGCTGCTCGACGCAGGACGGTGGCGCCGTCGCTGGTGGGGAAACGCCGGTACGGTGCTCTTCCTCCTCTGCTGCCTGCCTGCAGACGCCCGGGCCATGGAGCCTGCACCCCCCACTCCCGCCACGCTCCCCGCGGCAGGCACGTTTCCAGACGCTGCGACCCTCAAGCTTTTACGCGAACGGCTTGAGCCCCGTTCCGACGCCTTTCCCCACGCCGCGGATATTCCCCTCGCCTCGTTGGAAATCCAAAACGGCCACCTCACCCTCGACGCCGAAATCCACGTCGCAGTGCGCACTGCCGTCCCGCTCCCCGGAAGGCTGCCGGCTTGGTCCCCTGTGCGCGTTTTGGTGGACGGCCTGCCTCAGGCGGCCCTGCGGCGCGAAGACGGTTTCCTTTGGGTAGTCCTGACCGCGGGCGTGCACCGTGTGCGGGTGGAGGGCCTCCTGGCCGCGGCCCCGGAATGGGAATGGGCTTTCCAACTCAAGCCACGCCGGGTGGAGATCAAAGCCCCGGGCTGGCAGGTGAGCGGCGTGCGCGCCAACGGGGTGCCTGAGGAGCAGGTGTTTTTCCGCACCAAACAAACCGGTTCAGCGCCCCCGGGGGGGTACGACCGGCAGGACTTCCGCGCCGCACTGCTGGTGGAGCGCAGGCTGGAGTTTGGTTTGACCTGGCAGGTGCACACCACCGTCCACCGGCTTTCCCCCGAAGGCCGGGCGGTTTCGCTGCGCATCCCCCTGTTGCCGGGGGAGCAGGTGCTCACCACGGGCGTCCTCTCTGCCGGGGGATCGGTGGAAGTGCGCCTGGGCGCGGGCGAAAAAACAACAGCCTGGGAAAGCGAGCTCGGCCTTTCGGAGTCGCTGGACCTTTCTTCCCGGGAGGGGGATGCCTGGGTGGAGCAGTGGTCTCTGGTGGCGTCCCCGGTTTGGAACATCGGGATGGACGGCCTCCCCCCGGTCTACAAGCCGCTGGCGGCCGACCTGGTCCCCGGGTGGAATCCCTGGCCGGGCGAAAAAGTGCGCCTGAAGGTCAGCCGGGCGGAGGCGGTGCAGGGTGCAACCGTCACGGTCGGTTCCGTCCGCTCCGAGACTACGTTGGGCTTGCGGCAGCGGACCCAGAGCCTGTCCCTTTCGGTCCGCTCGAGCCTCGGGGAGGATTTCACCGTGCAATTGCCTGCGGCGGCCGAAGTGCGGTCGCTGAGCTTGGACGGGAAGGAACTGCCGGTCCGGATGGAGGCGGGTCGACTCCAGGTACCGCTGCATCCTGGAGAGCAGACGCTCAACGTGGAATGGCACAGCGCCATCCCCCTCACCCCGCGCACGAGCGTCGCACCGGTCGGGCTTCCCGCCGCCTGCGCCAACGTCGAAACCGTGTTGAAAGTGCCCGAGGGCCGGTGGGTGCTCTGGACCTACGGCCCGCTGCGCGGTCCGGCGGTGCGCTTCTGGTCGGTCCTTGTTTTTTCCGTGCTCGCGGGGGCGGTTCTTAGCCGGTTACGCTCCTCGTCCCTACGCATCCAGGACTGGGTTTTGTTGTGCATCGGCCTCACGCAGGTCCCTCTTCCGGCCGCGCTTGCCGTGGCTGGCTGGCTCCTCTGCCTGACTTTGCGCGCCAGACAGCCCTATTCCGGAGTGCGGCCTTGGGTTTATAACCTACTCCAGACCGGCCTGGTCTTCTGGACGCTTGCCGCCTTGGCCATTCTGGCGCGCGCGGTTGCCAAGGGGTTGCTGGGGCACCCGGAAATGTTCATTGTCGGCAACGGCTCCTCGCGCCTGATCCTCAACTGGTATCTGGCGCACAGCACGGGCGTGCTACCCCAACCGGGCTGTGTGCACGTTTCCATCTGGTGGTACCGGCTCGCCATGCTGCTCTGGGCCCTCTGGCTGGCCGGGGCCGTTCTGACATGGCTCAAAATGGGCTGGGAAGCGTTCAGCGCCGGAGGCCCGCTGCGGTTCAAAAGCCCGCAACAGCCGCCGCCCCTCCCCAACCTTGGCTCCGGGCCAAAGCCGTAGGCGCCGCCGGCGACAGCTAAGCTCTCGCGTGCAGGTCGCGTTTCTTACTTCGTCAAAAGGCCCAATCTAAAGTTTTGTTCGGACCCGGTCATCCAGCCGGAAACCTCTCGGAACTCGTTGCCTCGGGCTCGCTGAGGGGCATTTTACAGTTCTTGAAACTTAACATACTTTCCCATAACTTTTATCGGGAGAGTCGTTATTTTCATGAAAGCCACCGCCCTGCTTCTTTCCCTGTTTTCGCTCTCTGCCGCGTTGCAGGGTGCAGGCGCGGACGTTTCCCGCTCCACCCCGACCTCAGCCTCCTCTTTCGAGGGAATTCTCACCCAAACGCAGCCTGCGCTCGATGGCGACCCGGCTTCCGGAGGCGGGGCGGTCCATCGCGGAGCCGTGACGTTAACCCTCACCAAACGCGGGGCAGTGTCGGGGCGCATTCGTTACAATGAGCTTCTCCCCGGCGACGGTTCCGCCCTCGGAATGTATCGGCCCGTGGTGCGCGCCTTTTCCGGGGTTCTCAAACCCACCAATTCCGCACCTCTCAAATCCAGCCTAAGCGCGTCGCTTGGTGTTGGACCGAACTCGGGCAGGCAACGGCTTGTGCTGGAGGCGGACTACTCCGGCTCGGTTCCGACAGTCACCGTGCAGGTCCTCGACCAGGTGTCGGCCAACGCAGACGGCGGCCTCGGTTTCTCGAGCCAAACTCCCCTCCTTGCCCCCATCCAAGGCGGCGAGCCGCCCACCGGCGCTCTTGGACGTTTCGTCCTGACCACGGAGACCGCCTATCTGTTGGTCCAAAACCTCCCCAGCGGCAGGCTCTTGTGGAGCACGAGGATGCCCGGCTACTCCAACTCCGGCAGCGCCCTGGTGGCCACATCCCCAACCGGCGCTCAGTCTGCCGCCCTCTACGAGTCCAAGACAACCAAGTCCCCTGCTGGCTCAGCCGTAAACAGCCTCATCGGAACCCTCAACCTGCTCCGGCCTGAGGAGCCGTCTTCCCAATGGACGGCGTGCGCCGGCGACACCACCTTCCCCGGAGGACTGGACTGGCAAAGCTCTTTGTCTCCGCTGTCTGCCCCCGCGTCGACCGACGCCGCAGCGGCCACGCCGAACTCTTCGTTTTGCGAACGAGGGCTGCTGCTGCTCGCCCCCGAAAAAAGCTGCCATTGGGTCCAACGCAACGGCGCCTCCCTTTCAAGCCCGGATCTGGCAGCCCTCTTCGCTTCCGGTCCGGCCGTTCTCACCGTTGAAGATTACTCCCTCACCGATGCGCAGGGAGCACCCACACTCCACTCCTGGAATGTGTCCTACTCCGCAGGCGGGCTCGTCGCCGCAGGAGTGCCCGTCGCCGGCGTTTCGCCTCCCGGACTGTCCCTCCGCCTGGCCAACGAGCGGGGTGAAATCACTGGCCTCTACGGCACATCCGGTACGCGGCGAAGATCCTTCAAGGGCGTAGCCCTTCTATCCGAAGGCGCAAACCTGTCCGCTGCCGGATGGGTTGAAACAAACGATGCCGAAGGCCCAAACCTTTCGACTTGGAGCCTCCAGATGCCTCCCCCCCGCGTAACTGCGTTTGCCAGCGCAGCCGCCTCCGCCGCTCCGACTCCGTCCCCTGCCGCAGCTGACGCTGCTGTCGCGGGCACGGCACTCGCCACGGCCGATGATCACTGCCTCCCCCCTTTGATACTCCCCCCGCCCCTCCTTGACCCGCC
>JBIKSY010000401.1:0-2854 GCA_044348365.1 Chthoniobacteraceae bacterium
TGGAGCGGCAGCGCGACTTTGAAAAGTACCTGGCGCGGCTCCAGAATCTTGCGGGCGAAAAGCCGCTGGTTTTCGGCGAGTTTGGGATGGATACGTTGCGCAACGGCCAGGACAAGCAGGAGGAGGTGCTCCGTTGGCACCTTGAATCGGTGGTGCGCGGCGGTGCGGCGGGGACCATCTTCTTCTCCTGGACCGACGAATGGTACCGGGGGGGGAACGAAATCCTCGACTGGCACTTCGGACTGGTCACCCGCGAGAGAGAGCGAAAAAAGGCGTTCCACACCCTCAAGGAAATGCTGGGGGGACCCAAGTCCGTCACCGAAAGGGTGCTGCTTGACCGCTATCCGAAGGTGTCGGTGATCGTCTGCTCCTACAACGGGGGGAAGACCCTCGGGGCGTGTTTGGAGTCGTTGGACGAGGTAAATTACCCGGATTTTGAAATCGTGCTCGTTGACGACGGGTCCAAGGACAACACCCAGGAACTGGTAAGCGCTTACGAAACCAAGCGCAAGAAGCGGGCTGCGCTGACCGGCGAGCGGCTTCCGGATTTCGTAAACGTGGTGCAGCGGAACATGGGGTTGAGCTACGCCCGAAACGTGGGTGCCCACGCCTCAAAGGGTGAGATTTTCGCCTACACCGACTCGGATTGCATGGCGGATCCTGACTGGCTTTACTATCTGGTGGGGACGCTCTTAAGCGGAGACTACGTGGGGGTCGGCGGCCCCAACATTTCTCCCCCGGCGGTGGACTGGATTCAGGCGGCGGTGGCTGCCGCGCCGGGCGGTCCAAGCCACGTGCTGCTCTCGGACGTGGTGGCCGAGCACATTCCCGGGTGTAACATGGCCTTCCACAGGGCTGCGTTTGAAAGTGTGGGCGGTTTCGACGTGGAGTACCGCAAGGCGGGGGA
The DNA here is from genome assembly GCA_044348365.1 of Chthoniobacteraceae bacterium. GTDB lineage: Bacteria > Verrucomicrobiota > Verrucomicrobiia > Chthoniobacterales > Chthoniobacteraceae > Chth-196. Next base: position 908 of record JBIKSY010000401.1, read on the forward strand.
CGATGTGGACTTCTGCTGGCGGCTCCAAACCAACGGGGGTGTGATCGCCTTCAGTCCCAGTGCGATCGTGTGGCACTACAGGAGGTTTACACTCCAAGCGTTTCGCAAGCAGCAGGAGGGATACGGTGAGGCGGAGTCGATGCTGCGCTTCAAGCACCTGATTTTTTTCGGGCCGACGGGCACAGCCAAATGGAAGGGACAGATCTACGGGGCGCCGCGGTTTACGTGGCTGCTCAACAGTCCGATTATCTACCATGGGGTGTTCGGGGAGGGGCTGTTCCAGTCGATCTATCCGACACCCCAGTCGGAGGTCGCGGCGTATGTCAGCAGCATCGAGTGGGTGGTGTTGACGCTGTTCATGGCGATTCTCGGGGTGCCGTTGGAAAAGTTGCGGATGGTGCCGCTCTTCATGCTGGGGGCGACCTTCTTGGTGGCACTTTCCTACATGATCCATGCCCGGATTGAGGAGGACTTTGATACGGTCCGGGCGCGCTTGCTGGTTGGTTTCCTTGCTTTTACGCAGCCGTTGGCGAGGGGATGGGCGCGTTACTTTACCTGGATGAAGTACAAGCAGACGCCGCCGGAGGTGATTTCGCAGAAGGAGGAGGGGGTCACTCAGGCCAGCAAGCGGGGCGGTATTTCACGCTTGAACTTCTGGAATGAAAGCGGTCAGGGCAAAGAGCGGTTGCTTTCGGAGATTTTCGCACTGCTCGAGCGCGAAGGTTGGCGCTATTCGGCGGACACGGGGTGGAAAACGTGGGATCTTCAGATTTACGGAAACCGTTTCTGGACGGTGCGTCTTTCCACGGTGACTGAGTACCACGGCGGTCCGAAGTGTCTGACGCGTGTGCGGTTGGAGTTTGGGGCGGTGATCACCACCGTGCTCATCAACACCATCGCCGCGAGTGTGGTGCTTTACAGAAAGGTGTTTCTGGATTTGAACGAACCGGTTTTGTGGACGCTTTACGGGCTGCTGGTGTTGTGGTTGCTCGGGCGGGGCTGGCGGTTGAAGCGGCGAGTGGCTGAGTTGGTGATCGCGGCGGGCAACCGCTGTGAATTGGTACGCGTTTCCGGGAAGGCAAGCCGTCCGGTCCCGGGGTAGGCTGCGGGCACGGAGGCGGTGCCAAGGGGGTCGGTGGCGAGGGAGGCCTTGCAAAAACAAGGCCCAGACCACACCAAAGTGTGGCTGGGCCCGGGAGTGTCGCCGGTTGGGGGACTTACTTCTTTTTCGCGGGAGCACCGGACTTGGGCGCTGCATCCTTTTTCTTCTGGTTGGCGGCTCCGGCCTGCTTCTGCTTTTGCTCTTTCTGCTTGTTTACGGATTTCGGGGATTTGTCGCCCATAAGAGTAGGATCGTCTGGAGGTTTTTGGTCGGGTTTCAGCTGAGGTTTTAGGATGGGGTTTTGTTCGCCCCTTCCTAGCTTCAAGACCGGTAATCCCAGTCTGCATGCGCAGTCTTTGTAAACGGCGAGGCGGGCTCGAAGAAACACTTCTTTTCTGGGCATCTGAGTGGGGGTCGTGGATTTGACGGCTTGCGAGGGCAGGACGCAGCGGCTTCCGTCGCGTTGCGGGGTTGGAATGTTAGGAGGGTTTGTAGTAGATTGCTTGCATGAGATATGGATACGTGGCGTCAGTGATGGCAGGGGCGGTATTTGCGCTCAGTTGCAAGTACTATGTGGTGTCCGGTGAATTGGGGGCGTTGCGGACGACTGTATCTGATTTCGAACGATTTATTGATTCGCAGCAGACACAGGCTGCGGTGCTCCGGCAGCAACTGCAGGCACAACAGGAAAAGTTAAACAAAGGGTCGGCCATTTCGGAAACCGTGGGCCCAGCCGTGGTTCGCGACATTGCCAGCCTTTCTGACAAGACGGGCAATTCCCGGCTGAGTGACTTGTTGAAACGGCACGGGGTGCAGGTACGCGGCGCGGCGGGGGCTTCGGCACC
>JBIKSY010000402.1:0-2846 GCA_044348365.1 Chthoniobacteraceae bacterium
TTGGAGACGGAGGCTGCTATCTGGCGGGCGGAGGTGGCGGACCGCCTGCCTGTGGGAAGGAGGGCTGCGGTTCGTGGTTGGGGGGGCTGACAAAAAAGTGTCCTCCGCCAGAAAAATAAGACTTTCCTCCCTCCACTCCCGTAGCAAGGGGCAGAGGAAAAACAGATTAAAAAGGGGGTTTGTCGAAGGCGCTGGAAACTGAAGGCGCAAAGGTCCTTGGGGGCCGGGCAAGCACATCGAAAGGGGGGTGGGTTATGGCTTATGCAAGTGGAGACGAGCAGGAGTCGGGGCTGCGGGTGTACCTGAGGGAGATCGGGCAGGTGGCTCTTCTGACGCCGGAGCAGGAATTGAGTTTGGCAACGCGGGTCCAGGCGGGTGACCCGGAGGCGAGGGCGCACATGATCCAGGCGAACCTGCGTTTGGTGGTCAAGATCGCCCACGACTACGCCAGCTTCGGGCTGCCAATGGCGGACCTGATTTCGGAGGGAAACATCGGCCTGATCAAGGCGGTGGAGCGGTTTGATCCGGGCAAGGGCAGCAAGCTGAGCACCTACGCCGCCTGGTGGATCAAGCAGAGCATCAAGCGCGCGCTGGCCAATCAGAGCAAGACGATCCGTCTGCCGGTGCACATGGTGGACAAGATCGCCAAGCTGCGGAGGTTGGCCGCCGGAATGAGCGAGGAGTTGGGGCGCGAGCCCACGGATGAGGAGTTGGCGGAGGAGGTGGGGATTTCGGTGGGCAAGCTGGCGCAACTGCGGACGGTGTCGCTGCGGCCGGCGTCACTGGACGCCCCGGTGAGTGACGAAGACAGCAAGGAGTTGGGCGAGACGGTGAGCGATTTGGAGGCGCAAAGTCCCCTTGAACAGTTGAGCGACAGCAACCTGCTGGATGAACTGGCCGAGGTACTCTGTGTGCTCGACAGCCGGGAACGGCGGATTATTTCCGCCCGGTTTGGGCTGGAGGGGGAGACCCCAAAAACCCTGGAGACTGTTGGCAGGAAGTTCGGGGTGACGCGCGAGCGCATCAGGCAACTGCAAAACGGGGCGCTGGAAAAGCTACGCCGCGCGCTGGCGCGCAGGGAGCGCCCGATTGGGGGGCTACTGCCGCGCGCGCCTGAGGGGTGAAAAAGTAGCCTAGCCGGCGGGGTTGGGGGCCGTGGGTTCTGGGGCGGGCCGCTCCTACCGCCGGCCGTGCGGCTACTTGAGCGAAGCGAGGTATTCGACCAGATCGCGGATTTCGCGCTTGGAAAGCACCGCGGCGAGCGGCGGCATCCCCGAGGGGCCGCTTTCGCGGGTTTTGATGCGGCTCTTCTCGAGCTTTTCCAGCGTGCCGGTGGGGGGCATCAGGGTGAGTTCCTCGGGGGAATCGGATTTGAGGATGCCGGCGTGGACTGTGCCGTCGGTGAGGGTCACGATGACGGTTTCGAAGCCCTGCGCGATCTTTGCATTTGGCTCTACAATGGACTCGAGAAGGTATTCGCGGGTCTGGCGTTTGCCGATGCCCGTGAGGTTGGGGCCAACCTCGGCGCCGTCGTTTTGGATTTTGTGACAGCGGACGCAGGATGCTTCGGCTTTCTCCATGAAAATGCGGCGGCCTTCCGCGGCGTTTCCCCCTAGAAGTGCGGGGCGGTGTGGGGCAAGGGGGTCGGAGGCAGCCTGGGCGGCGAGGGAGGTCTGGAAGCGCGCGAGGCGGCTTTTGATCGGTGCCTCGGAGCGTTTGGCCGCTGCCTCCAAAAGCTCCAATTGGAGTTCCCCTTGGAGCTTTCCGGCCGACAGAAGGTCGAGCTGCTGTTCAAAGATCGCCGAGGTTCCGGGTTCAGACAGCGAAGCGAGTTCGGTGAGGACGTTTTGTTTCTCACCGGGGGTTCCAATTTCGAAGAGCTTGGCAAGGGAGTCGACGCCCCCACCGGGAAGGTGGAGCTCAATGCGAAGCTTTGTGGCTGCTTTCCGCAGGGGCTCTGCTTTGTCCGTGGCGGCAAGGGCGACGGCTTCCTCGAGCTTGGGATCTTTAAGTGCGACAAGGGTTTGGAGCGCTTCTACGCGGACGGCCGCGTCCTCGGAAACATTGGCCACGAGGGAGGGGAGGTTGATGAGGGGGTTGGCGAGTTGTTCGCCGTGTTTCCGGAGCAACTGCAGCGCCTCGATCCGCACTGAAGTGGGCGCCTTGGTCGGAGAATCTGCCAGCAGGGTGGACAGATGGGGTTTGAGCGAGGTAATCGCAGGTGCCACATCACGCGGGGGCAGTGGTCTGAACAAGCCGATGACCCGGTCGAGTCGTGGGGGGGTAGACCAGCTCGAAAGAGCTTGGATGGCTTGCAGTCTAAAGGACTCGGGTGCCTCGCTTAGAGCGACAAACTGCGCAAGGGCGGTCGCATTTGACGGGTTGCCGGTGCGGAAGGCAGCGTTGATTGCCCGGCGCAGAATCGCATCGCGCGGGGCCGGATTCTCTTTGGTGCCCGCCGGCAGGGTGAGCAGAGAGGAGGCCTTTGGCAGAAGAGCAGCGAGCTCCGGCATGGCGTCGACAATGGATTCGTCGTGAATGGCGCGGGCTGCTTCAGCGACAACGAGTGGTTCCGCGTCCTGAAGGAATTTGGCAAGGCCGGCGTGTTTGAGGCGACGGAGCGCGACGATGGCGCCCAGGCGAACGGGGGTGGAGGGGTCGTTGGAGGCAGCTAAAAGGAGTACAGAGTCGTTGCAACCAGCGAGGGCAGAGCTGAGCGCATGGCGCAGAACAGGATCGGCGTTGTCATTTTCACGCAGTGCCTCCAGAAGCCCAGGGGTGGCCTCTCTGGTTTTGAGATTGCCCAAGGCAATTGCCGCAAAGGAGCGCACCCGGAGGCTGGGGTC
>JBIKSY010000403.1:0-2838 GCA_044348365.1 Chthoniobacteraceae bacterium
GCGAACACCATCGGTTTGTCGGGGCCTTGGTGGTCCATGTCGTCCTTCTGGATCGCCACGGACTTGGGCGTAATGGCGATGCGGGACAGATGCCCCTTTGCGGCGTTAATCGAAAGGCTGGTGGCCGTGGCTCCCTCAAACTTGAACTCGTACTCGAATACGAAGTCCGAAAGCTTGTTGGGCAGGCGCGTAACCGCGCCGTGTTTGTCCTCCGGTTTCTCCGAACCCCGGAGGACTCCTCCACCAACCTGCCAGGCCCCTTTTGGCGAGTTCCACTGGGCCCCCTGTTCGGAATCAAACTTGTTCTCGTAGAGCACCTTCCCGGCAACTGCCAAGAGGGGCTTTTCTTCGGCGTGCAGCGCGGAGGAACCCAGCAAAACGGCCGAGACAGAAAGAAACTGTGAGAATTTCATGTGAGGTGATGGCTGCCTTCATGAACACCCCGCAGTTCGCGAAGTTGCGCCGAAATCAGGAGCCGAAAAGGCGTGCTCCGTGAAGGCGCTGTGCGCAAAAGAAAACCGGCCTCACCCGTGGGGTGGGCCGGTGCTCCGACGGGGACTCGACAAAGGGGTCCCTACTTGGGCAGCGCGTCAAACGCCTTGAGCACATCCTTGGCATGCTCGGTGGTGGATGCCGCAGGCATGGTCCACGCGATCTTACCGTCCTTGACCAAAAAGGACATGCGCTTGGCAAACCCCATGATCACGGGAACCCCGAACCCGCCAGCAACCTGGCCCTCCGGATCAGCCACGAGCGTAAAGGGCAGCTTGTACTTTTCCTCAAACTTCTTTTGGGCCTCCGGCTTGTCGCCGCTGACGCCGAGCACCTGGATTCCCTTTGCCTTAAGTGCGGCCCAGTCGTCCCGGAGGCTGCAGGCCTGCTTGGTGCAACCGGGCGTGTCGGCCTTGGGATAGAAGTAAACGAGTGTCGGGCCCTTCGCGAAGACGTCCTTGAGGACCACGGGCGCCCCGTTTTGGTCGAGTGCGGAAACATCCGGAGCCAGTGCGCCGACTGCCAAAGGGGCGGCCTTTGCGCAGAGGGTAAGCCCCAAGAGGGAGAAGAGAGTCGCAAGTAGTTTCATACGCTGTGAAGAGTTTGTAGAAAGGACACCCTTAGTGCGAGTTTTTAAGGAGTCAGCGCGCCACCTGAATGTTACTTTGGAAAGCAACAAGCAGGAGCTAATGATGAAAAAAGACATGAAAACGCATCCGGCATCCCACTTTATCTCTCGCGAATTGAGCTGGCTCGAGTTCAACCAGCGGGTGCTTTCCGAGGTGCTGGATGCCAAAAACCCCCTACTTGAACGGGTCAAGTTCTTCAGCATCGTAAGCTCCAATCTGGACGAGTTTTTCGAGGTGCGTGTGGCGGGAATCAAGCAGCAGATCGAAAGCGACATCGTCGAACGTTCCATCGACGGCCGCACCGCCACAGAGACCTTCCGGGCCATCCACGCCCGGGTGGACGCCATGATGGAGACCCAGTTCAAATGCTGGCGCACCGAGCTCATTCCACAGCTGGCCGAAAACGACATCCGCTTTCTGCGCCCCGACGAACTCGAACCGGAACGGCTCGCCTGGCTGAACGAGTACTACCACCAGCAGGTGCGGCCCGTGCTCACCCCGCTTGGGATAGACCCGGTGCACCCGTTTCCTCAGCTGCTTAACAAGTCGCTCAACATCATTCTGCAGCTTGAAATTGAACGGGATGGAAACACCTCACGCCACCTGGCCGTGGTGCAGGTCCCGCAGGTGCTGCCCCGTCTGGTGCGCCTTCCGGGGGCCGAAAACCAGCGCGACTACGTCTTTCTAGGCCACCTGATCGGCTACTATCTGGCGGACATCTTCCCGGGGACAAAAATCCTCGGCTACTGGCATTTCCGGGTCACCCGAAACAGCGAGCTCTACATCGACGAGGACGACGTGCGCAACCTCCTCAGCGCCGTGGAGCAGGAACTCCACAACCGGCGCAAGGGCGCCGCCGTCCGACTGGAGGTGGACAAGGAAACTCCCGAGGAGGTCAACCAGTACCTGATGGAAAACCTCGACCTGACCGCCGAGGACCTCTACCGGATCGACGGCCCGCTCAATCCCGCCCGGCTCATGGCAATCTGCTCCGGGGACCACTCGCCCGAGCTGCGCGACAAGCCCTATGTCGCACCGGTCTCAGTCACGGTCCGGGACGTGGGCGACCTGTTTGCCGCGATCCGACAGAAGGACATCCTCCTCCACCATCCCTACGAAAGCTTTAGTACCGTGGTGGATTTTCTGGAAAACGCGGCGCGCGACCCGCACGTGCTGGCCATCAAGCAGACGCTCTACCGCACTGGGGGCGATCCCCGGATCGTGGGTGCCCTCATGAGTGCCGTGCGCAATGGCAAGCAGGTGACGGCCGTCACGGAGTTGAAAGCGCGCTTTGACGAGGCCAACAACATTCTGTGGGCCAGACGCCTGGAAGAGGCCGGAGTTCACGTCGTCTACGGCATGGCTCACCACAAGGTCCACTCCAAAATGGCCCTGGTGGTGCGCAGGGACGAGGACTGCATCCGCCGCTACCTGCACCTGGGCACAGGCAACTACAACCCGTCCACCGCCAAAATTTACACCGACCTTTCTCTCCTGACTGCGGCTCCGGAATTTGGAGAGGACGCCACCAACCTCTTCAACCTGCTCACGGGTATCGGCCAGTTTCAGGGCGCGACTAAATTTCTCATCGCCCCCTTCACCCTCCAGGAGCGGATCCTTGCAATGATCCACGCAGAGACCGAGGCGGCCCGGCAGGGAAAACCCGCGCGCATCATCGCGAAAATGAACGGACTCGTAGACAGGGACCTCATCGAGG
>JBIKSY010000457.1:0-2829 GCA_044348365.1 Chthoniobacteraceae bacterium
CTTTGGCTCAAAGATGGTGGTTACGGGCGATGTAACTCAGATTGATTTACCAAATGGAGCTAAGTCAGGTTTAGCAATCATTCGCGATATTTTGCACGATATCGATGACATCTCTTTCCAAGAGTTAACTGCCGAAGACGTGGTTCGCCACCGCTTAATTGGCGACATTGTTAAGGCTTACGACAAGTTCAATGAAGCGCGCCAAGCCCCGCGCTCGATTCGCAATCCATGACCATCGAGATAACCAATAAATCAGGAGCGCTTGCACCAGGAGACCAAATTCAATCGCTCTTAGCTTTTGCGATGTCTAAATTAGATCTGCATCCAGATTGCGATTTAAATGTAACTTTTGTTGATGATGCTGAAATGACTGAGCTACATATTAAGTGGATGGATGAGCCCGGCTCAACTGATGTGCTTTCATTTCCAATGGATCTGCCTGAGACACAAGGCGAAATCGTGACTTTGGGCGACATTGTTATCTCGCCTGATTTTGCAACCGCGCAAGCAAACTTAGCTGGCCACTCACCTGAACATGAGATGTTTATTTTGGCCACCCATGGCTTATTGCATATCCTTGGATATGACCATGCTGAAGCCGTAGAAGAGAAAATAATGTTCGACCTGCAAGAATCCCTAGTAAAACAATGGAGTGCTGAAAGTAAATGAACCCCCTGCCCACAATTTCCATCATCGCACTTCTAGCTTTCGCCGGATTTTTAGCTGGCACAGAATCAGCACTGGCCTCTATCTCTCGAGTTGTGATTGAAGAACTAGAACGCAAACGCGGCGGCGCTTTACTAAAGAAAGTTTTCTTCGATCAAGCTAGATATTTAAATGTGGTTTTGTTAGTTAGAAAAACTTGTGAGTTAACCGCAACTGTTTTATTAGCCGTGATTTTGTTGCGCGAATATTCATCGGCTCAAGCCATGGCGTTAACGGTTGCAATCATGGTGGTTGTTTCATATGTGATGGTCGGAGTCGGACCTCGCACACTTGGTAAACAAAAGCCAAATAATTGGGCTTTGGCTGGCGCAACCGTTGCGTATTTCTTGGCATTTATTCTGGCTCCAGTAACCAAATTACTTATCGCAATTGGCAATGCCATGACCCCAGGAAAAGGCTTTAGAAGTGGCCCATTTGCTAATGAAGCCGAACTTCGCGACCTAGTGGATCAAGCTCACGAGCGAGGACTGGTTGAGTCTGATGAACACGAAATGATTCACTCGGTATTTGAGCTGGGCGATACTTTGGTGCGCGAGTTAATGGTGCCCCGCACCGACATGGTTTGGGTAGAAAAAGATAAAACGTTGCGCCAAGGCCTTTCGCTTGCGCTTCGTTCTGGCTTCTCTCGAATTCCAGTCGTAGGCGAAAACATTGACAACATTATTGGCATTACCTACGTTAAAGATTTAGCTCGTCGTGCACTTGATCACCATGAAGCCGAGACAACTGAGCGGGTAGAACAGCATTTACGCTCAGCTACCTTTGTTCCAGAAATCAAGATTGCTGCCGAGCTACTAAAGGAAATGCAGCGCGATCAGATTCACTTAGCAATTGTGGTTGATGAATATGGTGGTACTGCTGGCTTAATTACTATCGAAGACATTATTGAAGAAATTGTGGGCGAAATCGCCGATGAATTTGATGATGGCGATGAGTCATTTACTTGGTTAAATGATGAGAAAACTAAAGCTCGCGCAAAGGCTGCTTTGCACATTGAAGATTTAGCCGAAGAACTCGAAATTGAAATTGAAGCCCAAGACTTTGAAGATGTTGACACTATTGGTGGATTAATGGCACAGAAACTAGGTCGTGTTCCAATTACTGGTAGCACCGTAGATCTGGGTGGTTGGTCAATTACTTCCGAACGCCCACTAGGCCGCCGTCGTAGAATCAGTAGCGTTCTGATTGAAAAGTTAGTGGAGCCAGTTTCTGATGCTGAGTAATCCCGAAGATCAAAAGTTAGTCACTCTGGCACAAGCAACTTTAAAGCGAAGTGGGGCAAAGCAAGCAGCTGCACTTCGTGATAACACTGGCCGTACCTATGTGGCAGTGCAAGTGATTTCTCCTTCGCTTGCACTAGATGCAGTTGAAGCTGTATTTACTGTGGCGATGGCATCGCAAATTAGCGGCATTGAAGCCGTGGTTTTTACTGGTGATCGCAGTGCGAAAACTGCAGTAATTAGCGAGTTTGCGCCTATGGCTGCGATCTTCTTTGCTAATGATGGGGCAGAGCCCGATAAGATTGCTTAATGCGCATCGTTCGATTTAGTCCAGGCCCAGATACCGGGCTAGGTACCGACCCGCTATTTGGTTTACTCGAAGATGACAACACGATCAGCGTTATCGCAGGAGACCCGATCTATCACGGCGTAACCAAGACCGCTGCAACTTCCGAATTGAGCAAAGTGCGCTTACTGGCACCAGTTATTCCACGTAGCAAAGTTGTCTGCATTGGTAAGAACTATGCCGATCATGCAGCTGAAATGGGCGGCGTGGTACCTGATGAACCAATCATTTTTATCAAACCTAATACTTCAGTAATCGGCCCGAATGACACCATCGTTTGGCCTGGCATGGCTGGCCAACTTGATCACGAAGCAGAGCTCGCGATTGTGATTGGCCGTATTTGCAAAGATGTTCCTAAAGAGCGTGTTAACGATGTGATCTTTGGTTACACAATTGCCAACGATGTGACTGCTCGCGATTTACAGAAAAAAGATGGTCAGTGGACTCGCGCAAAAGGTTTCGATACTTTCTGCCCGCTTGGCCCCTGGATTGATACTGATTTTATCCCTGGGACTCAGCGTATTACAGCGACGTTAG
>JBIKSY010000022.1:0-29050 GCA_044348365.1 Chthoniobacteraceae bacterium
ACGACCAGCACCGCCGGATACACAAGCGCCTGCTGCACCCGGTCTCGGAGTTGTTTGACATCGGCCAGGTAGGTGACGAGGCGCTTGAGGATGTCGGAGAGGGTGCCGGAGGCCTCCCCGGCGGCCACCATGTTGACGTAGAGCGGTTCAAAGATGCGGGGGTATTCCTTGAGGGCCTGGGAGAGGCTGCGCCCCTCGATAAGGGCCTGGTGCAGCCCCTTGGCGAGGCTGTGCAACTTGGGATGTTTCATCCGGCGCACGAGGATCTGGAGCGCCTCGTCCAGCGTCATACCCGCGCCCAGCAACAGGGCCAGCTGCTCGGTGAAAAGATGCTGCTGCCCGTGCGACATCGTCTGGACCGCTGCCACGCTTGCCTTGGCCGCAGCACTCTGCGGGGCTGCGCCGGGGGACGCGGACGGGGTGCCCTTCCCCTCGGCGGCGGGTTGGATACGGACAGGAAAGCCCTTGGTCTTTTCCACCTCGCGGATGGCTGCACCACGGTCGGTGGAATCGAGCAATCCTTCGAGCAACTCGCCCTTGGCGGTCCGTGCTACGTAGTGAAACTGGGGCATCGCGCGGGTGCAACCGGGGGTTAGAACCGACCCTCGTCCAGGTCGATGTAATCAAAGAGGGTCTGGATGTCGGTGCGGCTCTGGAATCCTCCCTCGGCCAGCCGTTCCTGCAACCGGGCGGAGGCCTCGTCGTTCCAGCCGCGCTTGCGCATAAATTCGTTCCAGACCTCGACCTGCTCTTCGCTGGGGCGGCGGCCAGCCTGCCAGCACCACTCCAGGACCTCCTCGTCGCTCCCGCCTTGGAGCGTACGCTCCACCAGAGCGGCGTACGCGACTCCGAGCAGGTTCACGCAACGCAGGTCAAACCCCTCGCCCAGGTTGGCGACATACTCCTGCGGCAGAGTGCCGGCGGCGTGTAACTTGATCTTGTCCAGCAGGCGACCGAAATAGACCAAGCCGTGGACTTTGGAATGGGGGCTTCTGGGAAGAGGGGCGGTCATGCAGGAGACAAAAATGAACTAAGTTAAGTTATCGGGTTACCGGGAGAAGGGCAAGCGGGCCATGGCCGGAATCGCCGCCCTTTGCCATAAAGCTCCGATCCGGACTTGAGCTCGCAGACGGGGTGAGCAGAATCCACAGCCCACTCGCTCCGGATGCCCTCCTTCCTCCTCGTCGACAACAGCAATTCGTTCACCAAATTCGCCCTCTCCTCGGAAACCGCGGTGGGCGAGGTGCGCAGACTCCCCACGCAGGAGCTGTGCCCGGAGTCGATCCGGACGCTGGTCGAGGGCTGGAGTTTTGAGGCAGCTGCGCTCTGCTCGGTGGTGCCACACAAGGGGGCGTTGCTCCGGGAGGCCCTCGCGCCGACGCCCATGGTGCTGGTGGGCCCCTCGGTGGACCTCGGCATCGGAATCGACTACCCCGAACCGGAAAGCATCGGGGCCGACCGGCTGGCCAACGCCGTGGCGGCAGCCTTTCTCCACCAGACTCCCGCGGTGGTGGTGGATTTTGGGACGGCCCTGACCTTCGACATTGTCTCGGCAGAGGGAAACTATCTGGGCGGGGTGATCGCGCCGGGTCTGGAGGCGATGACCGACTACCTGCACCAGCGCACGGCGCTGTTGCCCAAGATCGCGCTGCTGGAACCCCCGGGGATCATCGGCAAATCCACCGCAGACGCCATGCTGGCGGGGGCGGTGTACGGCTACCGCGGACTTGTGCGGGAAATTTTGGGAAAGCTGCGCGAGGTTTTGGCGCAGGACCGGCCGCTCAAGGTGGTGGCCACAGGCGGGTACGCCGAGCTGATCGCCGCGGGGGTGCCGGAGATCCACGAGGTCCAGCCGATGTTGACGATGGAAGGGTTGCGCTTGATTGCGAACCGTCATTTCGCCCAGAAACCCTCTGGCCATTGAGCTCTTTCTTATGAACACGCCCTCCCCCCTCCCGTTCGCCGTCGGCATCGACTTTGGCGGCACCAGCATCAAACCGGCGCTCGTGCAGGGATCGCGGATTGTGCACCACGGCGACACCATCGACCCGCAGGCCGGCAGCGCCGCGCAGACGCTTGACGCTATGGAACAGTCCATCCGGGCGTTGTGCGCGGGCCTGCCCGGGATCGCGCCCGTCGGCATCGGGTTGCCCGGCATGGTCGACAGCGTCCACGGCGTCGTCCACCGGCTCTCAAACGTTCCGGGCTGGGTGGAGGTGCCCGTAAGCGCCATTCTGGCGGAGCGGCTTGGGGTGCCGGTGGTTTTGGAGAACGACGCCAACGCCATGGCCTACGGCGAATGGCTCTACGGCGCGGCGGCCAACACGCGCCACGCGGTCTGCATCACGCTGGGCACGGGGGTCGGCGGCGGGCTGATTCTCGGCGGGAAGCTCTTCCGGGGCGCCCAACTGGCCGCTGGCGAGATTGGCCACACCAGCATCGATTACCACGGCCCCAGCGGTCCGTACGGGAACCTGGGCTGTCTGGAAATGTATGTGGGCAACCACCACATCAGCGCACGGGCCCTCGCCGGCTACCGGGCCGCCTCGGTGCCGCCGCCCACCCCGGAGTGCACCCCCCGGGATCTCGACGGCGCCGCCCGTGCCGGTTGCCCCGTGGCCCTCCGGCTCTGGGAGGAGGTCGGCACCGAACTGGGCGCGGCACTCGCCAACATCGTGTGGCTGCTCAATCCCGACGTGATCGTCATCGGTGGCGGCGTCGCCAAGGCGGCGAACATCCTTTTCCCCCACATCAACCGCTCCGTCCGGGGGCGCTGTTCGGAGGTGATCACCCAAAACCTGCGCATCGTCCCCGCCACGCTCGGCAACGACGCGGGCGCCATTGGCTGCGCCGCCCTCGCGCTGGAGGCCGCCGCCCTACACTCATGAAACTCCCAAACTTCCTCCCACTTGCCTTGTTCGCTGCCGCCTGCCTGCCCCTTCAAGCGGAGCAGGTCGGCCCTTGGAATCTCACCGCCCTCAAAGACGGCGTGCCGTCCATGAGCTGGGTCGACCGGGACCAACCGGTGCGGTCCCTGACCTACGCGGGCGAAAAGTACCTTGGCAAAGAAACCGAGGTGTTCGCCTTTTACGCCTCCCCCGTCACCCTGGGATTGGCAAAGCCCGGCACGAAGTTTCCCGGTGTGGTCTGCATCCACGGGGGCGGCGGCACCGCCTTTGCCGAGTGGGTGCACCTCTGGGCAAAACGCGGGTACGCGGCCATCGCCATGGACCTGAACGGTTCCAGGCCCCCTGCACCCGAGTTTGATCCCAGTGGGGCGGTCAAGGGCAACGCCCACGACTCCAAAACGCGGACACGCCTCCCCAACGGCGGCCCCCCGCATGGACACCCGGAAAAGTTCGACAGTATCGGCGGGGACACCAGTGACGACTGGCCCTTCCACGCCGCAGCCAGCGTCATGCGCGCGCACTCCCTGCTGCGCAGCTTCCCCGAAGTGGACGCCGAGCACACCGCCGTCACGGGCATCAGCTGGGGCGGGTACACCACCTGTTTGGTCGCCTCGCTGGATGACCGGTTCAAGGCGGCCGTCCCCGTGTACGGCTGCGGATTTCTGCACGAGGGCGAATCCGTCCAGAAGCCGAGCATCGACAAACTGGGCGAACGCAAAGCCGACTGGGTGCGGGAATACGACCCGGGCAGCCTGCTGCCCCGCTGCCGGGTTCCCATTCTCTTTGTCAACGGCACCAATGACGTCCACTACGTCCTGGACAGCTACATGAAGAGTTTCAACGTGGTTCCCGGGGAAAAGCACCTGCGGATTCAGGTCAACATGCCACACGGACACCAGGCCGGCTGGATCCCGCAGGAGATCGGGCTTTTCATCGACTCGAAATGTCGTGCCGGCACCGCCCTGCCGGTTGTGGGGAAGCCCGAGAACAAAGACGGGCAGGTGACGCTGACTTGCACAGCGGCGGCCGGTATCCAGTCCGGAAGTCTCCACTTTACGAGCGACGCCGGCCCGCGTTCGAAAAGGCAGTGGACGACCGTGGCGGCGACCCTTTCGGGCGGCATCCTGACCGCTCCGGCGCCGCCTGCTGAGGCGAACACCTGGTACATGAGCGTCACGGACGCCCGCGGCGCCATGGTCAGCTCCACGGTGGAGATCCGCCCCTGATCGGGGCCCGCGCCGGCGGCCAGACCGAGCCGCCGACCGGACGCGGACCAAGCAAAAGGGGCTACACCGGCGCGCCCTGCTCTCCTCCGGTCGCCCTCTGTTTCGCTCCTTCCCTCGCGGGATGACTTCCGCTAGGGATCTGACCCGTTCTTCCCGCTGGGGATTCCCCCCATCCCTCATCCCCCCATCGCCGCCTTTCCCTATGAGCTCCCCCACACCCTGGACGCGCATCGCGCAGTCCCCCCGCTACCAGGCCCTGTTGCGCTCCAAAAGCGCCTTCATCCTGCCGGCCAGCATCTTTTTCATCCTCTACTACTTTGCGCTCCTGGTTCTGGTCGGTTGGTTCCCAGACCTGATGAAAAAGCCGGTCATCGGGCCCATCAACATCGCCTACCTGTTTGCCCTCTCCCAGTTCTTCATGGCTTGGATTGTGGCCTTTCTCTACGTCCGCAAGGCTGGCCAGTGGGACGAACAAGCCCGGCAGGTCCTCGAAACCGAGGCTGCAGACGCGCGCGCCGCCGCCCAGCAGTAGGCCCCCAACTTCACAAAACTATGACTCCTGCCATCTGGATGTTCCTCGCGTTTGTGGTCGCCACCCTGGGTGTGACCATTTGGGCCGCCAAACGCAACACCGGCGCCTCCGCCTACTTTGCCGCGGGCCGCGGCATCACCGGCTGGCAAAACGGCCTGGCCGTCGCCGGCGACTACATGAGTGCGGCGAGCTTTCTGGGCATCTCGGGGATGATCGCCTTTTACGGGTTTGACGGCTTCATGTACTCGGTGGGCTGGCTGGTGGCCTATCTCACGGTGTTGCTCATCGTCGCCGAACCTCTCCGCAACGCCGGCAAGTACACGATGGCCGACCTGCTCGCCTACCGGCTCACCCCGCGCCCGGTGCGTGCCATGGCCTCGCTGAGCACCATCACCGTGTCCACCTTTTACATGGTCGCCCAGATGATCGGCGCGGGCACCCTCGTCAAACTGCTGCTCAAGGACCTGCCGTGGATCAGCACCGAGGCGGCCATCATCGGGGTCGGGGTCCTCATGGTCGTCTACGTTGTTTTCGGCGGCATGCTGGCCACCACCTGGGTCCAAATCATCAAGGCCATCCTCCTGATGACGGGCACCATTTTCCTGAGCGTGCTGGTCATGAAGCATTTCGGCTACAGCTTCACCAACTTCTTTGACGCCGTCTCCCACCTCACCTACACCGACCCCAAAACCCAGACCGAGGTGACCCGCAACTTTCTGGATCCGGGCATGAAGTTCGGGGATGCCGTCACCGGCGGCATGGGCAAGTGGAACCTCATCTCGCTGGGTATCGCCCTGCTCTTTGGCACCGCCGGACTTCCCCACATCCTGGTGCGCTTCTACACAGTGCCCGACGCCAAAACCGCGCGCGTCTCGGTGGTCTGGGCCATGCTCATCATCGGCACCTTCTACATCCTGACGACGTTCCTGGGTTTTGGCGCCGCCACCATCCTCAAGCCCCACAACATTCCCACCGACAACATGTCCGCCCCGCAGCTGGCGGAGACCATTGGCGGCCCGCTCTTTTTTGCATTCATCAGCGCCGTGGCCTTTGCCACGATCCTCGCGGTGGTCGCTGGGCTGACCATCAGCGCGAGCGCCTCCTTTGCACACGACTTCTACTCCAACGTGCTGCACCACGGCAAAGACACCGATCCCAACACGGAAGTGCGCGTCGCCCGGATCACGGCGTTCGTCGTGGGGGCGCTGTCGATCTTTCTGGCGATCAAGCTGCAGACGGTCAACGTGGCCTTCCTCGTGGGTCTGGCATTCGCGGTGGCGGCCAGTGCGAACCTGCCGGTCATCGTGCTGTCGATTTTCTGGAAGCGCTTCAGCACCACGGGTGCCGTTGCTGGCCTCGGCGTGGGGCTGCTTGCCAGCATCGTTCTGATTCTCATCGGACCCAGCATCATGGGAATCGACCCGCCGGAACTGGCCGCAGCCAAGCGGCACCTCATCCAGATGAAGCCCCTTTTCCCGCTGGAGAATCCCGGGATCCTCAGCATTCCGATTGGTTTTCTGGCAGCCATCCTAGGCTCCCTCATGCGGCCCGAGCCCGAGGCGGAGGCGAAGTTTGAAGAACTGCAGGTCCGCGCCCAGACGGGTTTGGGGGCGGAAAAGGCCACTGCCCACTGATCCGAGTTTTCAGGTTGGCCCCCGGGGCACAACTTTGAGCGAAGGAGCTGCCACCGGGCGGCCCGGCAAGCCACGGGCTCCCGCAGGCGGGGCTGGACACCGGCCGGGCGACCCGAAACACTCCGCACTTTTTCTATGACAAACAACAGTCTTCCCATGCGTTTTGCCAACCAGGTTGCCGTCGTCACGGGCGCCGGGCGCGGCATCGGCCACGCCATCGCCCTGCAGTTTGCCTCCGAGGGGGCCCGGGTGGCGGTGGTTTCCCGCAACGAAGCCAACGCGGTTCGAACCGCAGACGAGATCAACTCCAAGCACGCAGGCCTCGCCAAGGCCTACTCCGTGGACGTCGCCAACCACGCCGCTGTGGCGGCCCTTGCGGCCCAGATTTTAGGAGACTTCTCACGGGTGGACATCCTGGTGAACAACGCCGGGGTCACCCGGGACAACCTGTCGCTGCGGCTCTCCGAAGAGGACTGGGACGTCGTTCTGGACACAAACCTCAAGGGCACTTTCAACTGCATCCAGGCCTTCGAGCGCTCGATGATCAAGCAGCGCTCGGGCCGCATAATCAACATTGGCTCCGTGGCCGGCCTCATGGGTAACGCGGGCCAGGCCAACTACGCAGCCTCCAAGGCGGGGCTTCTCGGCCTTTCCAAGACAATCGCCCGCGAACTGGCCAGCCGCGGCATCACCTGCAACGTGGTCGCCCCCGGGTTTATCTCCACCGAAATGACCGAGGTGCTCTCCGAAAAGATCAAGACCACGGTCACGGCACAGATTCCGCTCGGACGCTTCGGCAACCCCGAAGACATCGCCGCGGCCGTCGCCTTTCTTGCCAGCGCCGAAGCCGCCTACATCACGGGCCAGTGCCTCACGGTGGATGGCGGCATGGTAATGTAGACTCCACGCCCATGGACCTCCTACTCCTCCGGCACGCGGATGCCCTCGACTACGCACCAAGCGACCGAGAACGTCCCCTTTCCCCCAAGGGCCACCAACAGGCCGGCCTGGTGGCCGACCTGCTGATCAACTACCGCGTGCGCCCGACTCTGGTGCTGAGTAGCTCCGCCGTCCGCACCTTGGAGACGGCGACCACCGTGGCCCTGGCACTGGACCTCCCTGTGAACCGTTGCGACTGGGCGCTGCCGGGAATGACCCCGGAGGAGGCGATCGAGGAGCTGGGCTTTCACATGGACGCCCCCTGCCTTCTGCTTGTGGGCCACCAGCCCGATCTTGGCGACCTCGCCGCCAGCCTCCTCGGACGCCCCAGCACCCAGCATCTCAACTTCGAAAAAGCCTCCCTCGCCCACCTCTCGCTGCGCCCCGGCCAGCCCGCTGTTTTAGAAGCCTTCATCCCATGCAAACTCCAATGACGCCCCAAGTGCTGCGCACCCGCAATTTTGTAAAGGACGCCGTTTCGCTGATCCTTGAAACAGGCCGCGAGGCCATTGCACGCTCGGGCATGTTCCGGCTTGGCCTCGCCGGCGGCGGCACGCCCCGCGCCGTCTACAAGGCCCTCGCCTCTTGCGCCGACGATCTTCCCTGGGAGTGCGTCCAAATCACCTTCGGCGACGAACGCTGTGTGCCCGCAGACAGTCCGGACAGCAATTTCCACATGGCCTTTGAAGCGCTTCTTTGCAGGGTCCCCCTGCCCGTGGGAAACGTCTTCCAAATTCAGGGCGACATAGACCCCAACGAGGCAGCCGCCCAGTGCGAAGCCCAGCTCGCCGCCGTCGCGAAACGCATGGGCGAACCCATCTACCGCCATGACCTCCTGCTGCTTGGCTTGGGTGAAGACGGCCACACCGCCTCCCTTTTCCCGGGCTCCCCAGCTTTGGAGGAAACCCAGCGCCTCGTCATTGCGACCACCGGCCCCAAGCCGCCGCCCCAGCGGGTCACCTTCACCTACCCCCTGCTCAACGCCTCCCGCAAAGTCGTCTTCCTCTTGAACGATCCGAAAAAGGAACCCGTTCTCGAAGGCGCGCTCAGAGGCGAGTTTCCCTCGGGCAAGGTCCGCCCCACCGACGGAGAGGTCGTCTGGATCGTGGGCTCCTAAGCCCGCGCAGCCGAAGATCACGGGAAGGCCGCCGCTACTCCTGCGCCTGGGCAAAAAGCCGGCGGATGACTTCCTCCACGGAAACATCCTCGACGGAAAGGTCAACCACGGGCCAGGACGCGAGGGCGTCGCGGCAAACGTCGGCCACCTTCACCCGCGGCACCCGCACCTTCACCCCCAACGGAGTCCGCTCCAGCACCTCGCCCAGTTCCTCAAACCGTCCCTCGGTGTCCTTGGAAAAGGTGAGCCGCAGCAGCTTGTGGGCTGAAAAGCGATCGACGATGGAGGCAAGCGGCCCGTCGAAAAAGAGCTTTCCGTGGTCGATGATGATCACGCGCTGGCACAACTCCTCGATGTCTCCCATGTAGTGACTGGTCAGCAGGGTCGTTACCCCCGACTCGCGGCTGTGCCGCTTAAGAAAGTCGCGCACCCTTTTTTGAGAGGTCACATCCAGCCCGATGGTCGGCTCGTCCAAAAACAGCACCTTGGGCGAATGCAACAGGGCCGCGGTGAGCTCCATTTTCATCCGCTCCCCCAAGGACAATTCGCGGACCATCACGTCCATTTTGTCGGCCACGTCCAAAAGCGTCGTCAACTCCTCGACCACCGCATTGAACCGCTTGCGCTCAATCCCGTAAATCACACGGCTCAGCTCCAGCGACTCGCGCGCCGGCAGATCCCACCAGAGCGCGTTTTTCTGCCCCATGAGAAGCGCAAACTGCCGCTTCATCGCGTCGCGCCGGTCCCAAGGCCGGAAGCCAAGTACCCCGGCATCCCCGGAGGTGGGCTGCACCAAACCCGACAACATCTTGAGCACCGTCGTCTTACCCGCCCCGTTGGGCCCCAAAAAACCCACAAACTCCCCGGGCGCAACCTGAAAGCTCACCCCGTCCACCGCCCGCATCTCGGTGTACTCCCGGTGCAACAAACCCCGCACCGCCCCCCACAAGCCCGGAAGCTTCCGATAGGTCCGGAAGATTTTGGTCAACTCACGGGCTTCAACAGCTGGGGCAGTCACAGGTGCAGGTACGAGGGGCAGGCGTCACCATCAAGCCACCACCGCCGGCCCCGATAGTCTGCCGGAGTCAGACTCCGACTCGAGCAGGGCGAGAATGCGCTCCACGGCAGCCTCCGCCGTCAACCCGTGCTTGGCCCGCAGGATTTCAATGGAACCGTGCTCGACAAACTCGTCGGGCCAGCCGATCCGCACGATCGGGACGGAAATGAACTCCTCGGCGACGTGCTCCATCACAGCGCATCCGTACCCGTTGTGGAGCACATGATCCTCGAAGGTGCAGAGCACTTCGGCCGACCTCGCGTAAAATTCCAGGGTCCCGGTGTCCAGAGGCTTGATCCACCTGGGATTGATCACCGCAACTGAAATCCCGCGCGCCTCGAGCAGTACCGCCGCGGCTTCCGCCATGGCGCACATGTTGCCGAGCCCGAAAAGCGCCACGCGCACCGGTTGCGAATTGCCGTGCCGCACCACCTCGGACTTTCCAATCTCGAGCAACCGCGGTTGCTCCGCCGGCTTGGCGCCCGTACCCACGCCGCGGGGATAACGGATCGCTATCGGGCCGGCGGTGTAGTGGTTCATGGTCCAGAGCATGTCGACAAACTCGGCCTCGTCCCGCGGGGTGCAGAAGACCAGGTTTGGCACGTGCCGCAGGTAGCCGATGTCGAAGAGTCCGTGGTGGGTGGGGCCGTCGTCGCCGGAGAGCCCGCCGCGGTCCATGCACAGGGCGACGTTCAACTTCTGCAACGCCATGTCGTGCACGATCATATCGTAGGCGCGCTGCATGAAGGTCGAGTAGATCGCCAAAAACGGCTTGAAGCCCTGCACTGCCAGTCCGCATGCAAACAAGGCGGCGTGTTCCTCGGCGATGCCCACGTCGAAGTAACGGCTCGGGTGGTCGCTTGCGAACGAAGCCAACCCCGTGCCCGTAGGCATCGCCGCGGTGATTGCCACGAGCCGGTTGTTTTGCTCGGCAAACTTCGAAAGCGTGCGCCCGAGAAGCTCCGAATAAGTCGGCGTTTTCGTGCCCTTCGTCGCCCCGGTTTTGGGCTCGAATTTGCCGAGACCGTGAAACTTGTCGGGCTTCTCCAGTGCTGGTCCGTAGCCGCGGCCTTTCTGCGTGAGAACGTGCAGCAGGACCGGCTCGTTCTGGGTCTTGAGGAATTCGAAGGTCTGGACCAGCAGGTCAACGTCGTGACCGTCAATGGGGCCGTAATAGCGGAAGCCGAGTTCCTCGAAAATGACGCTAGGAAGCAGCAGGTTCTTTACGCCCGCCTCCACCTTTTGGGCGAAGTCCAAAGCGGTCTGGCCGCCGATCATCTTGACAAAGTTCGACGCCTTTTCGTGCAGATGCGCGTAAGCGGGGTTGGTGGCGATTTTGTTGAAATAGGAAGCCATGGCCCCCACGTTCTTGGCGATGGACCACTCGTTGTCGTTGAGGACGACGATCAGCCGCTTGGTTTGCTCGGCCGTGTTGTTGAGCGCCTCGTAGCTGACGCCGCACGTGAACGCAGCATCTCCCGCAACGCAGACCACGTGTTCGTCGCCCCCGCGCAAATCCCTTCCGACCGCCATCCCCAACGCAGCCGAGAGCGCGGTGCCGGCATGGCCCGCCCCGTAGCAGTCGTGAGGGCTTTCTGAACGCAGCAAAAAACCGTTCAAGCCCTCGTACTGGCGGATTGAATCAAAGCGGTCACGCCTGCCGGTAAACAGTTTGTGTACGTAGCCCTGATGGGACACGTCGAACACGAACTTGTCCTTCGGAGTGGAGAAGACCCGGTGCAAGGCGATGGTCAGCTCGACAACCCCAAGGTTCGGCCCCAGGTGCCCGCCCACCGAAGTGGGGTTGTCCTCGGAAAGGACCCGCACCAGTTCGTCGCGGACCTCCTGCGCGAGCACCACCAGGTCGGACGCCCCAAGTCGCTTGATGTCGGCCGGAGATTGGATCGTGGGAAGAAGCTTGGTGGCCATGAATCTATGAATAAAGAAGGGTGGTTTCCTACTACACGCCGCAATCCGGCCCTAGAACAAACTGACCTCGTCCGAGTCGCCCCGGCGCGAGGGCGAAGCCCGCGGGCCTGCGACCGGCGCCGGCACCGCAGCCGGTGCGGCGGGCTCCGCGGCGACCGTCGAGGGGTCGAACCCAGTGAGCTCCGCGGCGCCCGAGGCGTTTTTGGCGATCAGCTCGATCCGTTTTTCCGCCGCCCCGATTCTGTCCTGGCACACCTTCACCAGGCGGGTGCCTTCCTCGTACCGGCCCAGCAATTCTTCCAGCGGCAACCGGTCCCCCTCCATCTCCTCGACGATGTGCTCCAGGCGTTCCAGGGCGGATTCAAAGGAATGTTCCGAGAGTTTTTGGGGAGTCTTTGCCATGATTAGTCCAACAGCTTAGCGGATGCCTGTCCGAGCTCAATCCAAGTTTGCCCGGAAACTCCACCAGCCTTAGGCTGCGAGCGCCGTTTTTCCCTCACCCTCCAGCCCCATGCGCCACTCCCCGATTGACCCCGCACTCTTTACGCAAAACCGCCAGCGTCTCTGCGGTCTGCTGGAGGCAAATTCCCTCGCCGTCCTCAACGCCAACGACGCCTTGCCCGTCAATGCGGACGCCACACTGCCCGTCCTCCCGAACTCGGACCTCTTTTACCTTTCGGGCATGGAGCAGGAGGAGTCGGTGCTGGTACTGGCGCCGAATGCCTTCAACGAAAGCTTCCGAGAGATTCTGTTTCTGCGGGAGCCCAACGCGCTGCTCAAGACTTGGGAGGGACACAAACATTCCAAGGAGGAGGCCTCCCGTATTTCCGGTATCAAGAATGTCCGCTGGTTGTCGGAGTTCCCGAATATCTTCCACCAGCTCATGTGCGAGACCGAGCACGTGTACCTCAATACCAACGAGCACAACCGCGCTTCGGTTGCTGTAGAAACGCGCGACGCCCGCTTCATCGCCGACTGCCGCCGGCGTTACCCGCTCCACGACTACCGACGACTCGCACGGTTGCTGCACCAACTACGCGTCGTGAAGTCGAAGGAGGAGATCGCGCTACTGCGTAAGGCCATCGAGATCACCGACAACGCCTTCCAGCGGGTATGCCGGTTTGTGAAGCCGGGCGTGAACGAGGTCGAAGTCGAGGCGGAATTCGTCCACGAATTCACCCGCAGCCGTGCCTCCTTCGCCTACTCCCCGATCATCGCCTCCGGAGCAAACGCCTGCATCCTGCACTACAATCAAAACGACCAACCCTGCCGCAGGGACGACCTCCTCCTGCTCGACGTCGCCGCCCAGTACGCCAACTACTCGGCCGACCTCACGCGCACCATCCCGGTGAAAGGCCGCTTTAGCAGGCGCCAAAAACAGGTCTACAACGCCGTGCTGCGTGTCATGCGCGCCGGCATCGCAGGCGCGGTTGTGGGCAAGCTGCACCGCGACTGGCAACGGGAGGCACAGGCCCTCATGAACGAGGAACTCATCGAACTCGGCCTGCTGGCGGCCAAGGACCTCAAAAAACAAACCCCGGAAAAGCCCGCCTGCTTCAAGTACTTCATGCACGGCCTCGGCCATCCGCTGGGCCTTGACGTCCACGACGTCGGCTACACACAACGCCCCTTTGCCCCGGGGTGGGTGCTCACGGTCGAGCCCGGAATTTACCTGCCCGAGGAAGGGTTCGGCATCCGTCTGGAAAACAACGTGCTGGTGACCGAAGCGGGGCCGGTCGACCTGACGGCCGACATCCCGGTGGAGGCCGACGAGATCGAGACACTCATGGCCACCGAGTAACGAAGCCTGCCTACCGGCGTCGTGCCGCCGGCAGGGCCGCGCCGGGCAGGCCCCCGCCGGTCCAGTAATCCATCACGCCCAAGGTCGTAAACCGGAACACGATGTTCTGGGCTTCAGTCAGGTCCACGCCCGTGCGCTTGGCAAGGGAGAGAAGCGACTCGGCCCCGTTCACGTTCGCGGCGAACCGGGCCTCGCGGTCATTGAGTCTCAGGCGCTGCACAATCTCGGTCCCCCGGCGGGTGTACACCGGCGAACCGTTTGAGACGATCCGCAACGGGAGCGGCAACTGGTCCATCCGCACGTGACGGAGCGAAACCAAGACCCAGTTGTCCGCGTCGTCACCGGAGGCAGGAAACTTCGCGGCAAACTCCGGCAAGCTATCCATCCGTTCAAACTCGAAGGCGACGCGTCCCGCGGTCCAAAGCGAGGCAAACAACCTGTGGCCGTGTTCGCGGATGACGGGAACGACATCCTCCTGGGCCAAAACCCCCTTGAGTCCGAGGTAGAGAAAGAGAGGGCAACCGGATACGGCCTGCCCAAGCTGGGCCTCCATGATCTGTCCAAGCGTCGCATCCTCAAGCACCACGGGCGACTCGCGGCAGTACAGGCCGTAGTTCCGCGTGGAAGCAAAGACAAACCGCCCCTTGCTCACGTAGAGCTCCACCGGAGCACGGTTCACAAAAAAGCGGAGGATCCCTGTCAAACGGTCCCCGTGCGCCATCTGCAGGGCGGCTTGAATCTGGAAGAAGCCCGTATGGCCGCTGTAAGCGGACCGCGCCGGGTCCAAATCAATCAGGTCGGCGCCGGCCCGAGGCAGGGCGCGCATGGAGGCCACAACCCTGGACAGAAGTTCGGCCATGGCGTCGTGAAGCACGGGCTTTTCCAACACCTTTCGCACATTGGAAAAACGCTCCTCGAGGTGGTCCGCCTGGCCTGTGGCGTTGACGATGCACACCGGTATCTCAGCGGTCTGCGGGTCGCTGGCAAGCCGCATGCAGACTGCCTCCGCAGTCAGGTCGGCCAGCGTGTCGGAGAGCAAAATGAGCTCGGGCTGGGCCACGTTGAGCCGGTCAAAAGCATCGACCCCCCGCTGGGCGTAAAGCACGTCTACAGGGGCCCCCGGATACTGCTGGGCAAGCACTTTCTCCGCCAGCTCCGCAGAGGCTGGCGAATCGTCTATAACAAGTACTTTCTGAAACATGACCGGGGTGGACGCAGCCTCGGGGTATTCCCGTGGGCGCGAAACGTCACACTAAACTCCGGACGATTCCGGTCAAGGTTCCACCGCCAGTCTTCTGTCAATCCCTCACGGGGAACCCATCCGTCCGGCTTTTTGCTCGCTCCCGAGCCCGGGTATTTGCACCCTTGCGGACTCTATGTCTTCAGAAGTACGCGTCCGTTTTGCCCCCTCGCCCACAGGCTACCTTCACGTTGGGGGCGCACGCACCGCCCTCTTCAACTGGCTTTACGCGCGCCACCACGGCGGGAAGTTTATCCTGCGTATCGAGGACACGGACAAGGCGCGAAACACCGACGAGGCGGTGCAGGTCATCCTCAACGGACTGCGCTGGCTGGGCCTTGACTGGGACGAGGGCCCCGAAGCCGGGGGAGGACACGGCCCCTACTTCCAGTCACAGCGCGAGGAGATCTACCTGCGCCACTTCCAACAACTCCAGGCCGCCGGCCACCTCTACGAGGACCAGGGCGCCTGGCGCTTCCGTTCCCAACGGGAGGTCGTCACCGTCGAGGATGCGGTGTGCGGCAGCATCAACTTTGACCTGAGCAACCCGGAGACCCATCCGGACATGACCATCCGCAGGCCGGACGGCTCGTGGATTTTCCACTTCGTCAACGTGGTCGACGACATTGAAATGCGCATCACGCACGTGATCCGCGGGGAGGACCACCTCTCCAACACGCCCAAACACCTGGAGCTGTTCAAGGCCCTCGGCCACGCCCCGCCCCGCTACGCCCACATCCCCCTCATCCTCAACAAGGACGGCTCCAAAATGAGCAAACGCGACGCGGGCGCGAGCATCACAAGCTACATCGAGGGCGGTTACGCCCCCGAGGCGGTGCGCAACTACCTCTCCCTTCTGGGCTGGTCGCCAAAGGAAAACCGCGAGATTCTCGAGATTGGCGAAACCGTCCAGCTGTTTGAGCTGGCGGGGATCAACCGCAAGAACGCCCACTTCGATCTGGACAAGTGCCTTTGGTTAAACGCCCAACACCTTACCAAGATGCCGGTCACCCGACTCAGGGACCTGTCCCAACCCTTCCTCCGGCAGGCCGGCATCACCTGCGGCCAACCCGAGGAACTCGACCAGGTTCTCCTGCTGGTACGCGAAAAGCTAAAGCTCCTCACCGACGTGCCCGAGTGGATCTCACACTTTTTCACCGAGGCCTACCCCTTCGCGCCTGAGGCCGTGGCCAAAGTCTTCGGCAACGCCTCGGCCGCGGAACGCCTCCTGGCCCTCGCCACCGCCCTCGAAAACCTCAACCCCTGGTCCGCCGAGGCAATCGAGCATGCACTGAAAGAAACCGCTGCAACGTTCGGAGCCAAACACACCGAACTCCTCCTGCCCACACGGGTCGCTGTCTCAGGACGGCCCTCCGGACCGAACCTCTTTCCGATGCTCGAAATCCTCGGCCGTGCCCGGGCTGTCTCCCGCATCCGCCACGCGGTGGAACTGCACGCGGCACGCCCCTGATGAACGCCCTGCGCCAGGTTTATTCCCTCGAGGATCTGCGCTCCTGGACACCCTCCACAGCGCCGATGCAACTGGCGGTACTCGGGTCTCCCGTGGCCCACTCGGCCTCGCCGCCCATGCATCTCGCGGCCCTCCGCGCCTGCGGCCTGCCCCACACCTACGGCCGGGTTCACGTACTGCCCGACGAGCTCCCCGAAGCAATCGCCCTCCTCCCACAAACCGGCTTCATCGGAGTTAATCTGACCCTTCCCCACAAAACCGCCGTCCTGCCCCTGCTCTCGCAGCTGGATCCAAACGCCAGAACCCTCGGCGCGGTCAACACCGTGGCCTTTCACTCCGGGGCCAGCTCCGGATTCAACACCGACGGCGCCGGCCTCGAGCGCTCCGTGGCGGAGTCCTTCGGAGTGAAGCTCTCCAGCCTCCGCGTGCTGATTCTCGGCTCCGGCGGCGGCGCGGGCCGTGCGATTTCACTCTACTGTGGCCTAGCCGGCTGTCCTGAGATCACCCTCGTCAACCGCACCCTGTCAAAGGCGGAGGAGCTGGCCACCCAGCTTAGAGCCCTCCCCTCGCCTCCGCGTGTGCACGTCGCCGCACCCAACTCCGAGGCTTTGCGGGCCCGCGCCAAAGACGCCCGGCTGATCCTGCAATGCAGTTCACTCGGCATGCAGCCTGAGGATCCATCGCCCCTGGACGCCTCGCTGCTGGATCCGGATCACCTCGTCTACGACACCATCTACAGCACCCCCACGCGCCTCCTCCGCGAGGCTGCCGCCGCAGGCGCACGCACCGCCAACGGGCTCTCAATGCTGCTCCACCAAGGCGCCCTCGCTTTTGAAATCTGGTTCCAGCGCCCGGCGCCCGTGGAGCTGATGCGGGAGGCGCTCCATTGCGCCGTCTCCCCCTCCAAACCCTGAGCTTCCCGAAACATGGCTACGCTTCTTCTCGCCCTAGACATCGGTACATCCTCCTGTCGCACAGCACTTTTTGATGAATCTGGAAAAAGGATCCTCGAGTCGACCGCACAGAAAACCTACCCGCTCTGGACCACGTCGGACGGAGGCGCGGAGATCGACCCGCCGCTGCTTCTGGAGGCGGTCCGGCACTGTCTTTCCCAAACGCTCGCCCACGCCCGTTCCTCCCGCGCTCTGCGGGGCGGACAAATCCGGGGGATCGGCGTTTCCTGTTTCTGGCACAGCCTCGTTGGCACAACCAGCGGAGGCGACCCCCTCACTAAAATCATCACCTGGGCGGACGCCCGTTGCAGGCCGGACGCAGCCCGGCTGCGGGAGACCTTTTCAGAGAAGGCGGTCCACAGCCGCACAGGCTGCATGCTGCGCAGCTCCTTTTGGCCCGCGAAGCTCCTCTGGCTGCGTCGCACCCAGGCCCCCCTTTTCCGCAAGGTCAAACGCTGGATGTCCCCCGCCGAGTGGCTCCAGCAGCAGCTCACCGGGGCCCACCGCTGCGCCCTCGGGATGGCCACGGGCACGGGCCTCTTCAACCCAACCCGACTGCGCTGGGACGATGCCCTTCTCGAGCACTGCGGTCTGAAACACCAGCAACTGCCCGAACTCTCCGACGAGCCCATTCTCGCAGCAGGCGCTCTCGCCTCGGAGTTTCCGGAGCTGGCCGGTGTTCCGTGGTTCCCTGCCATCGGCGACGGCGCGGCTTCCAACCTGGGCTCCGACTGCACAAAGCCGGGACTCGCCGCCATCAATGTCGGTACGAGTGCCGCCCTGCGAATCATGCGAGCGGGCCCGGTCGCCAAAGCACCCACCGGACTGTTCTGCTACCG
Source organism: Chthoniobacteraceae bacterium (assembly GCA_044348365.1). GTDB lineage: Bacteria > Verrucomicrobiota > Verrucomicrobiia > Chthoniobacterales > Chthoniobacteraceae > Chth-196. Next base: position 17,648 of record JBIKSY010000022.1, read on the forward strand.
GGTCGATGCGGAGCGCTTTCTCGTGGGTGGTGCGATCAGCAATGCCGGCAACCTGCGCGCCTGGTGCCTCAAGGAGCTCCACACCGGCGACCCGCAAGCCCTTGAAGCGGAGCTTTCCACGCGCTCCGGACCCGACCACGGGCTGACCGTGCTTCCCTTCTGGACGGCCGAACGGGCCCCCACTTGGAACGAGGACCTGCGCGGCGCAATCCTCGGCATCAACCAGTCCACCACCGCGCTGGACCTGCTCCAAGCCATCACCGAGGCCACCTACCACCGGATCGCTCAAATCGGAGAGGCGCTAGCGGGCACTTCCCCCGCTCCACCCAAGTATTTTGTGTCCGGCGGAATCCAACATTCCCGCTCGGCGCTCCAGAGGCTCGCCGACATTCTGAATCAACCCCTCCATCCCAACCCCGAGCCCGAGGCGTCCATCCGGGGCGCTGCGGTTTTTGCGATGGAAAAGCTGGGCCTCCCAGTCGCACCGCTCCCTGTTCTTGCCCCCCTTCGGCCACGCAAAGCGATCGCCGAACGGTACAGGCAGGACAGAGCGCGCCAGGCCGCCCTCGAACGCCTGCTTCAAAAGGGGCGCTAAAACAACCGGCAGTTGAGGGCAGTGACACCGCCGTAAGACAGCGTAAAACACGTTAGGGCCCAGACTGATAAGGGGCCCTGCCAGGCAAGCATCTGCGCGTTGGGCACGGTTTCCAAAGGCCCCTTGGGAGGTGGCTGTTCCTGAAATGGTTTCAAAGGGAGCGCCACGCTCAACCCCGGCTCAAAAAAAGGATTGCCGCCGACCGTCCACTGTATACTGTCGGCTTTGTCCCCCCACTCCCCCTTCTTCAACCCGCCCAACCGTGGCCCCCTCAAAGCTGCACCTCGCCCCCCTCCCTCGCCACAGCCTCTCCGCCGACGCCACCTCCACAATCCGGCGCGCCATCATCTCAGGAGAACTCGCCCCCGGCTCCTCCCTCCCCGAAACCACCCTCGCGGAACAACTCGCAGTCAGCCGCGTGCCCGTCCGCGAAGCCCTCATGGAAATCGAGCAGGAGGGGCTCGTTGAGTTTGACAGCCGCGGCCGCGCCCGGGTCCGTGTCCTCTCCGAGGCGGACTTCGAAGACCTTTTCTCCATGCGCTGCACCCTCGAGGTGATGGCGGCGCGTCTGTTGGCGAACCGCCTAGACGAAGCGACTGCGCAGGAACTCGAGCAAATGGTCGACCAACAGGAGGCCACCGAGGACCTGACGGAACTCAGCCACCTGGACGTCGCGTTCCACGAACGGATGATCCGGGCCGCCAACCACAGGCCGCTTGCAGTCTGCTGGAAAACGATTCGCTCCCAAATTGAGTTCTGGCTGGCGAGGGCCCACCGGGCGCAGGCAGCCCGGCAACTCTCCTCCATCGACTTGACCGTTCCCGGGCACAGACGCCTGCTCGCCGCCCTGTGCACCGGAAGCGAGGTGAAGGCCGAGAATGCGATGCGCATCGAGATGGCCACCCTGCGCGAGTGGCTCCCGGCGTGACCCGCCTCCCCCGTGAACCGCACCTTTCCACTCCTGCTGGCATGCACCGCCTTGTGGAACGGGTCCGGTCTGGCCGCCGCCACACAGGCGCCTGAGCCGGAGGCAACAGCCTTCTTCGAAACCAGCATCCGCCCCCTGCTGCTCGAACGCTGCATCGAGTGTCACGGAGACAAAAAGCAGAAAGGCGGCCTCCGGCTCGACTCAAAGGCTGCCTGGGTAAAGGGCGGCGACAGCGGCACCAGTCTCCACCCCGGAGACCCGGAAAAAAGCCTCCTGATCAAAGCCGTCCGTTACACCGACAAGGAGTTGCAGATGCCCCCGAAGCACCAACTCCCCCCCCGGGAGGTGGCCCTTTTGGAGAAGTGGGTCCTGATGGGAGCGCCCGACCCCCGCTCTGGAACCCTCACGGCCCCTCCCACCCCCGGCAGCGAGGCCGTCGCAAAACACTGGGCCTTCCAACCCGTGACCCGCCCGCCCGTCCCCTCCGGCGACGGACATCCCGTGGACGCCTTTGTCGGCACGCGCCTCAAAACAAACGGCCTCGTCCCCAATGCGGCCGCAGACGCCCGCACCCTCCTACGCCGCGTCACCCTCGATCTGACGGGCCTTCCCCCCACCCCGGAGGAAACCCACGCCTATTTGCAGGACACAGCCCCCGGTGCGTTCGAGCGTTTGATCGAGCGGTTGCTGGCAAGCAATGCCTACGGCGAGCGCTGGGGCAGGCACTGGCTAGACGTCGCCCGCTACGCAGACACCGCAGGCGACGGGGCGGACTATCCGGTCCGGGAGGCCGGGAAGTACCGGGACTGGGTGATCCAGTCGTTTAACTCCGACCAGCCTTACAACCAGTTTTTGCGGGAACAGCTCGCCGGCGACATTCTGGCAAAGACAGCGCCTCCCGAACAGCTCGCGAAACTGGTCACCGCCACGGGCTTCCTCGCCGTTGGCAAACGCTACGGCTACAAGCCCTCGCCCGACTTCCAACACCTCGACTTTGCGGATGCCATTGATTCGGTGGGCCGTTCGCTCCTCGGCCTTTCGCTCGGCTGCGCCCGCTGCCACGACCACAAGTTCGATCCGGTCAGCGTCGCCGACTACTACGGGCTATACGGTATTTTTCAGAGCACCCAGTGGGCTTTTCCGGGAGGTGAAGAACAGAAGCGCCCCTCGCAGTTTCCCGCGCTCGTGCCGGCCCCGGAGGCCGCGCGCCTTGACGTCCTCAAGGCCTCGCAACTCGCCGGTCTGGAGGCAAGGCTCTCCCAAGCAAGAGCCGAGCGCGCCCGCGCGGAGGGCCAGGCCTTCGGCGGTGGCATCGGACTCGGCTTCGAGGGGCAGCCCGCGGGCAAGCCGCCCGGAACGCCCTGGCTTTCAGCCGGACCCAACCTCGTCTCGCCCGAGGCACAGAGCCCCTTTGCCCACGTGCATCCCCCTGGAAAACAGGGCGTTCGTATCGGAAGCAGCGTGCCAAACGACGGGGTGCGCTACGTCTTTTCAAAACCGCTCCGCGCCACCCCCGGCAAGCTGCTGGAATTCACCATCGACTTCCGTACCGCTCCCAACGATTCGAATACCGGCTCCTACCGCTTCTATCTGGGCAGGGGCGTGGTCCAGTCCCTCGCGGTAGAAGTCAGCGTGAGTGCTACCGAGGTCGCCCTCCGCAACGGCACCCAGTGGGAGGTGGTCCGGCGCATTCTTCCCGGACAATGGAACACCCTGCGCCTCACGCTGGATCCGGCCGGCAAGACCTATTCGGGAATCGTCGGCCCCTCCGGCGGCCTGAGCACCTTCACGGGCAAAGCGCTGGCTCCCGGTTGGGACGGTGTGGCGGACACCTTTATCTGCGACGGTAACGGCCACGTGAAGGGCAGCGTGCCCGCCCGGGATCTGGACAATCTCGGACTTCAGGAGGACCCGTTTGGCGCGCCCGGCACCGGACCGGTGACCGCACAGGAACAGCCCGCCGACCTGGCCGGGCTCCTCAAAAAACTGGACGCCGACCTGGCCACAATCACCAAGGAGCGCGACGCCCTTGCCGCCGACACTCCCTACCCGGTGGCCTACGGCGTGAGCGAGGGCAAGCCCGCCAACGCGCGCGTCCACCACCGCGGCGAGCCGGAAAAACTACGCGAGGAAGTCCCGCGGAAGTTCCTCACCGTGCTCGGGGGCGATGCGCTGCGCGACCCGGCCGAGGGCAGCGGCAGGCTCGATTTGGCCGACTGGATTACCCGGCCCAGCAACCCGCTGACTGCGCGGGTCTTCGTCAACCGTGTCTGGCAATGGCATTTTGGACAGGGCCTTGTGCCGACCAGCAGCGACTTTGGCCTCCGGGGTGAACCTCCCAGCCACCCGGAGCTTCTCGACTGGCTCACCTCAGAATTTATGAATTCGGGCTGGTCGCTCAAGAAACTGCACCGGTTGGTCCTGCACTCGGCGGCGTACCAGCGCTCCAGCGGCGACAACTCCGACAATCTGGCCAAGGACCCCTCCAACCAGTGGCTCTGGCGCTTCAGCCGCCGCGTGCTGGACGCCGAGTCGATCCGGGACGGCATGCTGTTTGTCAGCGGACTGCTGAACCGAAGCGTTCCGGCGGCGCACCCGTTTCCTCCCGTGCAAACGTGGGCGTACACGATCCACCGCCCCTTCCACGAGGTCTACGATTCAAAACACCGGAGCGTGTACCTGATGCTCCAACGGAACCGTCGCCACCCGTTTCTGGCGTTGTTTGACGCGGCGGATCCGAATGCGAGCGTCGCCCAAAGGCTCCCGACCACCACCCCCACCCAGTCGCTCTATCTGCTCAACTCTCCCTTCGTCCTCGAACAGGCCCGGGCCTTCGCCAAGCGGTTGCTTTCCGCTTCCGGGGACGATGCGGACCGAATCCGCCTCGCCATCGAAGCCGCGCACACCCAGGCTCCCTCCGCCGCAGAAACCGCCGACCTCCTCGCCTTCCTGTCGTCGTACAACCAGAAGCTTGCCGCGCTACCGCAGCCACCCGGCGAGCGCGAGTTAACCTCCTGGGCGGGCCTTGCACGCGTCCTCCTCACAGGGAACGCCTTCCTGTACATTGATTAACGCCCTTTCATGGACTCCCCACTCCACCCCAGCAGGCGCGAGTTTTTAAGCCGTGCATCCGGCGGCTTCGGCGCCCTCGCACTCGCCGGACTCATGGGAGAGTCGCAGGCCGCGGAGAGCGATCCCCTCGCCCCGCGCGCACCCCATTTTCCGGCAAAGGCCGACCGGGTGATCTTCATCTTCTCCACGGGCGGCGTCTCCCAGGTGGACACCTTTGACAGGAAGCCGGCGCTCGTCCGCGACCACGGCAAGTCGATGACCGCCTCCCGCTGGCTAAACAAGCCCGGCAAGTTCGAACGCTTCCTCATCAAGCCCCGGTGGGATTTTCAGCGCTACGGCAAAAGCGGCATCTGGGTCAGCGACCTGTTTCCAAACATCGGGTCTGTGATCGACGACGTGTGCGTGCTCAACGCCATGCACTGCGACAGCGACGGCCACGACAAGGCCACGCTTGCTGCCCACACCGGGGTCCAACTCGCGCGACCCAGCATCGGCGCCTGGGCTAGCTACGGTCTGGGCACCGAAAACCGCAACCTCCCCTCCTTCATGGTGCTCGCCCCGGCCGCGCCTTACGCCGGTGCGCAGACTTGGGGGAGCGATTTTCTGCCCGCCTGCCACCAGGGTACGCACCTGTTGCCGGGGAAGGAACCACTACCCAACCTGCAACCGGGCTCACCCAGCACGGAACTCCAGATGCTCGAACTGGAGCTGCTCGGACGCCTCAACCGCTCCCACCTCGAACAACGGGCGGCGGACCAGTCTTTGAACGCGCGCATCCGCTCCTTTGAAACGGCTTTTGGGATGCAGCGCGAGGCCCCGGAAGCATTCGACCTTTCCGGCGAAAGCGAGGCGACGCTTGAACTCTACGGGATGAAGCGCGGCGCCACCTCCGGGTTCGGGTGGCAGTGCCTTGTCGCGCGGCGCCTCGCAGAACGGGGCGTGCGCTTTCTCGAACTGATCGACGTCGGCTCCAGCGCCAACTGGGATTCGCACGGCAACATGGGCGACCACGAACGCCTCGCCCGCGCAATCGACCGGCCGATCGCCGGCCTTCTCGCCGACCTCAAACAGCGGGGCATGCTCGAACGCACCCTGGTGGTCTGGACCACCGAGTTCGGGCGCACCCCCTTCCACAAGGAGGCCAACCACGCGGGCCGCGAACACCACAACCTTTGCTTCTCCTCCTGGATGGCGGGCGGCGGCGTCAAAGGCGGTTTGGTCCACGGCCAGTCTGACGAGCACGGAATCCTTCCCGCCGAGGGCGCGGTCCACACACACGACCTCCACGCCACCATCCTGCACCTGCTGGGCCTCGACCACGAGCGCCTCACGTTCCGCTACGCCGGCAGGGACTTCCGCCTCACCGATGTGGAGGGAAACATCGTCCGGGAGATCCTCGCCTGAGCCATTTTCCACAAGAGCGCCCGGTCGACGCCTCCTCACTTCCGTCCCTCTCCATGCGCCCAAACCGTTACCACCGGCTGTTGCTGTTGGGTTGCGCCTTCCTGTTTTCCTGCCCGTGCCATCTGGTGCTTGCGTTCGCAGAAGCGCTTCAAGGGGAGGCTTTTTTCGAGAACAAAATCCGGCCCTTGCTGGCCGAGCGGTGCCTCGAATGCCACGGCGAAAAAAAACAGAAGGGTGCCCTCCGCCTCGATTCCAAGGAGGGCTGGCAGAAAGGCGGGGAAAACGGCACGGCACTCGTCCCCGGTGATCCGGAGGCCAGCAGGCTGATCCAGGCCGTCCGTAGAAAGGACGAGGAGCTGCAAATGCCTCCAAAACACCCGCTCCCGGCCGCAGGGGTGGCCGCACTGGAACTCTGGGTCAGCATGGGCGCTCCAGATCCGCGCACCGCCCCGCCGGCAAAGGCCGCATTCAAGGCGCCCGAGATCGCCGAGGGACGCAGCCACTGGGCGTACCAACCCGTCCGACTGCCCGCGCCGCCGCGGTTGCCGGGCGACGTCTGGAGCCGCTCCGATCTGGACCGCTTTGTTTTGGAACGCCTCCAGCAGGCCGGCCTCAAACCCAGCGCCGCCGCGGACCGCCGCACCCTTTTGCGCCGCGCCAGCTTTGACCTTCTGGGCCTCCCGCCCGCGCAGAGCGAGGTGGACGCCTTTCTCGCGGATGCCTCACCGGACGCCTTTGCCAAGGTGGTCGAACGCCTGCTGGCTTCGCCCCACTACGGCGAACGCTGGGCGCGCCACTGGTTGGATGTCGCGCGCTACTCCGACACAAAGGGGTACGTCTACGCGCGGGAAGAAAAGCGCTTCGTCCACGCGTGGCCCTACCGGGACTGGGTCGTCAACGCTCTCAACGCCGACCTGCCCTACAACGAGTTTTTGAAACTCCAAATCGCCGGGGACCAACTCGCCCCGCCCCATTCCCCTGACCTCGCCGCCCTCGGCTTCCTCACCCTGGGCCGCCGTTTTTTGGGCGTCACCCACGACATCATAGACGACCGGATCGACGTGCTCATGCGCGGCACCCAAGGGCTCTCCGTCGCCTGCGCCCGCTGCCACGACCACAAGTTCGACGCCATCCCCACCCGCGACTACTACGCCCTGTACGGCGTCTTCCAAAGCAGCGCCGAACAACTCGTTCCCTGCGGCCTCGGCGCAAAACTGCCTCCGGCCTTTGTCAACGAACTCACCGACCGGCTCCACAAACTCAAGACCACCAGCGCCCTGCGCCGTGAAGAACAGTCCGAACGCGTCCGCTCAAGCGTCGCGGCGCACCTGCTCGCGCAGCTGGAGCTGGAAAAGTATCCCGAGGAAACCTTTGGCATTCTGCTCGCCCCCGCGGACATCAACCCCGCATTTGTCCGCCGCTGGCAAGCCTTTCTCCTCGCCGCCGGGCAACGCAAAGAAACCGTTTTCGAGGCATGGCGGGCTTTCTCGCAAATCCGACCGGAGGATTTTTCCGGCGCCGCAGCCGCGGTGACCGCGCACCTCCAACAACTCCCCCCGGGCGCCCTGCATCCAGCCGTGGCCGCCGCCTTCCAAACGGCACCCGCCACCCTGCAGGAAGTCGCCGAGCGCTACGGCGCCGTCTTTGCCGCGGTCCAAAAGGAGTGGAAGGATCTGCTCAAACAAAACCCAGCGGTGGAAGGCCTGCCGGACCCCGCGTCCGAACAGCTACGCGTCGTACTCTACGGTGGGGAAAGCCCCTGTTTTGTCCCGGCCGAACACATCTCGAACATCGAAAACTTTTTTCCGAACGGGGTGGTTACAGAACTCTGGAAACTGCAGGGCGAGGTGGACCGCCTCCTCATCCAGACACCCGAAGCCCCGCCCCACGCGACGATCCTCGTCGACCGAGCCACACCGGCCACCCCGCGCGTGTTCAAACGGGGCAACCCGCTGCAAAAAGGAGAGGCGGTGCCCCGCCAGTTTCTGCAGGTGCTCTCCCCCGCTCAAGCGGTGCCCTTTCAACAGGGCAGCGGGCGGCTGGAACTGGCACGCGCCATCGCCTCGGCGGAAAACCCCCTCACAGCGAGGGTTCTGGTCAACCGGGTCTGGATGCATCACTTCGGACGGGGACTGGTTTCCACGCCCAGCGACTTCGGCACGCGCGCGGAACTTCCCAGCCACCCCGCGCTCCTCGACTGGCTGGCCTTCCGCTTCGTCCAAAACGGCTGGAGTCTCAAACAACTGCACCGCGAAATCCTGCTCTCGGCCACCTACCAGCAAACCTCGCGCACCGACCCCGCCGACCCGAATTGCGGCCGCTCCCTCGAACTCGACCCTGACAACAAGCTGCTCTGGCGCATGAGCCCGCGTCGGCTCAGTTTCGAGGAGTTGCGGGACGCCTGGCTCAGCGCCACCGGCGAACTGGACCGCCGGCCCGGAGGCAAGCCCGCGGAATTGTTCGCAGCGGCTAACACCCGCCGCACCCTTTACACCTACATCGACCGGGAACGCCTGCCCGACGTGCTCCGCGTCTTTGACTTTGCCAACCCGGACCTGTCCATTCCGCAGCGCACCGACACGGTCGCGCCGCAACAGGCGCTCTTCTCCCTCAACCACCCCTTTGTGGCCGCACGCTCCCGTGCGCTCGTGCGCGTCGCGGAGCAGGCCGGAAACGACCCGGCGAAACGCCTTGGCCTCGTCTATTCCGCCCTTTTCCAGAGGCCCCCGACTCCCGCCGAGGAGGATGCCGCGCTCCAACTGGTCCCGCCCCGTCTGCCCGCCCAGCCCAAATCAGAACCAGACGCGTGGCCCCAGCTAACCCAGGCGTTGCTACTCACCAACGAGTTCCAGTTTGTGGACTAACCTGCCATGCACCTCCCACAGCCTCCCCTCAGCCGGCGCGATTTCCTCACCCGCTCGGGCACCGGTCTGGCCGCCCTTGGCCTCGCCGACCTCCTCGCCCCGACTCCAGCCCAGGCGCTCCTCGCGCAGGCCCGCCATTTCGCGCCCAAGGCCAAGCGGCTGATCCATTTTTTCCTCAACGGCGGCCCCTCGCACGTCGACACCTTCGACCCCAAGCCCGCACTGCAGCAGTACGCCGGACAGCCCCTACCCCGCTCCTTCATCACCGAACGGAAAACCGGCGCCGCCTTTCCCTCTCCCTTTACCTTCAAGCGGTACGGCAAGTCGGGGATCGAGGTCAGCGAGCTGTTCGCGCAAACCGCCGGGTACATCGACGACATCGCCGTCATCCGTTCCATGGTCGCGCAGGTGCCGAACCACGAGCCCTCGCTGATGCTCATGAACTGCGGCGACTCGGTCCAGACCCGCCCCAGCCTCGGCGCCTGGCTGATGTACGGCCTCGGTTCCGAAAACGCGAACCTGCCGGGCTTCGTCGCAATGTGCCCCGGAGGCCACCCCATCAAGGGGGCTGAAAACTGGCAGTCCGCCTTTCTGCCCGGCGCGATGCAGGGCACCTACATCGACTCCAAAAACACCACGGTCGAAAAGTTGCTGGAAAACATCCGCAACACGGGCGGCTCCGAGGCCTCCCAGAGGCGCCAACTCGAGCTGCTGCGCACGCTCAACCAAGCGCATTTGCACGAGCGGACCGACCCGAGGCTGGAAGCGCGCATCCAATCGTTTGAACTGGCCTTTCGCATGCAGACCGAGGCGGCTGACGCCTTTGACGTCACCCGCGAACCCGAGTCGGCGCGCGAGCGCTACGGCGACACGGTCCACGGCCGCCAGACGCTCATCGGCCGGCGCCTGCTCGAGCGGGGCGTCCGCTTCGTCCAACTCTGGCACGGGGCTGGGCAGCCCTGGGACAACCACGACAAGATCGAGGCCGCCCACCGGAAGCTCTCCGCCGAGATTGACCGGCCGATCGCCGCGCTGCTGGGCGACCTCAAACAACGCGGCATGCTCGAAGACACGCTGGTGCTGTGGGGCGGCGAATTCGGCCGCACCCCCACCGTTGAGATGTCAGGCACCTCCTCCAAGCTGGGCCGCGACCACAACCACTACGGGTTCACCGTCTGGATGGCCGGCGGCGGGGTCAAGGGTGGCACCGTCTATGGCAGCACCGACGAGTTTGGGTTCGCGGCCCAGGACAAACCCACCAGCGTGCACGATCTCCACGCCACCATCCTGCACCTCATGGGACTCGACCACGAACGGCTCACCCACCGCTACTCGGGCCGGGATTTCCGCCTCACCGACGTCTCGGGCGAAATCCTCCGGGACGTCCTCGCCTGAACCCAAACCCTCTCCACAAACCATCCCCATGGTCCTGACTTCCATCGACTTCGAAAAACCCGGCAAACAGCAGGGCTTCCTGCAGGTCCCCTATTCCCACAACCTGGGCGGGTGGGCCAACGTCATGATCCCGCTAACCGTCGTCACCGGGGGACGGGGGCCGACGGTTTTGATTCTTGGCGGCAACCACGGCGACGAATACCAGGGCCAGATTGCCGCGATGAACCTCGCCCGCGAGCTCACGCCGGAGCAGGTCACCGGCCGCATCATCCTCATCCCCTCGCTGAACTTTCCCGCCGCGCGCGCCGCCACCCGACTCTCGCCGCTGGACGGCATGAATCTCAACCGCGCCTTTCCTGGCGAGCCAGAGGGGCCGGTGACCAGCCAGATCGCGCACTTCCTGCGCACCCGTCTGTTCCCCATGAGCGACGTGGTCATCGACATCCACTCGGGCGGGCGCAGCATGGAGTTCGTTCCCTGCGCACACATGCACCTCGTCGCGGACCGCGAGCAGCGCGCGCGCATGTTCGGGGCGATGCTGGCCTGGGGCACTGACTTCGCTTTCCTGTACGCGGACATCGCGGGCACGGGCCTCCTGCCCGTGGAGGCGGAGAACCAGGGCAAGCTGGTGGTGACGACGGAACTCGGCGGCGGCGAGGCGATCCCCGCGTCGGTCCACCGGATTGCGCGCAGCGGACTGCAAAACGTCCTCATCCACGTCGGTGCGCTCAAAGGCAGGGAAAAGACGCGGGCCGCCGAGGGCAAGCCGGCAACCATCCTGACGCAGGCGCTCAACCGGGAGGACTACCTGCTGGCGCCCGAATCGGGCGTGTTTGAGATCAGGGTGGACCTGGGGGCGAAAGTGAAACGGGGGCAGGTTGTGGGGGTCATCCATCATCTGGAGCGGCCCGACCGCGCTCCGGAACCGGTGGTCGCGCAAAGCGCTGGCCACCTTATCACCATGCGCGCGCCGTGCCTTACCCAGCAGGGAGACTGCGTGGCGGTCATTGCAAAGCGGGTGACGGCCGAGCAGGTCCTCCGGGCATGAGCACCGCGGGTTCCCAGCCCCTGCCTGCGCGGCAGGCCACGGTTTTGGTGGCGTTCATGTGGGGCGCCTACGTCCTCAACTACTGCGACAGGCAGGC
>JBIKSY010000149.1:0-9445 GCA_044348365.1 Chthoniobacteraceae bacterium
TGGATACCGGCCGATGTTGAACAGGTTAAAGTACCCGTAAATCAGGCCCTGCGCGCGGACGATCCAAAAACAGAGCGCCGAAAGGGAACACATCACGCTGTAATGGACCGAAACCCCCACAAGCACGCAGCAGGTATAGAGAAAGACCGCTTTGGGAGTGACCACCACTCCCAGCTTTGAGAGAGACCACCCCACAATCGAGAGTCCGATCCCAGTGTTGACGATGTTGTCCAAACCGATCTGCCTGGTGGACACGGCAAACTGGGCGTCCAGTGGAAGGGTCAGAAACACATCCAGTTTTCCAGTGCGCACAAGCTCCGGGATCTGGGTGAGGTTGACGTAGAAAAAGGCTTGGAAAAGCTGTGCGATGACTTGGTGGGTGCCCACCAGAGCGACCACCTCCCACTTCGTCCAGTCGCCGATCCGGTCGACGTGGGCAAAAAGCACGTCAATAAAAAGCACCTGCCCCAGAAACCACAGGACCTCCACAACCGTCCAAAGCAGGAAGTTGGCCTTGAAGCTCATCTCCCGGATCAGGGAATTGCGTGCCTGCAAAAGGGTCACTTTCAAATAACGCAACATGACGGCAGATGGGACCCTTGTGAGTTTGTGTGGAAGGCAACTACCTGCAGACGGCTTCCCGAGTCCGCAGCACCGCGACGGACACCGGTGAAAGCGCCTCCCAATATAGCGAAACCATGGTTGCGCCGGTTTGCCATGCCCTAATCAATGAAAGACTCATCCGCACGGGTTTGTTTTGGGGGAACAGCACTACTACCCTACCCCGCCCAGATGCGTGCATTGCGGAAAAACCGCAGCCACGGGGCATCCTCACCCCATTCGGAGGGCGCCCAGCTGTTTTGCACGGTTCGGAAGACCCGCTCGGGATGGGGCATGAGAATGGTCGCGCGCCCGTCCTCGCTCGTAAAGGAGGTCATGCCTTCCGGCGAGCCGTTCGGATTGAGCGGGTAGGCGATGGTGGGCTGGTGGTGGTTGTCCACAAACCGGGCTGCGACCAAGCCCGAGGCCGAGGCCGCACGCGCTGCCTCAGGGTCCGAAAATTCGGTGAACCCCTCCCCGTGCGCCACCGCAACCGGGAGTACCGAACCGGCCATCCCCTTAAGAAACACGCTCGGACTGGCTTCGATCTTGAGAGACACAAACCGCGCCTCAAACCGCTCGGACTCGTTCTGCACAAAGCGCGGCCACCAGGATGCCCCGGGAATCAAGCTCCTCAGGTTACTCATCATCTGGCAGCCGTTGCACACCCCCAGCGAGAATGTGTCCTTCCGTCTGAAAAAGGCTTCGAATTGAGTCCTCGCCCGTTCGTTGAACAGGATACTCTTTGCCCAGCCTTCCCCCGCCCCGAGGACGTCCCCGTAGCTGAAACCACCGCAGGCCACCAAGCCCCGGAAATCGGCGAGCGCCACCCGCCCTTCGAGCACATCGCTCATGTGCACGTCCACCGCCCGGAAGCCGGCCCGCGTGAATGCGGCCGCCATCTCGACCTGCCCATTGACTCCCTGCTCGCGCAGGACAGCCAAGGGCGCGCGACTGGAAAAGTCAGCCCCGAATTCCAGTTCAAACTCGACCCTCGGAGTAATGCCCGGATCCTCCATGTCGAGCTTCCATGCCAGTTCCTGATCGGCGCAGGCCGGGTTGTCGCGCAACCGGGAAATGCGATGCGACACCTCAGACCACACGGCACGCAGTTCGGAAAGTGGTGCCTCGTACAAAGCCGTCCCAGACTGGCGCACGCTGAATGCCAGACCCGCCGCCGGAGCGCCAATCCTGCGGCAAGCGGCCCCGATCTGGTGGCGTTCCAGCACCCGCCGTATGGCGGGTTCGTCCTCCTCGCGCACCTGCAGCACAGCGCCCAGTTCCTCGTTAAAAAGAGCGGCGAAGGCCTCCTCCCCATCGCCCAGTTCAAGCGCGACGCCCGCGCGTCCCGCGAACGCCATTTCCAAAACAGAGGCAAACAGCCCGCCGTCAGACCGATCGTGGTAGGCGAGTAGCAATCCTTCGGAGGAAAGTTCCTGGACAGCGTTCCAAAAGCCCTTCAGCAGTGCCGGTTCGTCCACATCAGGGCACTCCAGGCCGGTCTGGGCCAGAACCTGCGCAAGGATGGAGCCGCCCAACCGGTTCCGGCCAAGGCCCAAATCCAAAAGCAAAAGGACCGTCCCGCCACCAGACTGCAAAGCCGGGGTCAGTGTTTTTCGGATATCGCTGCAGGGCGCGAATGCAGACACAATCAGAGAGACAGGCGCCGTCACCCGTTTTTGCAGGACGCCGTCCATCCAGACGGTGCTCATGCTCATCGAATCCTTGCCCACGGGGATGGTAATTCCCAGGGCCGGGCAAAGCTCCATCCCGACTGCGCGCACCGCCTCGTACAAATCGGCCCCGTCGCCCCCGACTGCGGGAGCGGCCATCCAGTTGGCGGACAGATTGACCTGGCCGATCTCTCCGATTTGGGCGGAGGCCAGGTTTGTGAGCGCCTCGCCCACCGCCAGTCTGGCGGAGGCGGCGGCGTTGTTGACGGCGACGGGGGTGCGTTCCCCCATGGCCATGGCCTCGCCGGTGAAGGTGTCGAAGGCGGCAGCGGTCACGGCACAATCCGCCACGGGCACCTGCCAGGGCCCCACCATTTGGTCGCGGGCGACCAAGCCGGTGATGGTGCGGTCGCCGATGGTGATCAGAAAGCCCTTGTCCGCAACCGTTGGGTGGGCAACGACGCGTTGTGCCGCCTCCCGGAGCGAGATGCCGTTGAGATCGAGCGGAAGGAGGCGCCGGAGCAAACGGGCCGTCTGGCGGTGCATGCGGGGAGGTTTTCCGAGGAGAACGTCCAAAGACATATCAATCGGCGTGTTTTTAAAGTGTTCGTCTGTGAGGACCAACTGGCGCTCCTGCGTCGCCTCGCCCACCACGGCAAAAGGGCACCGTTCGCGTTCGCAGAGGCGGGCGAACTCCGCCAGACGGTTGGCGGACACTGCCAGAACGTACCGCTCCTGCGCCTCGTTGCACCAGATCTCCACCGGGCTCATTCCCGGCTCGGAGTTGGGGACCTTCCTCAGCTCGAACCGCCCACCCACACCAGCGTCGTTGACCAGTTCCGGCAGAGCGTTGGAAATCCCCCCGGCGCCCACGTCATGGATGAAGAGAATCGGATTTTGCCCCCCCATCGCCCAGCACCGGTCGATGACCTCCTGACAGCGGCGCTCCATTTCGGCGTTGTCCCGCTGCACGCTGGAAAAGTCCAGATCGGCGTTCCCGGAACCGCTGGCCAGCGAACTCGCTGAGCCTCCACCCAGACCGATCAACATGGCCGGCCCGCCGAGCACCACCAAAGCGTCGCCCGTGGCCACCTCACCCTTGGAGACGTGCTCGGCCTTGATGTTCCCCAGCCCCCCTGCAAGCATGATCGGCTTGTGGTAGCCCCGCCATTCTTCCCCGTCCGCGGTGGGTACCTGCGCCTCATAGGCTCGGAAGTAGCCACACAGCGCCGGCCGGCCAAACTCGTTGTTGAATGCAGCCGCCCCAAGCGGGCCCTCGATCATGATGTCCAACGCTGAAACGATCCGCTCCGGCTTGCCGTTTTGTTTCTCCCAGGGACGCACCGCCCCGGGCAGTCGCAGGTTGGATACTGTAAAGCCGGTCAGGCCGGCCTTCGGCTTGGAGCCTCGGCCTGTTGCCCCCTCGTCGCGAATCTCCCCGCCGGAACCGGTAGCCGCACCGGCATACGGCGAGATGGCCGTCGGATGGTTATGAGTCTCGACCTTGCAAAGGATATGAATCGGTTCGGGATGCGCGCCGTACTCGCCGGTGAGCGGGTCGGCATAAAACCGGCCGGCGCGCGTTCCCTCGAACACGGCCGCGTTGTCCTTGTAGGCGGAGAGCACGCCGCCCTTATGCAGTTCGTAGGTGTTCCGGATCATCTGGAACAGAGAGTGCTCCTGCTTGACCCCGTCGATTTCCCACGAAGCGTTGAAGATCTTATGGCGGCAGTGTTCGGAATTGGCCTGGGCAAACATCATCAATTCGATGTCGTGCGGGTCGCGGCCCAGCGCTTCAAAACTCCGCACGAGGTAGTCGATTTCGTCCTTTGCCAGCGCAAGCCCGAGTTCGAGATCCGCGGCCTCAAGTGCAGCGCGTCCACCACTCAAAACTGGGATCGTGCGCAGCGGTCGCGGCTCCTCCTTCCGGAACAGTCCGGCGGCCGCCTCGTACGCGTCAAAAACGGCCTGCGTCATCCGGTCGTGGAGCCGACCGTCGAGGACCGCCGACTGGGCGGCACTCAGCACCACCCCGCCGGTGTCCACCCTGTAGGCCAAAACGCGCTCTATCCGCTCCACCTCAGTCAGGCCGCAGATGCGGGCAATGTCAGTCGCCTTGGAGGACCAAGGGGAGATGGTGCCCGGCCTTGGAGCAACTACGCGCAAGAAACCCGGTTTTTCCAATGCGCTTCGCCTTGGCCCGTAGGTGAGCAACTGCCCCAGCAGCGCCTGTCTCTCCACAGAGACGGGACCGTTGCACTGGACCAGATGCACAAAAACAGCACCGAGCCCAATGACGGGCACCCCGTCGGACACGAGTAATTGGAGCAAGGAGTTCAGACGGGAATCCGTCAGGGCTTGGGAACCGGCAAGAATCAACATGAGAAAATCGAGGGAGCGGGTGAGGCGGCAAGATTAAGCATTCGCGGACGGCTTTGGCGAGGGTGGTGCCTCGCCACGCGGACGGCAAAGCACAGCTTTCCCCCTTGCCAGGGCAATCCCGAGGCGGGGGCGCCCCCGATTTCCAGAGCCCCCACGGGGCGGACACCCTAAGAATACGCCTCCTTAAGGGTGAATGGTATGACCTCTCACATCCCCGCGCAATGAACTCCATCGTCCCGGAGCGTCCGATCACCTTGGTCAGGGGCGTCCCCAAACAGCTCGCCGCCATCAGCCGCGGCCGCCGCACTCCGGCTCAATTCCCGCGCCACAAGGCCCACCCCCCCGCCGTATCGGCTATTGCCAACCTCCTGCGCAAGCTCAGCCGTGTCTGCGGGGCTTCCACCGAGGTACGCACCGCCAAAATCCTGCTTGCCAGCGGGAGCCGCAGGCCGCACACAGCGGGAACCATCATCCCCCGGCACAGCCGTCCCTCCCGCACGGACACGGGTCTCGATTCCTTGCAAAAAAACATCTATTTCCACACCCATGCAACCATTTCTCCGCTCACTCCCGCTCCTTGCCCTCAGCATCACCGCATCCGCGGCTATCACCGTGGATACCGTCCAGGTTTCAATGCGCGACGGAATCAAGCTGGCCACCGACGTATACCGGGATGAGAGCCGGCCAGCGGGACCCGTGGTCTTGATGCGTACCCCCTACGACAAATCAAAGGCCAAGGGTTCGGCCGAAAAGATGGCGGAAGCCGGTTATGTGGCGGTCATCCAGGACTGCCGCGGCACCCACAGCTCCGAAGGCATCCTGATCCCGTACAACAACGAAGGGCAGGACGGGTACGATTCGATTGAGTGGGTCACCCGCCAGGCGTGGTGCAACGGGCGGGTAGGAATGACTGGCGGCTCCTACGTGGGGGCGGTCCAGTGGCAGGCAGCTGTGGAGCATCCTCCGGGCCTTGTTGCCATCGCGCCGCAGGCAACCTGGAGCAGCTTCTATCGGAACCTCTACCTCGGCGGCGCCGTGCGGCTCGCTTTGATTGCAGGCTGGGCCGCTGGCAATTCAGCCAAACCCGCCGACGCCAAACCCGTTGACTGGGACGCCACCCTCCTCCACCTGCCGCTCAGCGAGATTGACGAGAAGATCGGCTGGCCGATCCCGTGGCTCAAGGGGGCGCTCACCCATCCGGAGCTTAACGGATACTGGACCCGGCTGGAGCTCAAAGGACAGCTGTCCGCCCTAAGCCTCCCGGCGCTTCATGTCGTCGGCTACTACGACTTTTTTTCCCGCGAATCCGTGGACAACTTCACCCTCATGCAGAAGGCGGACCGCGTCCAAAAAGGAAGCCCGAGGCACAGGCTGATCCTCGGCCCATGGGACCACGGCAGCATCGGGAAAAGCAAGGTCGCCGAGGTGGACTTCGGGCCCGAGGCGGTCCTCGACACGTTCGCCCTCCAGCGCGACTGGTTTGACCGCCACCTCAAAATGGATCCCGAAACGCTGGCAAAACCCTTCCCGCCCGTGCGTTACTTTTCCATGGGGGACAATGTTTGGAAGGACGCGCAAACCTGGCCGCCCAAAGGATTCACAGACACCGCGTTCTACCTGCGCTCGAGTGGGAAAGCCAACACATCCAAAGGCGCGGGCCGGCTCTCCCGCGAGGCGCCCTCCCAACACGAACCCGTCGACACTTTCCGCGCGGACCCCGCCGATCCAGCGCCCGCTTCGGCCGTCACGGACAAGCGTCCGCTCCGTTCCGCGGCTTGGGGACCCACGGATCAGCGCCCGATTGAAGAACGCGGGGACGTCCTCGTCTACACCGGCGACGAACTCACCGCCCCGCTTACCTTCGCCGGCAACGTTTCAGCCAAGCTCCATGTCTCCGCAAACACTGTCGACGCGGACTGGGCGGTAAAACTGGTCGACGTTCATCCCGACGGCTACGCACAAAACCTCGCCAGTGGAATCCTGCGCGGCCGTTTCCGGGATTCCCTTCAGCATCCCACGCCCCTTCAACCCGGAAAGGTCTACGAGATCACAGTGGACCTCGGCCCCGTGGCTGCGACGCTTTTGGAGGGACACCGACTGCGGGTGGATGTGTGCGGCGCACACTTCCCTCTCTACGACCGGAATCCGAACACTGGAGAGGGGCCCTTTGGAAACGGAACGGCGATTGCGACGGAAACGGTCCTGCACCAGCCCGACGCCCTGTCGCGGGTGATCCTGCCCTGTCTAAAAAAATAGACTCCCAGTCTCCCCGCTCATGAAAACAACCCAGCCCCGCCTGCAGACAAAGAACAGTTTCGCAGCGACCCGCACTGCGCTGCTCCTGAGGTGTGCTGCATTGGGGCTGACCGTTGCAGCTCCCCCGCCCCAGTCCCTCGCGGCCGCCACGCAGAAACGAACCGCGGTGGAGGAAAGCGAACTGCCGCCCCCCCTCAAAAGGCCGGTCAAATACTTCGGGGACGTCCACCCCATCCTCACGGAACACTGCGTTTCGTGCCACGGGCCTGACAAACAAAAGGGCGGCCTGCGTCTGGACTCCCGCGAGATGGCGCTGGCAGGCGGAAGCGGCTACGGAGCGGCGCTGACCCCGGGCAAAAGCGCCGAAAGCCCTCTGCTTCTTTTCTCCGCGCATCTGGAAGCGGAAATGGAAATGCCTCCGAAGAAGGAAATGCTTTCGGAGGACAAGCTGTCGATCCTCCGCGCGTGGATCGACCAGGGCGCCGAATGGCCGGCCGCTCCCGGCGGTGCGGCCGCTGGCGGTGCAAGATTGGGCGACCAGGAACTCTTTTTTAAAAAGGCAGTCACCCACTGGGCTTTCCAACCGGTGCCAAAGGCGGATCCTGCCTCGCTTGCCAACGGTGCTGCAAAGATCGACCACCTTGTCGCGCGCAGTTTAGGACAAAAGAATCTCAAGCCCTCGCCGCGCGCCGACGCCCGGACCCTGCTGAAACGGCTGCATTTCGACGTGACCGGCCTGCCCCCGACGCCCGAGGAACTCGGGGCATTCCAGATAAAGTTTGAAGGCGACGCGGCCGCCGCCCTTTCTGAAAAGGTCGACGAACTTTTGGCCTCGCCACACTACGGCGAACGCTGGGGACGCTACTGGCTGGACCTCGCGCGCTACGCCGACACCCAGGATTTCTTCCCCACCCAGGATCTGCGCTATCCCTTTGCATGGACCTACCGGGACTACGTCACCTCCGCGTTCAATTCGGACAAGCCCTACGATCAGTTTGTCCGGGAACAGATCGCCGCGGACCAGCTTGGCCTCAAGCCGAACGATCCGGCGCTGGCGGCGCTTGGCTTTTTGACGGTCGGCCCCCGGTTTTTGCGCCGGAACGACGAGATCATCAACGACCGGATAGACGTGCTCACCCGCGGACTCATGGGGCTGACCGTGGTCTGCGCGCGGTGTCACGACCACAAGTACGACCCGATCCCCACCGCGGACTTTTATGCGCTTCACGGCGTGCTCAACAGCACCGAGGATCTCGTGGCGCTTCCCGAAATTGAACAGGCGGAGGGAAAGGCCAACCCCGAGCTACGGGCCGGGTACGAGGAAGCAAAGGCCAAGGACACAGCCGCGCTCACCGCACTGACGACGGGGCTGAGGGATGTTGCAGTGGCCGACGTTAAGGAAAAGCTGGAGCTGTATTTTGATGCGCTCTGCCAGCTCGAGTTTCAAAAAAAAGAGATCAAGAAGGTCCTCAGCGACACCAAGCTCCTCGAGACAGCACTCCCCCCGCTGCAACAGCGTTGGACGGCCTTTAAAAAATCAGCTCCCGCCCTCGAAGACCCGGTGTTGGCACCGCTGGCACGCATCGTGGCGGCCCCCGCCGACGCGAAGGCGGCGGTGCTCGAGGCGGTGTCCAGCTCAGGCCGCGTCCCCGCCGGAAAGACCGACCTGCACCCGGCCGTGCTGGAGGCGATCCGTTCCTGCAAGCCCGCCGGGGAGGAGGCCCTTCTGAAAATGTACGGGGTGCTCCTTTCCAAGGGCCTCCGCTCGCCGGGTCCTGAGACGGAGGCGGTGCTCCAGACCTTCACCGGTCCCGGCGGTCTGCTGGATCTGGCTCACAAGGATGTGGAAACGGCAGCGCGCCCGTCGGTGGCCTCGAGGAAGGAATACGAAAAACTGGACAAGGCGCTTGTGGAACTGGAGGCCACACACCCGGGCGCCCCCGCCCGTGCCATGGCGGTCAAAGACAAGGCCAAGCCGGTCAGCCCTGTAATCTATGTCCGGGGCGACGCGGCCCGCAAAGGCGCCCCCGTCGAACGGCGCTTCCTCCAGGTGCTCGACCCGCAGAAGACCCCGTTTCCCGCCGACAAAAGCGGCCGACTGGAACTGGCCGCCCGCATCACCGACAGCGCCAACCCCCTCACACCGCGCGTCTGGGCCAACCACGTGTGGCGCCACCTTCTGGGACGCCCGCTGGTGAAGACCACGGGGGACTTCGGCCTGCAAACGGCCCCCCCGGCTCAACCGGAGCTACTCGACTGGCTGGCTTCCGCGCTGCTCCAGCGCGGTTGGTCCACTAAACGGCTGGTCCGGGACATCCTCCTTTCGGCCACCTACCAGCAAAGCAGCGCAGAGCGCCCTGAGGCAGCCGCGGTGGATGTGGAAAACACGCTGCTCTGGCGGGCCAACCGCAGACGCATGGATTTTGAAGCGATGCGCGACGCCATGCTCAGCGCCAGCGGACGCCTAGATCCTACGCTTGGCGGCCGGGCGGTGAATCTTTCCGCCGAGCCTTTCACCGGCCGGCGCACCCTCT
>JBIKSY010000023.1:0-28958 GCA_044348365.1 Chthoniobacteraceae bacterium
GGCTCAGACGAAAGCGCATCGGCGCTACTCGACGTTCTTCTGCCGTCTACGCGGTTTGTCGGCCAGAATTGGAGCTATGACCTTTCAACCGTTCCAAACGGTACAGTTCTCAGTTTCTCGCAATATGGATCGAAAATCTCACCAGCCACTGTCTACACAAAGTGGGAAGGCACTACCTGGCCCGCAGCGGTCTCTAACAAAGACACAATTTCTGTTGTTTACGGTTCGAGTGATGAAGTCGTCACATACCAGTGGATGGACTCGAGGAACAGGGATAGCATCATGCAAGGCGAAACCGGCCCGAACTTGAGCTTGGAACCCTATTGCAAGGCCAAGGGTACTGGAATGTTCAAGGTGCTCGTTACCGCGAAGAGCAAGACTGGCCAGGTGAATAAAACCTTCACTTTACATTTTGTTTTTAGTGTTGTGATTGCGGATGCGACATCGCCAATTCCAACGATTGCGTTTGACTTGGAGAAAGAGTACTACGCCAAGGAAAATATGGATTATATCTTCGGGGTGGGGCTGTCCAGCACCTCCACAGGAGACTACACCTACACTTGGTACCACAAGAGCACGGATGACGCGGCTCCGCAGGTTGTGCCGGGAGCCGACTCGGCGTTCCTCTATATTCCTGCTGGGGACATGGTTTATAATTTGAACTCGAACGGCAGCGCCTATCCTAAGGAGGGGATTTACTGGGTGGTGGTTAATTACTGGGTGGTGGTTAACGGCATAAAATCCGAGCAGACTTTGACAAGTAGGGAGGCGAAACTCTATATTTTCTCTGATGCTGATTAGCACGACTGTTCTTTGCCTTGTGAACAGGCTTAAATGAAGTTAACCTTGCATTGATACTGCGCTGTCTCGACAGACGTTGCTCAACCTATCTTTATGAACATCACATTATCCAGCGCGCTGAGTACGCAGTCCTCGAATGCGTCGATGGATCTGGCGCGGGCCCAGAGAGCCAATGCCGACTCCAACGCTCGACTGGCTTCGGGGACGAAGTTGGTGCATACCTCGACTGACCCGGGAGGGTACGCAGTCGCCCTGAAGCTCCGTCACACTTCCTCTGTGCTAGGCGCGCTCGAGTCGAACCTGCTCAACGCCCTTTCCTTCTTGGAAACACAAGCCGCTGGGCTCTCTTCAATCAACTCGGTCCTGACCCGGATGGATGAGATCGCCACGTTGATGAAAGATCCAACCAAGTCAACGGATGATAATGACAACTATGTCGTCGAGGTAAATCAACTCCGCGAGGAGATAGTGAAGGTTCAACTCGGGCAGTTCAACGGCAGGAATCTCTTTGTGTCGACCTCTTCAGGCCAGTCTGACTCCCTCTCGCTCCAGATTGACGAAGGGGGCCGCTCCATGCAGATGACCCAGTCAGATTTTTTTGGGGATGGCAGGTGGCTGGATCTCCTGGGACTTCAAGCTCCTTACACCGGTCTGTCGACATCCGACAGCGCGGGTTTAATTACGTTTTCCAACGACGGTAGTTTTGACGCATTAATCCAATCTGTAGCCACCATGATGGCCACCAACGGGGCAGAGCAGAGCCGCCTTAATTTTGCCATCGACAACCTGCGCACCAAGGCTACGGCCTTCACCGAGGCGCGCAGCCGGATCTCGGATGTGGATGTTGCAACCGAAGTCACCAAGCTCAACCGCTCCAGCGTGCTGCTCCAGTCCGGCGCCTCGATGCTGACCCAGGCAAACGTGTCCAACGAGCTCGCGTTGAAGTTGCTCAGCGCATAGCGCAAAGCACTCGGCTCGCTCAGGGGGGGGGGCTGTTGTGGACCTGTTTTGACTCGGGTCTTCAGCAGTTGGGTCGCCGAGATGTGGGCCAGAGGCTCGTGGCGGTGACGGCGTGCGAATCAGGCTCCAGCCCCAGGGCTGGCGGGCCTCATGGTGAGGTGTTGCTGATGCATCAGGGGCGGCTCCCTGATGCTGCTCGAACCGTTCCCCCGTTCCTCCTCTGCTTCCGAAATACGCTCTCTTTCTCAGGCCAAGTGCGCCCGGAACGGCACGGCACTCCTGGTGGTGCTTTCCATCATGGCACTGCTCTCGGTGCTGGTCCTCGCACTGCTTGGTCACTCTTCCAAACAGCTCCGGCACTCGCGTGGAAGTGTCGCTGCAAACCTGGGCTTGGATCTTGCCCAATTGGCGCAGAGCCAGTTGCTCGGGGATGTCCTGCAGGAAATCAAGGCGGGTTCCGTCGAAGTGTATTCCGGCGGCGCCACCGTCCGCTATCCCGCAACCCAGACAGGTGCAGTGCCCGACCGCTCCAGCACTGCCTCGGCGGGAACGCTCGCTGCGATGGGCCCCGCCAACCTGCTGAAGCAGACCCGCAGCGGCCGCGCATTTTATGGCGGCACGGCAAAGTTTAACGGAGCGTCCGTATATCCGCAGGCCGCCGCCTACCCGGTGCCGCTTCGCGCTAGCGCCGTCTCTTCCGAAGCCGTCGCAGGTGGCGGTGGTGTCTCCAGACCGAGCTGGAACAGGCCCCTACTGCTGCCCAGAGCCAATCCCGCCTCCGGGGAGGACGCCACCCCGGCCACCTCTGGCTCCCTCCGGCTTGCAGGCAACCCAAGGCAGCCCTGGTCTTGGAGCGCGCCCGATTGGGTTTACGTCACGGCCGATGGGCTCAACCCGTTGGTCTGGGAGCCGCAACTACGGCTGGGGGAGCGCACTCCTGTGGCGGGGCGCTACGCGTGTCAGGTTTACGACATCGGCGGACTGCTTGATCTCAACGTAGCCGGCTACGATCCCGACGTCGCAGTGGTGGGAGACGCCCAGGCAGCGCGGCGTGGCAGCTCGGGACTGGCGGACCTCACCCAGCTTGGCTTCGGCGCGGCTCACCTCAAAAAGCTCCTAGCCTACCGGAACCGGGCAACCCTGTTGGACCCCGACAAAATCGCCGGGAACACGGGGCATGGCAACCGGTACGTCAACTTCCTGCTCAACGGCCGCAGCAACCTTGGCTTTTTGCGGGCCGCACCGGGCACGGGCGCTCCCGAGACAACCAACGCGGCGTTCGCCAGCCGTGCGGGCCTTTTGGATTTCCTGCAAAAACTGGGCGTCGGAACCCCCGAACGTGCGGCCCTGATGGAAGCCTCCCAGTATCTGACCCACTTTTCCAGAAGCCTTGAGCAACCCTCCTACAAGCCGGGGTTTTACGATCCGCTGGCAGCCGGTTCTTCGCCTCTTTCGCCGGTGTATGTGCGCCCCGGCATCGTCGCGCCGGCGGGGCGGGTCGACGACGCGCTCTACCCGACGAGTACCATCGCCTTGGCGCTGCGGGGGACGGGTGATTTTCGCAGGAGCACCACCCTGGGCGGACCACTGCCCTGGGAGATGGCGCTGGGCAACAACCGGGGCGGCAATGATGCCTGGGGCACGGTCGCGGAACGTACCGGCACGGGAACCGACGCGCGCGCGCTGCAGGATGTGATCAACCCGGGGTTTCTGGAGGTGCGCGTCCGCGCAAAGGCGGATGCCGCAAAGGAACACGCGTTCCTGAGGCAGGACGGGTCTCCTGCGCAGGTGGGGGAGCCGCTGGTCAAAAAGCGTTTTCCGTTGGAGCGGCTGGCCTGGCTGACGTGGAAGGGGCCGAGTGCAACGCTTCCCACCAGCGACCCCCAGTACAACACGGAGGGAACCGCAAAGGCAATTTACAGCTGCTTCGGGCTGACCTGGACAAAGGATGCCGCCGGGGCTTCCTTCTGGGCCTACGCGCACGGCAAGACCGGCGGCATCTTCAAACTCGAGGAACTCCTCGAAGTCGACAGCGCCCGCGGCCTTCCTAGGGAGCCGGATTTCTTCGAACTGCTCAAGGCGGCCATTGGCGTCGGCTCCCTCGGAAAGTCCGCCGTTGCAACCCATCTCACCGACATCGCGAGCGATTGCGCCACCTACGCCCAGGTCAGGGACCGGAACACCGCCTTTCAGCTTTTGGAGATCGGTGCAAACCTCATCGACCAGTACGATCCGGACAGCTTTCCGACCCTGCTCAAACTTCCCAACCCCGATCCGGGGCTGGCGGCCGGAGCAGCACGCTACGCGCCCGCCTTGTTCACCGCACGGGGAGTGGAGGATCTGCCCTATTTTTATCGGTTCCACTGGCGTGGAATCGAGGACCTCAACGATGCGCCCAACAAGCCTCTGCCCGCGCCGGGGGCCATCCATGAAATCACCGGAAACCTGGGGGACTTTGCAGGCGGCAAATTCAAGTGCGGCACCACGGCGCTCATGGGTTTTCCGGAGTTGTGGAACCCGCACGCCCTCAATGGAAAGGGAGTAGAGGCTGAACTGAGCCCGGCCGCCTTCCGGGTGGTCGCCGCAAGCGAGACGCCGGGGGACATCCTAGACCCGCCCAAGGATGCAGCCAATCCGGTGGACAAGGGTCTGAGCCGAAACCCGAAGCTCGGCACGCTGCCGGTCTTTAGCGATGCAAGCAAACTTTGGGTGCAGTTCATCAACTCGGGCTGGTACCACTTTATGATCCGGCCGACAGGTTTTTTCGGGTACTGCACGGGCGGCTCAATGCTGACGTGGCTCCACTCGCAGGTGTTCAGCACCCTGAGCTCCACCATGGGGCTCAACACCAACAACTGGACGTGGACCTGGCCGATGGACAACCAGCAAACCACGTTTTTAACCTTGAGCGGCAGCAGCGACTACCGGCCCCACGCACTTCTGTGGAACAACGCCCCCACCCAATTGGACGACCCTGCCGGCCTCGCGTTGGGCGCTCGGCAGCACAACTACTTTTTCTCGCTGGTGCCGCTCTGGAGGCTTCCCGATACCGTCCTTTCCGACGCTGATTTTCCACTGCAGCCCGTGCCCACAAACTGGCCGGCGGGCACCGCGCGGTTTTCGGGAAAACAGTTCGGGCCGGTGGGTTCGGTTTTGGACTTTCCGGCCGCTGGAGATTCCACGGTCTTGTACAAGCTCTCCAGCGGAAAGGCCTACACGTGGGATTCTTCCATTCCAGGCTACCAGCAGGTCGTGTGGCCCGCTACGCCGGATATCGGACGTTCGTTTGTCGCGGCCACCTATGCGGTCGGGGCGGGCACCCTGAAGTACGCCGGCGGCGCCTCCGTTCCTTACCCTTTCCCGCCCTACCGTCAGTTCTTGACCGCGCTTACCGACAGGCAGGGCGTACGCCGCGCTCTTTTTGAAACCAACCCCACGCAGGTTATCCCTCCCGGTTCACCTACTCCTTCCAGCGGAGGGAACGCCCAACACAACAGGACCGTGGACCTGCGCGGGAGTGAACTGCTTTTTTCGCTGGGCTCAAACGCGCTTTTTCGCGAGCCAACCACGCTGTGCCAGCCCGGGTTGCCATCGGGTTCTGCGCTGAGTGCAGGAGAGGACAATTTTTTCTCGGCCCCGCCCTACAACGGCTCCCTGCAAAGCGCCGACAGCAGCCGGTGGGTGGGTTTTTCGCTGGGCGAGGTGCCTTCCCAGTTCCTGGTGGCGGCCAAAATATTCAAGCGTGACAAGGTGGGGGGATACAGGAATGGCGCGTTTCCAAGCATTGGCCTCCAGTGGTTTGTGGATGGGAATGATCCGGCGCTGGATGTGTTTCAAAACAAGCTTGGGGTCACCTACACGGACCCTTCCACCGATTGGATGATCGTCCCGCCGGCCACCTCTCCCGTCCGACCCGGCCCGCCGGAGTTTTACAAACTGCGCTTTTTCCAGGTGCCGGTGACCATCGCCGGCATCCAGCGCACCCAGTTGACAATCCGTGTGCAGTACAAGGATCCGTTGTCCGGCCAGTGGGTCACCTACGACGAGCGGATGCTCGACATCAATCCGGACGACGGCGCGCGCTGGAGCTCGGCCCCGGTGCTGGGCAAGTCCGAGCTACAACCGATCAAGCTTCCCGCCACGCAGGAGACAACCGGAAAGGTGCTCTGGAAAGACAACCGGCGGCCCCTAGGCTGGAACCTGCCGGTGGTCACTTCGTATGACCCCCGCACACCGCGTTTCGGCCAACCGATGCGTTCCGGTTACAATTGGCAGCAGAATCTGCGCGGTGCCAACGCACGGGATTTGCAGTTGCTCAATCCGCTCACCGCGGACCCCTGGGACACGGGCTACTTCCCCAAAAGTGATCCGCTCCTCGGGCGCCACAACGTTACGGACCGCCCTGCAAACAGTGTGGTGGACCTCCCCGTGGCGGGGAGCAAGCCCGGCACGGTGACCCCGCGCTGGCTGGTTCCGGCCTACTGGAACAGCTGGTTTTACTGGAACAACGGGAAGACGTTCAGGGACGGATACGACTACGCCGTTGGCGCAAAACCAGCGGACGGCATCGGCGGACCGGCGGCCTGGGCCCAAGCGCGTCATCCTGTGACCGGGAAACTCCTCTACCAGATGCCCTCTGCAAGCGCTCCAGACTACGGTTGGCATCCGCGCTCGCTCAAGACGCCCCCGGCCGGCTCGTACCCTTCCTCCGGAATCAAGGCGGGCAGCGCTTCCAAGGATACGACCATTCCAGTCTTCTTCAACGACGGCCCGGGCGGCTCCTACGCCGACGCGCTGCGAATCGGTGACTTCAGCGAAAATGTCCCGCCCGCCGCTGCGACGGCTTCTGATCCGAATGCGCCCTACCGTCAGGCGTATGCGGACCCCGATGACGTCTTCCGGCGGGCCGCCGGCGGACTGGCAGCCGCCGGTGGCTATTCCGGCACCATTGAGGGGCTACCGATGGGGCAGGGCACCACCGACAAAGCCTCCAACCGCCCTGTGCTGCTCAACCGTCCATTCCGCTCGGTGGCGGAAATGGGGGCGGCGTTTCGCGGCTCGCCTTGGAAGCACCTTTCCTTCTTCCTCCCGGAAACAGCAGATGCCGCCCTTCTGGATGTGTTCTGTCTGACGGAGGCGCCGCCGCTTGATGCGGCGGCGTGCGCGCCTCTGGTTGCGGGCAAGGTGAATCTGAACACGCTTCAGGAACCGGTCCTACGCGCCATGCTTTCCGGCGCTCTCAAGGACGAGCTGGGCGGCGCCACGCTTTCCGCCGGGGCACTGGGCGAGGCGGGCAGGGCGGCTGCGGCTTTGGTGGACCGGACCTCTGGCACCAAAGCCTGGCTCGGACCGCTGGCAAACAACGCCGAACTCGCCGGAAGGCTTTTCGGCAAGGATTTAGTGAGCATCGGGACCAGCGATTCGGTGTACACCTCCACGGTCCACCGCACCACCACCGAACCGGGGCGCAACGCCGACATGCAGGCCTCCAGGGACCGGGTCGAGTGGCATTTCTCGGGTTATTCCGCCGATCTGGGGGTGGGGGTGCTGGCCGCAAGCAAGGACCGCAAAACCCAGCGGCTGCGCGAGTCCGCATTGCGCGCGCTGGCCGACGGCGGACAGACGCGCGTTTGGAACCTGTTCTTCGACCTGGTGGTGCAGTCGGGAGGTTTCCCCCGCAACGCGGCTTCGCTCAACGAGTTCGTCCGGGAGAGCGAAGTGCGTCTGTGGGTCTTTGTCGCGATAGACCGTCTCAGCGGTGAGATTCTCGAGCAGCAAACCGAATGGGTTTCAAATTAGCGAGAAGTGCTTGAGGTTTTGCATCTCGAGCAGCCTGGCTGTGAGGGGGGGTGGGTACCCGGCGTCGCCGCGTTGCAAGATTGTATCGGAAAAGGTGGAGGAGGATTGCCTGTCTGGATGCTTTCGTACCGAATCCCTCGCCGGAGGCGGGGAGAAAAGGAGGAAGCGCTATGCCGTCACAGCGGGAGGAAAGGACAGATCGTCCTCAAGTCGTGGAAGCTCCAGGTCCATGGCGCCGGAATCTGCGGTTTGGTAAAAGGTCACCTTGCCTGTTTTGACGTCCTGGAAGGCGGCAACAATGGCGAGCCTTTGCGCGCGCACCATGGTGTCCAGGGTTTGGCTTTTTTCACGGATGGTGCGGACGGCTCGCAACACGTTGCGTTTCCCTATGTTGTCTGCGAACGCAATGCGTTGGGCGGGTTGCCATGTGTGGGCGGCGAGGACCTCGTTTGGGTCTATTGCTTTCTGTATTTCAGAAATTAGGCTTCCTAAATTTCCACAGCCCGTGGCTTCCATCACCGACTGTTTGCTCGCGAACAAGTCGACGGCTGCGCTGATGGCGCCGCAGGAGGAGTGGCCCATCACAAGGAGGAGTTTGGCCCCCGCAACGGCACACCCGTATTCCATGCTCGCCAGAACCTTGTCGCGGGCAATATTGCCGGCGATCCTCACGCTGAAGACGTCCCCGAGTCCCAGGTCGAAAACCATCTCCACAGGCGTGCGGGAGTCAATGCAGCTAAAAATCACGGCCATCGGGTACTGCCCGGCGGCCGTCGCGCTCCTTTGAAGCGTCAGGTCGCGTTCAATTCGATGACCTGAACAAAAGCGGTCGTTACCCGCCTTGAGGATTTCGAGGGCTAATTTTGGGGTGAGGGCGGACTGGGCTTCTCTCGAACTGTAGTCGATAAACTGGATGTCTTCCTCGAAGTGATACCCTTCCTTGAACCCAACTTTGCTGAGCTTGACTCCGTGGGCCGGCGCGATTGTTTTTCCGAAGTCTTCAATCAGATCCAGTACATCCGGATCGATGTAGTTCGTGCTCCGGGCATCGAGGAGCACATGGCCGCCCCTCGGCACTTCGCGCAGCACCTTTTCAAGGGCCGCCCGCTTGAAGAAACTCACTTGGTTTGGCAATCCGATGCGTAGTATCTCCCCCGACACGTGGCGTTCGACGACACGGTGAATGGGTTGCATGAAATTACTCCTGAGGATGAATCCGATGCTTGTCGCCGCCCCAAGCAGGATCCCCACCAGCAGGTCGGTGAACACGATCCCCAGCACCGTTGCCATGAAGGGAATAAACTGGCTCCTGCCGCCCTTCCACATTTGTCTGAACAGGATCGGGTTGGCTAGTTTGACGCCGGTGACCAGGAGGACCGCTGCGAGGGATGCGAGGGGAATTTTTCTCAGCCAGAGGGGAATCAGGGCGACGGATGCCAGCAGCAATACGCCGTGGACGACCGTGCTAATCTTGGTTTTTGCGCCGGCGTTTACATTCACACTGCTGCGTATGATCACACAGGTGACCGGTAACCCCCCGACCAATCCCGCCACCATGTTCCCAACTCCTTGTGCGATCAGTTCCCGGTTTGGCGGAGAGGAACGCTGCTGGGGATCCAGTTTGTCCACGGCTTCGAGGTTCAGGAGCGTCTCGAGCGAGGCGACTATCGCCAGGGTGCACCCTGCCACGTAAACGGAGGGCATTTGGAACGCGGATAAATTAGGGGAGTCCAGAAAGCCGATAAAATGGCTCCACTGGCTGGCAACGGGCACGTCGACCAGATGACTGGGATCGAGCGACCAAAAATCTCCCAGTCTGAGGAAGACTTCGTTTCCAAAGACCCCGAGGAGGACGACCGCCAGCGGGGCGGGGAGGGGGCTTTTTTGGAGGAAAGAAATCTTGCTCCAGACCAGCAGAAGAAGGACTGAGGCGATCCCGATTACCATTGCGCCGGGTTGAAAGTCCTCAAGCATGGAGAAAAGCTCCGTGAAGGTGTTTTTATCGTCGGTTTGGAAAAAGGCCATCTCGCCTTCCGGAGCGGGGTCGTGTCCGACCACGTGCGGGATTTGCTTTAAAATCAGAATGGTGCCGATTGCCGCCAAAAGACCCTTGATAACGCTGGAGGGAAAGAAGGCAGCGATGGAGCCCGCACGTGCAAGGCCAAGGACTACCTGGAGGACGCCGGAGATAAAAAGGGCTGCCAGAAAGTTTTGAAAGGATCCGAGCCCGGAAATCTTGGCCGACACGATCGCAGTCAACCCAGCAGCCGGTCCACTCACGCTGAGCGGGGAACCGCTCAGAATGCCGACTACAATGCCTCCGATGACCCCCGAAAGAATTCCCGCAAAAAGGGGCGCTCCGGAGGCGAGGGCAACCCCAAGGCACAGCGGGAGCGCCACCAGAAATACAACCAGTCCGGCCGTCAGCTCATTTGGGAGGGTCCTTAAGGAAAACGGTCGTCTCATAGGGTGTGCTGGGTTCGGCGCCGGGGAGACGTGGGCCACTTGCATGATACCGAACCGCGTTTTGTTTTCGGCATTTTGTGGAGCCCCATCCTATCCACCGGAATTGTGTAAAAGCATGCTTATTTCGAGCAGGTGGTTATGCATGAAAACGCCGGTTGATGGAGGTAAGGCGCCGCCTTCGCTGTTTTCTGTTTGTCTCGAACGTGTCGGATGGAGGCCGCAGCTCGGAGGTCGCGCAAAATCTGCCACGGCGTGATGCGGGAGGCAGGTCCCCAGGGGGTGCCGATTGGATGTTAACCCTGGTGGGCTCCCCGGCCGCGGTACCGGTGAAACAGAAGCCAAAGCCGGTCGTCGAGCGCGTTTCGCGAGCGCCAACACCAAGCTGGAACAAACACCACAGATTCGGAGCGATCAAAACGTGCAAGCAAGGGTTGGGATGCCCCAAACGGTGCACCCCATCGCCCGCCCACGGCAACGCCGTGGGAACCCCCGCTCCAACGGGGCAGGCAGTTGACGGACCCAGCCCTGCGGAAGCCGGTCAAGACGGGGCGTTCACGCCAGCAGTTCCTTGATGACCCGGCGTTCCTCCACACCCGTGAGGCGCTGGTCGAGCCCTTGGAACTTGTAGGTAAATCGGGAGTGGTCGATCCCCATAAGGTGCAGGACGGTGGCGTTGATTTCGTTCAGGTGCACGGGGTCCCGGGTGACGTTGTAACTAAAGTCGTCGGTCTCGCCGAAGCTGAAGCCGCCTTTGATGCCGGCGCCCGCCATCCACATGGTGAAGCAGCGCGGGTGGTGGTCGCGGCCGTAGTTGGTCTGCGTGAGGGTGCCCTGGGAATAGACCGTACGGCCGAATTCACCACCCCAGATGACAAGGGTGTCCTCAAGGAGTCCCCGGGATTTCAAATCAAGAATGAGGCCGGCACAGGCCTGGTCGGTCTGCTGGCACTGGCGGGCAATGTCCTTGGGCAGGTTGTTGTGTTGGTCCCAGCCGCGGTGGAGAATTTGAACGACGCGAACGCCCCGCTCCACCATCCGCCGGGCGAGCAATGCGCTGTGGGCGAAGGTGCCTGCCTCCCTGGCCTCCGGTCCGTAGAGGTCGAAGGTTGCCTGGGATTCCTTGGTGAGGTCCACCAAGTCGGGGACGCTCGACTGCATCCGGAACGCCATCTCGTACTGGGTCGTGCGCGCCAGAATTTCAGGGTCGCCCAGTGCGCGGTGGTTGGCGGCGTTGAGCTTGTCGAGGGCGTCGAGCATCGCTCGGCGGTCGGAGGGCTCTACGCCCGGCGGGTTTTGAATGTAGAGCACCGGGTCGCCGCCGGCCCGGAGCGCGACGCCCGAGTGGCGCGTCGGAAGGAAGCCGCTCGACCACATGCGCGAAAAGAGCGCCTGTCCGCCGGCGCTGCGCGGGGTGAGCACGACGAAGGAGGGGAGGTCGTCGTTGGCGCTGCCCAGCCCGTAGCTCAGCCACGAGCCAATACTCGGTTTGCCGGGGATCTCGCTGCCGGTCATCACAAAGGTGCAGGCGGGGTCGTGGTTGATGGCGCTGGTGCTCACGGACTTGATGACGGAGAGCTCGTCGACCACCTGCGAAGTGTAGGGCAGCAGCTCACTCACCCAGCGGCCGCACCTTCCGTGCTGGGCGAACTTAAAGAGGCTTGGCGCAACCGGAAACCGCGCCTGGCCGGAGGTCATCGTGGTGATGCGCTGGCCGTTGCGGATGCTGTCGGGGAGGTCCTTGTCGTAGTGCTCCTGAAGGCCGGGCTTGTAATCCCAGAGGTCCAGTTGGGACGGCGCGCCGTTCATGTGCAGGTAGATGATGTGCTTGGCCTTGGGGGCGTGCTGGGGGAACCCGGGCAGCCTCGGGTGGACGGCGGGCCCGGAGGCTGCGGAGGCCTGGTCCTGCCCGAGCAGGCCCGCAAGGGCGATCCCGCCCAGGCGCAGGCCGGAGTCCCCGAGGAATTGGCGCCGTGTCCTGTCGTGGAGATATTCGAGGAAGGGATCCATGGGGTTTATTTGTTGAGGGTCTCGTCGAGGTTGAGCAGGAGGTTTGCCACAAGGGTCCACGGGGCGAGGTCCTCGGGTTTGAGGGTTGCATCGGGCTTGCTTTCACCAAAGGCCACGAGGCCTGCCGCGGCGGCGGGGGCTGCGGCGTAGCGGGCCGAGTGTTTTTGGAGCACCTCCTCGACGATGGCGTTCTCCTCCGTTGTGGGGCGGCGCGCCAGCACCGTCCTCCAGGCGAAGCCCACCCGCTCTTGAGCCGTGGTTCCCCCCTCTTTGAGGATGCGCTGGGCGAAGGCGCGCGCGGCCTCGACGTGCTGGATGTCGTTCAGCAACACGAGTGCCTGTAGCGGCGTGTTGCTGCGGTCGCGCCGGAGGCAGGAGCTTTCGCGCGCCGGGGCGTCAAAGGTTGCCATCGACGGTGGCGGGGCGGTGCGTTTCCAAAACGTGTAGAGGCTGCGCCGGTAAAGTGAATCGCCCTTGTCCCGCGTGTAGCGGGCGGTGTTGCTGCCGGAAAAGCCCACGGGCTCCCAGATGTTGTCGGGCTGGTAGGTCCGCACGGCTTTCCCTCCAATCTGTGGGTTAAGGAGGCCGGAGACAAAAAGCGCATTGTCGCGGATGACCTCCGCGTCGAGCCGGAACCTGGGGCCACGGGCAAGCAACCGGTTTTCCGGGTCCTTGGCGAGGAGTTCGGAAGAAAGCCCGGCGCTCTGGCGGTAAGCGGCCGTCGTCACAAGCAGCCGCACCAAACCCTTTGTGTCCCAGCCGCCCTCGCGAAAGGTTGCGGCAAGCCAGTCCAACAACTCCGGGTGGCTCGGCGGGTCGCCCTGGGTGCCAAAATCGTTGGCGGACTTGACCAGCCCCGTGCCGAAAAACTGCTGCCAGAGCCGGTTGACCGTCACCCGCGCCGTGAGCGGGTTTTCCGGAGCGAGCAGCCAGCGGGCCAGATCCAGCCGGGTCGGCTCGCCCTGGGTCCGCAGGGGGGGGAAGACTGCCGGGGTGGCGCGGGAAACTTTTTCGCCGGGCTTGTCGTACTGGCCGCGGATCATGAGGTGGGCCTGGCGCGGTTGAGGCAGGTCGGCCATCACCAGTGTGGAGGGGATCAGTTCGGAAAGAGTCTTCTTCTTTGCCTCGAGCGCGAGCCTCTCGGCGCGGACGCCCTCGACCACTTCGCGGGCGCCCTGGTACTCGTTTTCCATCCACCATTCTTTGAGGCGCGTCACCTCGGCCGCGGACCACTCCGCTGCCTTTTTGCCGCGCACCAGCGTCTGGAGGTCCGGGGGGAGTTCCTCGACGCGGGTGCCCTGTTTTTTTTCCGACCAGACCTTCCAGGACCACTGCACATCCTTTGCCGGTTCCACGCGGTGTTCGATGCCGAGGCGGTCCCAGTGGACGGTGCCGTCAAACTGCGTGAAGGCGTACCCGTCTACTTTCATGCCGGGCTTCAGCCCCAGTTTGTCCGCCGGCACCTTCAGTTGCACCCATTTGCCGGGCTCGGGCAGTTTGCCCATGCTCACTTTTTCGGGAGTCCGCACCCGGCCAAAGGGGATCGCACCCTCCTCTCCCCAGACCGCGCGGTGGTTCCAGCCGCCTACGTGGAATTGCAGCATCACGGCCTTGGGCTGGTCGGCCGGGTCGAGATGGCACCAGACGGAAATGACCCCGTTGGGCGGAATAGCAAACGCGGCACCCTTGGTAAAAAAGTCCTGCGAGACGCCTTTGGCCTGCCGGCGGAGGGCGGCCTTTCCGCTGTGGACCTGCGCGTCGGGACCGCTCACAAGAGCGGTGGGCGCCCCTGAGGATTCGACCTTTGCTCCGGCGGGGAAGGCGTCCTCAAACCAGACGGTTTCGCCGGTCTGCACCGGCGGCGGCGGGTTGAGGGTGGCCGGATCGGTGTAGCCGATTTTGGCGATGGCTTCGCGGATGGCGCTTTTCTTGGCGCTGATCTGGGAGTCGAGCTCTGCGACCTGCTTTTCCTGTTCGGGCGTTGCGAGTTGCAGCACGGGGGGCGTCAGCAGGATGTTGCCGTCCATTGCCGGATCGGCCGCGCTGTTGAAGAACGCGTACATCGAATAGAAATCCTTGGCGGTGAACGGGTCGAACTTGTGGTCGTGGCAGACGGCGCACCCAGCGGTGAGTCCCATCCAGACGCCCATGGTGGTTTCGGTCCGGTCGACCGCGTAACGGAATAGCCATTCTTCGGCAATGGAACCGCCCTCGCCTGTGGTGACGTTGCACCGGTTAAAGCCGCTGGCGATACGCTGCTCCCGGGTGGCGTTGGGAAGCAGGTCGCCGGCGAGTTGCCAGGTGGTGAACTGGTCGAAGGACAGGTTTTCGTTGAGGGCCTTTACCACCCAGTCGCGGTAGGGCCACATGCTGCGCTCGTTGTCGAGGTGCAGGCCGTGGGTGTCGGCGTAGCGAGCGGCGTCCAACCAGGGGCGCGCCATGTGTTCGCCGTAGCGTGGCGACCCCAGCAGGCGCTCTACCAAGCGTTCGTACGCGCCGGGCGTGCCGTCTGCAAGAAAGGCTTCCACTTCGGCAGGGGTGGGGGGAAGGCCGGTGAGGTCCAGCGTTACGCGGCGGATCAGCTGTTCCCGTGGCGCCTCGGGAGCAGGTGACAGGCCGTGGGTTGCGAGTTCTGCGCGCAGGAAGGAGTCGACGGGCGAGACGGAGGGTGGGGCGGCCGGCGGCGTGGGTTTGAGCAGGGGTTCAAAGCTCCAGTGCCGCTGGTAGACGGCGCCCTCCTCGACCCAGCGGCGCAAGGTGTCCACCTGTGCGGGGGTGAGTTTTTTGTGCGCCTTCGGAGGGGGCATCACCTCGTCGGGATCCTGGGCGAGGATGCGGCGCAGGGCCTCGCTCTGGCCGGGGTCCCCCGGTTTGAAGGCTTGGACGCCGTCATGGGCGGCGTATGCGCCCTCGGGGGTGTCGAGCCGGAGTTCAGCCTCGCGCTTTTTGGCGTCGAAGCCGTGGCAGGAAAAGCAGTTGTCCGAGAGAATAGGACGGACATCCCGGTTGAAATCCACCTTGCGCGGCGCGGCCTGCACGGGCAGGAGGGGAAGAAGGAGCAGGCAGGCAGACAGAAGGGGGTGTGCGCGCATCGGAGGGGGGATCCATTGCTGAGAACTGGCGTGTTCTGAGCGGGTTCAAATCGTCTTTTGCTTAGGGCAAACGGCCCTCGTGGGTCAATGGAATCAGTGTGGCAAAACGATCGCTCCGGAAACAAAGCCGCCGCACGGGGGGCGTCTTAAGCGAGCTCCTCGGCGGGATAGGTCCAGATCTCGGAAAGGGTCGGATGGTAGTGCGGGATTCGCGACAGTTCTCCGGCTGTCGCACGAAAATGCATCGCCACGACCACCTCGTGGATCAACTCGGCCGCGTGCGGACCCACCACCGACGCCCCGATGATTTCGCGGGTCCCGGCATGGACCAGCAGCTTTACAAAACCATCCAGCTGCCCCTCGACCATCGACTTTCCATGGTCGTTGAACGGATAGTTCGCCGAGAGAAAAGGGATCCCCTCCGCCCTCGCCTCGGCTTCCGTGAGGCCCGCCATCGCCATGCCGGGTTCCGAGAAAATCGCGAGCAGCTTGAGCCGGTAGTCTGTCTCCTCGAGTGTCTCACCCTTTTCAGCCAAAAGGCGCACCGCGTTCCGCGCGGCCGTCTCGGCCTGTTGGATGGCGAGGTGCACCACCTCCAGCGGTCCGCACACGTCGCCTGCCGCAAAAACGTGGGGCTGGCTGGTCTGCTGCGTGGCAGAGACCGCCACCCGCGATCCGACCAAGGCGATCCCGCAGCTCTCCAATCCCAGCCCGCCTGTGGCGGCCTGCCGTCCCAAGGCGCAAAGAATCTCCTCTGCTGCAACCCGCTTTTCAACGCCGTCCTGCCGGAACACGACGACCTTTCCCTCCGGACCTGCATGGGCGGAGCAAAGCTGCACGTCCGTTTCCACCCGGATGCCGTGTCCGCGCAGACCGGCGGCCAGCGCCTCTGAAACATCCGGATCGGCCTCCTTGAGGATCCGCCCGGAGCGTTGCAGCACCGTGACCTGTGAGCCGACTCCGGCGTAAAAAGTGGCCGCCTCCAGCGCGATCGCGCCCCCTCCGAGGACGGTGACGGAAGCGGGGATCCGTTCGCTTTCAAGAAAGCGGTCGCTGTCGAGAAAGCCGCATTCCGCAAGACCGGGCACCGGCGGCGTGTGGATGCGGGAACCGGTCGCAATCAGGAAGGTCCCGGCGGTGAGGGTTTTCGAGGATGGAGATGGATCGTTTGCACCGCCCTCGAGGGTTTCGATCAGGAGCGAGTGCGGGCCGGTGAAGCGCGCCCTCCCCCTCAGAAAGGAAAAACGCCCGGACTCCAACTGGCCGCGCCGGTGGTCTGCGAACTCCGAAATGAGCCTGCGCTTGCGGGCCTGCATGACCGCGCCGTCGATCCCTCGAAAGCTGGAGTGCACGCCGAACCCGGCTGCAAGCCGGACTGCCTCTGCCCGGGCGGAGGTGGCCAGCAGTGTCTTGCTAGGCATACAGCCGCGCAGGATGCAAAGACCGCCCACCTCCGCACCGCCGTCGACGACCACGGTGCGCAGGCCGGCGCGCGCTGCCAGGGAGGCGGCGGCGTAGCCTGCGCTGCCGCCTCCCAGCACGGCGAAATCAAAATCAAAGCCGGCCATGGAAGCGGTGGAGACGCGGGCGAAAACGTTGCGTTGCGTCAGGAAATCTGGGCGAGCAGCAGCGCGGGCAGGTCGGAGA
Source organism: Chthoniobacteraceae bacterium (assembly GCA_044348365.1). Classification (GTDB taxonomy): domain Bacteria; phylum Verrucomicrobiota; class Verrucomicrobiia; order Chthoniobacterales; family Chthoniobacteraceae; genus Chth-196. The sequence continues at coordinate 16,773 of JBIKSY010000023.1, forward strand.
TGCGCACCCGTTCCTGCGTCATCGCATCGCGACTCCGGAGGGTGACGGTGCCCTCGTTTTCGGGACCGTTCTCGCCAATGGTATCAAAGTCGATGGTGACGCAAAACGGGGTGCCGGCTTCGTCCTGCCGGCGGTAACGGCGGCCGATGGCGCCGCTATCGTCGTAGAACACGTTCATCAGGGGGCGCAGCAGGTTCTGGATTTCGAGCGCCTTCTCCACCAGGGGCGGCTTGTTTTTAAGCAGGGGGAAGATGCCGACCTTGATCGGGGCCACCCGCGGGCTGAAGCGCAGGATGGTACGCACCTCCTTGTTGCCCTTCTCGTCCGTGACCTCCTCCTCTTCAAAGGCCTCGCACAGAAGCGCCAGAATCAGCCGGTCCACCCCTGCGGACGGCTCAATCACATGGGGGACATACTTCACGGCCGCTTCCTGGTCAAAGTACTCCATCGACTTGCCGGAATGCGTCTGGTGCTGGGTAAGGTCGAAGTTTCCGCGGGCGGCAATGCCCTCGAGTTCCTGGGTGCCGAAGGGAAACTTGTACAGGATGTCGACCGTGGCGCGGGCGTAGTGCGCCAGTTCGTCCGGCTTCTGCCAGTATTCCTCGAGGGAGGAACGTTTCAGGCCCACGGACTCGTACCAGCGGAAGCGCTCCTCCACCCAGTACTTGTGCCAGAGCTCCCAGCCCCAGTCCGGCTGGGGTGCGGAGGGAACCTCGCCGGGTGCGAGTTTGGCAAGACGACCCGTCTGCGCCTCGACGACTTCGTCGGGCTTGATGAAGAACTCCAGTTCCATCTGCTCGAATTCCCGGGAGCGGAAGGTGAAGTTGCGCGGGGTCACCTCGTTGCGGAAAGCCTTTCCGATCTGGCAGATCCCGAAGGGCACCTTGACCCGGCTGGTTTCCACGACGTTTTTGAACTGCACAAAAATGGCCTGCGCGGTCTCGGGGCGCAGATAGGCGACGTCCTCCTCGGTGGCGGCCGGACCCACGTAGGTCTTGAACATCAGGTTGAAGGGGCGCGGCTCGGTCAGTTCCCCGCCGCAGTGCGGGCAGGGGGTTGCCAGCGGACCCTCGGCGGAGACGGTGCACAACAGTTGAAAGAGCGTTTGCACGGAGCCCTCGGCCTCGGCGGAGCGCTCCGCGACCCGGGCGAGGATCGCCTCCGGTTGCTGGACAAGCGCCAGGTTGGGGGCGGTGCGCTGGCCTTTGCCAGTGGCCCATTTGAGCAGCGCGGCGGCGTCCGGCTTGCCTTCAGGGGCGGCGGCGCGGATGGCGTCGGCCCAGGGGACGGTCTCGAGCATTTCCCAGACCTGGTCGGAGCGGACCAGCTTTTTGCAGGCCCGGCAGGTGCTCATCGGGTCGGAGAAGGTGTCGACGTGGCCGGATGCCTTCCAGACCTTGGGATGCATGATGATGGTCGCCTCGAGGCCGACGACATCGTCGCGCATGCGGGTCATGCTTTTCCACCAGAGCTCCTTGACGTTGCGCTTGAGCTCCGCGCCCAGAGGGCCGTAGTCCCAGAACCCGTTGAGGCCCCCGTAGATTTCGCTGCTTTGGAAGATGAAGCCGCGCCTTTTACAAAGGCTGACGATCTTTTCCATGCGGGTGACTGAGGCGTGGGTGGACATAGGTGGCGTGAAAAAACAGGGGAAGGAAGTGTGCGGGGGGCGCGGAGCAGGTTTTGGCCGGCTTATTCGAAGTCGTAAATCACGGCCTTCTGGCAGCAGGGCTTGAAGACCTTTTCAACAAACTCCAGATGGAGCGGGTGGATCTGGTAGGCCTTTTCCGCCTCCTTGCTGGGGAAAATGAGGTTCAAAGCGACCTGATAGCTCTGGTCCACGACACTGCGCTCACTGGGGGACATCCGCCCCACGTGAAAGCTCAGGACGCCCTCAATCGGACGCAGGTAGCGTTCGGCCCCGGCAAGCAGTTGCTCGGCAGCGTCGGAGATTTCGGGGCGGGTCCAGAAAATGACAACGTGTGAAAACATAGGGAAAGGCAGTCAAATGGAGTCGACGCCTGCCGGCAAGCCGGGAAGAGGGGCGGGGGCGCGGTCGGCCTGCCGAATGGGGGACACTTGGTCAAAAGTACCGTTGCACAAAACAGCAGCTCTTATAATATTTGGGGTCAGAGGCGCTTGGGCCGAAAGATTTAACTCAATTCCATCAGTGAACCGAACTCTTCTTAAGATAAAGATGCTGAAGATTTCTTTATGCGTCGCCATCTTCCTGGGTGGCGTTTTTGTCAGCGCGCGGGGGACCGGCCTCCAGTTGACGGGCAAAGAGGCGGCGCAGGCCTCCGCGACGGACGTTGCTCCTTCTCAGGTTGAGGAGGAGACAGGGGCGAGACTTTCCCAAAAGGGGCCGTGGGGCCAGCTGGAGACCTTTGAGGTGTTGTTGGAGGCTCCCGCGGACTTGTTGCGCGCCAGCGAGCCCAAATCAGTCCGGACGCGTTGGTTCTTTGCAAAGATGGAGGGTGATGCGGTGGGGCAGTTGATTCGCCGGATTGTCGATCAGGAAAGTTTGGCTGACAGGTTGTGCGATCGGAACCGTTGGCTGGAAGATTTGGAGGGGGTTGCGGTTTTCCCGCGGACCGAGGATTTGATCCTGCTCAAAACGGATGCCCGGGTGGCTTTGTACAAGGAACTTGCCAATTTTCAGGAAAATTTCTTTCACGTGGAACCCGAGATTCTTTACGGAAATTCCTTTGAAGACTGGTCGAAAGGGGTGGAGATCAGTGACAAAGCCCGGGAGTTTCTGAAGGCGGTCTCCTACAAGCACGGCTCCATGCTTCAGTTTTCAGACATGCCCGCCTTGCTGGGACTCCTCTCCACAGAGCAGGAGCGGATGGCTGTCCTCCGGGCACTGAGTCGCACTCCCAGCCTAGTGGCAAAAATTTTTATCAATACGGTGACGACGGACACGCTTGCCAGTTACTGGCACAAGGGCTTCCGTCTCAAAGACACCTCCGCGTTCATGGCTTCCGTCAAGCGCCACAAGGAGGTTGACCGCATGGATCTTTTGCATCTTCTTCCTTCAGGCATCCGCAAGATCCTCTACACCTTTCCGGACCCCACCTCTTCCCGCTCGGGGTACCTTCCGGATTGTCACTGGTCCGCGTTGAATTTTTTCAATACCCAACCGCTGGACCGACTGGCAGACCCCGTGCAGGCGACCGCCTATACACTGGAGAAGTTCACTCCAATTGAACCGCCCTACGAACTGGGGGACGTGCTGTTTTTTACGGACACTAAGACCGGCGACGCCTACCACTCGTGTGCCTACGTCGCGGACAACGTGGTTTTCACAAAGAACGGCAGGTCGCCGTTGCAACCGTGGGTGCTGATGCGTCTTGAGAGCGTGAAGGAGTTGTATGATATGCATTTTCACACAAAGATCAGCGCCTACAGGCGCAAGGACATGACCGTTGGCAAATAGAACCCGGCTGGGGGGCTTGGCTGAAATGGCAGGTTGGGGTGTGGGATGCCAGACAGAAACCGTTTCAAGGCGGTTTGCAGCGTTTCCGTGGCCGGGCGGGGCGCTTTGGAAGCGGGTTATTTTTTGAGAAACGCCGGGAGATCCTGCCATTGGCAGGCCGCTTCCTCGCGGGTGGCGAGTTGCTTGATCTTCACCTCGGGCCATTCCGCTCCGACCACCACCGCAAACTTCGCCCCCAAGGCTTCCGCTGTCTGAAACTGCTTGCCCACTTTGGCCGCGCCCAGCGCGTAATCCGTGCGCCAACCCGCGTCCCGGAGTTGTTGGAGCATCTGCAGTGCCTCGGCCCGTTTGGACTCCTCGGCCACCACGATGTACACTTCGGCTGAACGCCGGGCTGCCAGCCACGCGTCGCGCTGTTGCGCCGCGCCGGGAACCTCCTCCACTAGATTGGCAAGGACCACGTCCCCCATCCCAAAGCCAAGCGCGGGCATCCGCACCTTTCCATCGCTCATCACCTCCAGGAGGGCGTCGTAGCGGCCGCCCCCGGCGAGCGCACGCTCTTTCCCCCCGCGGTCAAACACCTCAAACACCAGTCCCGTGTAATAGGCCAGTCCCCGCACAATGGTCAGGTCCACCGTGACAAAACGGTCCAAGCCGCGCGCCTTCAAGTCTGCAAGGATGCCGTGCAGTTTGCCCGCCTCCGGATGTGCAATAAAGGAGCGCACCGCTTCCAGAGAGATGCCAAACTCCTCGAGCTTGCGGCGGCTCTCCGCCTCCGGCGCCCGCTCCAGCTTGTCGACCACACCCAGAAAATCGAGCAAACGGCCTTCCTCGACGCCCCGCCCGCTGGCGAACTGCATCCAGGCGTCCCGGTCACTCAGGCGGACCACGAAATCCTCGGGCCCCAGACCAAAGCCTCGGAGGATGTCAATGAGCAGGGCGAGAAGTTCGGCGTCGGCAGCGGGGGTGGCATCCCCCAGAATGTCGCAGTTGAGCTGGAGAAATTCGCGCAGTCTGCCGCGCTGTTGTTTTTCGTAACGAAAAAAGGAGGGCGCACAGAACCACTTCAGGGGCTTCTTATAGTCACGCTCCCTTGCCGCGACCATGCGGGCAAGAGTGGGGGTCATTTCCGGCCGCAATGCCACATGGCGCTCCCCTTTGTCGGTGAACTCAAAGAGCTGTCCGACCAGTTCGCCTCCGCTTTTTTTCTTATAGAGGTCGATGTGCTCGAGGACCGGGCCGTCGTATTCAACAAAGCCGTAGCGCGAGGCAACTTCGCGCCAAATCGAGAGGATGTAATTCCGGCGGGCACAATCCTCCGGGTAAAAATCGCGGAAGCCGGGCAGGAGCTGCATGGGAAAAAGGCGGGATCGGCGGACTAGATGCCCAAAACGGTGCGCTGGGCGGCGATGATCTGCTGGATGCCCTTGCGGCCGAGTTCCAGCAGGGAGGAAAGCTCCTCAGGGGAGAAAACGGCCTCCTCGCCCGAACTCTGGACTTCGACGTACTGTCCGGTCTCGGTCATGACCAGGTTCATGTCGACGGCGGCATCCCTGTCTTCGGGGTAGTTGAGGTCGAGCAGGGGGTGGCCGCCGACAACGCCGGCGCTGACGGCGCCCACGAGTTGTTTGATGGGCAGGCGGGCGACCTTCCTATCGTCGAGAAGTTTCCGGCAGGCCAGGTAGGCTGCGACACAGGCGCCTGAGATGGCGGCGGTCCGGGTGCCGCCATCGGCTTGCAGCACGTCGCAGTCCACCCACAGGGTGCGCGCCCCGAGCAACTCCAAATCAACCACGGCGCGCAAGGAGCGGCCGATGAGGCGCTGGATCTCAACGCTGCGCCCGTCGACCTTGCCCTTGGAGGAGTCCCTCGCTTTGCGCTGGAGCGTGGAGTAGGGAAGCATCGAATATTCAGCGGTCAACCAGCCGCCGACCACGCTTTGCTCCTTCATCCAACGGGGGACCGACTCCTCCACCATGGCGGTGCAGATGACCCGGGTGTCTCCGGTGGCCACGAGGACAGAACCCGAGGCATGGGGGGCGATTCCAAGGGAAAAGGAAAGGGGGCGAATTTGGTCGGCGAGGCGGCCGTCGGGGCGGTTCATAGGAGACAATGTTCGGGGGGCGGGCAAGGGGAGCGCAACCTTGGAATGCGTGTCGGTGGGGGAATCGGCCTGAGGAGGCTCAAAAATGCGAGGGCGATGGTTTTGAACATCCCGGGGTTTGTGTTGTCTGAGTTAGCAATCACACTATGAGCGAGGCCATAGGTTCCCCATTTTCAAATACGTTGACCCCGCCCCTGCCGGCGCCATTGAGGAGTCTCTTGTTCGGTAAGGTGGAAGGATTGGTCTGTTTGGACAATCACACTGCGGGCGGTTTCGGCGCCTCCCCCCGGCAAGTGGAGCGGAAAAGGGCTTTCGATGCACCGGGTGACGTCCTGCCGTGGCTCGAACCGGGGGCGCCTCCATCGCCTCCAAAAGGAGGGGAGATTTCGCATTCGCGCCTTCCGTCCTGTGGGAAGCCTGCTAGTTCGGAAGAGAAGCGAATGCGAGAGGATACGACGCAGATTGAAGCAGGCGGCCATGCCGAGGACGAGCGGCTGGTGGCCCGCGCTCAGAAAGGGGACGCATCAGCCTTTGACCAGTTGGTGGGCCGGCACACCGCGAGGCTGTACGGCCTAGTCTACCACATGACCGGCAACCACGAGGACACAAACGACCTGCTTCAGGAGGTGTGGACCAAGGTGTTCCGTTCGCTGGCTGGGTTTCGGGGAGCTTCGCGTTTTACGACTTGGATCCACTCGATTGCGGTCAACATGACCATTAATTTTCTGAAGCGGCGCAGTCGTAGGCAGACAGTCAGCTTGGATGCGACGGTGGAGGAGGGAGGTGCGCCTGAAGCGCTCGAAAACTTGTTGGTCAGTCCCCACACCCCCCGAACTCAGGCGGGTATTGCTGAACTGCAGGGGCGCCTAACAGAGGCACTCGGCAGGCTCTCCACCGAACACCGGGCGGTGGTCACCATGTTCGACATCCAAGGGATGGCGCATGCCGAAATAGGAAAAATTCTTGGGGTTTCAGAGGGCACCGTGCGCTCCAGGCTCTTTTACGCGCATCGGCAGCTGCAGGGCTTTTTGAGCGACTTGCACATGGAGGGCGCCGCCGTATGAGTCCAGAACAGATCCAGTTTTTACTAAGGCAGAGAGGCAACCCAGAAATGCCCAAGGGTTACACGGAGCAGCTACTCAAGCAACTCCACCAGCGGCAGAGGAGCGAGGTGTTACAACGGCCGGTTTGGCGGATTGCGGCCGACCGGGTGGGTACCTTTTTGAGCGAGCACAGCCTAAGCACCCCCAGGTACGCTCTTGCTCTTGCCGCACTTGTGGGACTGTGTCTCGGAATCATTGCGCTGCTCAAGCCCGTTGCGGGCGGGGCCGCAATGGCAAAGCAAGACCGGGCGCCCAAGTCCGACGACCCGCTCCGCCAAAGGGTGGAGACGCAGCAGGTCAGTTTTGAAAAGTAGAAAGCCTCTCCCGGGAGGGGCGGGGTCAACGAGCTTCTCCTTGTGGTCTCCGCTGCCTCGCGGGCGCTCGCCAGACGGGACTTGCGGGAAGGGGCCCGTTTACGCCAACGCCACTGGAGGCGGGGAGGAGATGGCTCCCCGACCGCTCCGCTCGGTCGCCGTCCTCAGGTGAGGATTTCTTTGATGACATTCGCGCCTTCGACGCCCGACAGTTTTGCATCAAGCCCCTGAAACTTGATGGTGAAGGCGTCGTGCTGGATTCCCAGTTGGTGAAGCATCGTGGCATGGAGGTCGTGTACTGTCGTCACCTTGTCCACGGCCGCATAGCCCAGCTCGTCTGTGGCCCCGTGCACAAGGCCCCCCTGGACTCCTCCGCCTGCGAGCCAAACCGACATCGCTTTGTTGTGGTGGTCCCGCCCGCTTCCGCCCTGGGACATTGGGGTGCGTCCGAATTCACCGGCCCATACAATCAGCGTACTCTCCAGCAGGCCGCGCTGCTTGAGGTCGGTGATCAGCGCCATGCAGCCCCGGTCAATCTCCTGCGCCTTGAAGGCGATACCGTCTTTGAGACCGCCGTGGTGGTCCCAGTCCTTGTGGTAGAGTTGGATGAAACGGACTCCACGCTCCGCCAAGCGGCGGGCAAGAAGGCAGTTTGAGGCAAAGGAACCGTCGCCCGGCTGGCAGCCGTACAGTTCCAGGGTCTGGGCGCCTTCCCCTTTGAGGTCCATCAGTTCGGGCACGCTTGCCTGCATTTGAAAGGCCATCTCGTACTGCGCGATGCGGGTGGCAATCTCCGGGTCATCCACCAGCGCCGCATGCTGGCGGTTGAGTGAACTGATGGCAGCCACGTCCCCGCCCTGCTGTTCCCGGCTGACTCCGTTGGGATTGGTCAGATAAAGTACCGGGTCGCCTTTCCCTCGCAGTTGCACCCCCTGGTAGCGGCTGGGCAGAAAGCCGCTGCTCCATTGGCGCGCGGCGATCGGTTGGTTTTGTCCCCCCTTGCCCAACGAGGTGAGCACCACAAATCCGGGAAGGTCCACCGCCGCACTGCCCAGCCCGTAGGTCACCCACGAGCCCATGCTCGGACGACCTGCGATCTGGGAGCCCGTGTTCATGAACATGTGGGCCGGATCGTGGTTGATTGCATCCGTGGTCATCGAGCGCACCAAGCAGATGTCGTCCAGCACTGAGCCGATTTGCGGAAAAAGGGCGCAGATCTCCGTCTGGTTTTTTCCAAATTTTGCAAACGGATGCTGCGGGGCAAAGCAGAGCAGCTTTTGACCCTGAAGCTGCGCGAGTTGTTGGCCCTTGGTCATGCTTTCCGGCATGGGCTCCCCATGCATTTCCGCCAGCCTTGGCTTGGGGTCGAACGTCTCCAGGTGCGACGGCCCTCCAGCCATCGAAAGCCAGATGACACGCTTGACCTTCTGTGGCAGAGGGAGATCGCCCAAAATTCCCTTGAGCGCGGCGGCCTGCCCGGTTTCCGGTTTCAACAAGGACCCCAGCGCCACTGCGCCAAGGCCCTGTGCTGTTTTGCCGAGGAAGGTCCGCCGGTTGTGGTGAAAGGGGGAGTTCGGTTGCATGATTTGTTTGTGCGGGCTGCCGGTGGAGCGGTGATAAATAAAGTTGGGAGGGCCGTTTGTTTGCGACGGCTCAGGCCCGTGTGATGGATTCATGGAGGTTGAGTAGCACGCGGGCAACATGCAGCCACGCGGCCAACTCCACCTTGTCGAGCTGGGCTGGCACCGGCGCCTGTCCGGACTTCAAAACCGCCTCCGCCGCAGGTTTGTCCGCCTCGTAGACGGAGCGGTTTTTTTCCAAAACCGCCAGAAGGGTTTTTACCTCCTCCCTTCTCGGGTTCCGCTGAAGCACCTGCTGGAAGGCCCATTGGAGCCGTTCTTCTGACGAACCACTGCCCTCTTTCAAAATCCGGGCAGCGAAGGCGCGCGCCGCCTCCACGTAGGTCGGATCGTTCAACAAAACCAGTGCCTGTTGGGGGATGTTGGAGCGGGTCCGTTCCGCACAGCATTCCTCCCGGCTGGGTGCGTCGAAGGCGAGAAGTGCGGGATGCAAAAACGACCGCTGCCACCAGGTGTACAGACCCCTCCGGTAGAGCCCTTCTCCCTGGTCATTCGCCCACTCCCGCGTTGGAAAGTTCAAGTTTTCCCAGTAGCGTTCCGGCTGGTAAGGCTTCGCGCTCGGGCCGCCGATTTTTGGCGCCAGCAGCCCCGAAACGGCTAGGGCGTTGTCGCGCACGAGTTCGGCGTCATACCGGAAGGTGCTTTGACGCGCGTGTTCGCGGTTGTAGGGATCGGCCGCAGTCAGGGCGGCGTTGGAAACGGAGACCTGCTTGTAGGTGGCGCTGTTGACCAAGGTCAGCACCATGTGTTTGACGTCCCAGCCGCTGTCCATGAACTCGCAGGCAAGCCAGTCAAGCAGCGCGCCATTGGGTGGGGGCTCGCCCTGCGCCCCCAAGTCGTCGAGCACCTTGCTGAGGCCGGTTCCAAAAAACTGCTTCCAGAGCCGGTTCATCACGGTGCGGGCCGTTAGCGGGTTTTCGCCGGACACCAGCCACTGGGCGAGATCCAGTCGGGTCAAGGCGCGTCCCTCAATCTTGGGCTGGGGCAGGTAGTGCGGGAGGGCAGCCTTCACCACTTCGCCGCTGTCATCCAAAAAGTTGCCCCTGGCCAGAATCCGAACGGTTCTCGCTTGCGCCGAGGACTCGGTGACGAGGCATTTGGCCAGCGGGTCATAGTATTCCTTCCGTGCCTTTTCCGCCGCCGCCAGTGCGGCCGTTTCCTCCCTGAAGAGCGTTGTGACCCGGGTTCTGAAATAGGTCTGAAGGTCCAGCTTTTCCTTGGCGTTTCTGGTCTTCGCCTCCTTCTTGAGTGCGGCCGCAGCGAGCTGCGCGGCCTTTTTGTCCGCCTCGGAGGTTTTTGCGTCCTTTGCCAACTCGGGAAGTGTCAGGCTTGCGCCCGCCGCCGCAATCTGTTCTGTCTCCCACGCCTTTTGTGCCGCCTCCAACTGGGGGGCGATCGCGTCGAACTGCTTCTTTGCGGCGGCGAGGACGCCGTCGAGCCGGGACATCTCTGCCTGTTCCGCGTCTGAGACCACCAGCATCCCATCCTCGCGCCTGCCGATGACCGGTTCCTTGATGTCCGCAAAAAACGCGCCCAGTGAGTAGAAGTCCTTGGTCGTGATGGGGTCAAACTTGTGGTCGTGGCACTGGGCGCACCCAGTCGTCTGCCCGAGCCAGGCGGCGCCGATGGCACGCACCCGGTCCGTGAGCATTCTTGCCTCGTAGTCCTTGGCCTGCGCACCTCCTTCCTCGGTGGAGAGAATGAGTCTGTTGAACGCGGAGCCCACCCGGGTTTCGCGGTTGGCGTCCGGAAGCAGGTCCCCGGCGACCTGCTCAAGGGTGAATCGGTCAAAGCGCTTGTTGTCGTTGAACGCCTTGATTACCCAGTCGCGGTAGGGCCACACATTCCGCGGGGTGTCACTGTGGTAGCCAATCGTGTCTGCAAACCGGACCACATCCAACCAGCCGAGCGCCATGCGTTCGCCGTAGTGGGGGTTTTCGAGCAGTTTTGAGACGAGTTTCTGGTAGGCGTCGGGCTGTGTGTCCGCCTCGAAGGCGGAAACCTCAACGGGGGAGGGGGGAAGCCCCAGCAGGTCTGAATAAAGGCGGCGGATGAGCGTGCGCCTGTCCGCCTCCGGGGAAAACTTGAGCCCGAGCGAGTCCAAACGCTTCGAGACAAGTGTATCCACCGGGTTTTTCCCGGCGGGCACCGGGGCCTTGACTGGCTTTTCATAGGACCAGTGCAGTTGGTACTGTCCTCCCTGTTTGACCCATTGCTCCAGGAGGGCCTTTTGATGGGAGGTGAGTTTTTTGTTGGAGTCCGGCGGCGGCATCACCTCGTCGGAGTCCTTGGAGTGAAGCCGTTTGACCAACTCGCTTTGATCGGGTTTGCCCGGCACAAAGGCCTCCTTTTCAAGCGCATCCTCCCGCACATCCAGTCTGAGTTCGGCCTTGCGGTGGGCCTTGTCCGGACCGTGGCATTGGAAACAGTTGTCGGATAGAATGGGGCGGATGTCCCGGTTGAATTCGACCGTTTCCGGCAACTTCGGTACGGCGGCAAGACCCGCCGCCGACAACAGAAACAACAGCAGCGTGGGTTGAGTAGGGGAAAGCCTCATAGCAAAAAAGAGAACGCCGCCGGAGGCCTGTTCTTAGGCAATCCCCATGCCGATGGCCCGATGGGCGCTTTGCCAGCGGAGGTACGGGAGACTGGATTGCCGCGTGCGTTTTCAAGGGGTGCCGGGTGGCGGCAGTGGACGGGACTTTTCTCTGGAGGCCCCTTCCATAAGGAGCATCGCCCCCACATTTTCTTCGGTGAACAGCCCCACCAACCGGCCGGAGGAGTCCAGAACCGGAAGCGCGGGAGTTTCAAACTCCCGCATCAGGTTGCAGGCGGCGGAAAACAGGTGCCCCGGCGCGACGGTGGGCAGGTCAATGCGGGCGTAGGAAAGGGCCGGGCCCATGGGGCCGGCGGCGTGGAGCCCGTTGATCAGGCCGTTTCTGGACAGGAGCGCAAGGTAGCGGCCAAGAGGGTCCGCGATGGGAAAGGTGTGCTGGGAGGAGTGCATGAGCAGGTCTGATGCATCGGCGAGGCGTGCCTCGGAGGGCAGGATGGTGAAGGTTGTCATCATGGCGTCGTGTACCCGGAGGCCTCGGGAGGCTTCCCGGATGGCAACCTGCGAGGCCTCGCTGCCGGCGCCCAGAAAAAGGAAGGCGGCGATGAACACCAGCATGGGTGCCGGGGCAAGAAAGCCGGCGGCGCCTAGAAGGACCGCCAGAACCTGCCCCGAACCCGCGGCAATCCGCGTGGCGAGTCCGTAGTTGAGCCGCATGGCGAGGAGGGCCCTGAAGACGCGCCCGCCGTCGAGGGGGAAGGCGGGGAGTAGGTTGAACGCCAGCAGGCCCGTATTGATGGTAAAAAGGTTTGAGAACATGCCCTCCCAGCCGTGGGTTGGCGTGTCCATTGAGGCGAAGTGGAAGTGCGAGAGTGCGCCGAAGGCAAGGGCGAGCACAGCGCTGACCGCGGGGCCCGCCAGCGCCACGACGACCTCTTCGATGGGCCGCTCTGGAATGCGCTCCAGGCGCGCCAAACCTCCGATAGGCAGGAGGGTGATGTCCGGGGTGCGGATCCCGAAGTGGCGTGCGGCCCA